>NZ_JBFAXQ010000006.1:0-366072 GCF_040680855.1 Kribbella sp. NPDC051952
GTCGTCGTACAAGGCAGGTCTGGTGGGCAGGAAGGCGTACCCGGCGGCGAGCTCCTTCTGCCGGCGACCCCAGGTCGCCGCCCGGCCCCCGGCCGCCGAACTATCCGATTCGGAATCCTCCCCACCCTCCGGCTACACTCTTGCCTCGGCACCCGCCGCCTTAGCTCAGTCGGCAGAGCGTCTCACTCGTAATGAGAAGGTCGTCGGTTCGATTCCGACAGGCGGCTCCACTCCGGTAGACGGAGAAACCCCAGGTCAGAGCACTGACGACCTGGGGTTCTGCATGTCCGGGCTGACTCGTGGTGCGACTCATGGTTGCGGATTTGCTAACGCCCTTGCTAACTGGGCACCAGCGCGGACGCCGGGACCCTCGTCCTCGTCAGAGTCGTCGGTGTCGTGGTCCTGGCCGTTAGCAAGCTCGGATTTGGCAGCCGCGCTACCGTCGCCCTGGACACCTTCTCCGACCTCCGCCTCTGTACGCCTGAGGAGCAGGCTGACCCGGCGATGTACATGCACCGCCTGATCGTCCCGCCGCAAGCACGCCGGCCTAGGAACCGAAATCATGGACTGGGCCTGCCACCGAGCTCACCGCCTGGGGCTGCACTGGCTCCGCATCGACGTGTGGACGGACAACATCGGCCTCCACAACTACTACCTCCACAACGGCTTCAAGCACGTCCGCACCTTCGACCTCACGGACTACCCGTCCGGTGCGCTGTTCCAGCGGTCGGCCGGGCCTGCGTAGATGTGCGTGCTTCGAGGCGTTATCTCGCCTTCGTGATCTACGCTGAATACAGCCTTCGCAGCTCCTGTGCGATCGCTTCTCGCGCTGGCAAAATGGCTGCGTCGACCCGCTTGAACCGGTCGGATATTTGCCTCGCTGTTCCCTGGCCAACCATGTCAGCAACTGCCTGAGCCATCGTCTCCAGCTCGATCCTCGGTGACTGTGCCTCTGGAAGCAGCACGGCGATTCTGCGAAGCCGCATCGCCTCCTTCCCGACAGCTGTCACAAAAGGTTCGCGGTACGACCAATGCTCATCCGTGGTGATAGCCTCCGCTCCTCCGGCGGTGCCGTGCTTGTCAGAGTTGAGCCCAATCACAACGGCAGCGTCATAGGCGTCGTCCATCGCGTCCAACGCCTCAATGAGCGCGTCGCCGACGAACTTCTCGTAGCGATCCAAACGGGCCGCCGACCGATCCCGGCGCGATCGCCACTGCGTCAGCAGCTCGTTGAGAACGATGCCGATGAGGAGGGTGATTACTGGCAGCAATGTCTTCATGTGCGCAGCCAATCAGCCGTGATGGCTCAGTGTCGCGTCGACGGTCGCTTGATCGGTCCAGGACTGTCCCCTCGGGCTGCGTCGATATCAGACCTGCCGCGCTCTGTTCGTGTGGCGCGACGCGAACCTTGGCCGGCGCGAGTGCTGCATTGCTGATCGGCTCGAAGAATCGAGATATGGGCAACGCGGGACAGGTGGGGGAGCGGACCGCCCTGCTTCGTAAGCATCGGCAGTCGACCCAGCACGGGTTAGCCTCGATGGCGAGCGTTTCCTACAGCTTGTTGACCAAGGTGGAGAGCCGTAGCCAGCCGGCCACGCCGGGGTTCCTGGCGGCCTGTGCCCGAGCGCTCGGCGTCGAAGTATCTGTGCTGCTTGGGACTCGGCGTCCGAGGCGACGCAGGACGAGCAGTTGGGCAAGATGCTCGGACGTATCCGTACCCAACTCGACCTCTACGACCTCGACCCTGACGAGACCATCACGCCACGCCCAGTGCACGTTCTCCGAGAGGCTGTTCGGGGCGCTAATATCGTCGGCCAGGCGGCGCGTTATGAGTCGATGGCTCCAGTGCTGCCAGGTCTATACGCCGAACTTCATACGGCCGCGCACACCTGGACAGGCACCGACCGTGACGATGCTTGGGGCCTGCTCGCCGAGGCATATCGCTGCGCCCACCCGGTGGGGATTGCCGCCGGCTATCCCGTCTCTCGCTGACCGCGCTCAACCGCATGGACTGGGCCGCGTCCCGCTCAGCGGATCGAGCGCCGGCCTTGAGAGCGGCTCGGGAGTACCTGCGGATCACGGCCTACCCGCGTCGCCAGGACTACGAGACGCGCTGGAACCTGAACAACTCCGGCCGCGCGCACCTCGAAGGCACCGACTCGAGGACGCCAGGTGCGCTGATCGCGTTGGGACAGCTCAACCTCGGGGCCGCCGTTCTCTCTGCGCGTGCTGGCGACGCCTCCGCCGTACGCGACTACTTGGACGAGGCCGACCGCTACGCGAGCCGAACCGGCGAGGATCTCGAAACGTTCTGGTTCGGGTTCGGCCCGACCAACGTAAATGTGCATCGCGTCATCACGATGATCGAGCTCGGCGACTACTCCCACACGATCCATCTCGGCGAATTCGTCCGATTCCTCCGCGGCTGGCTGCCGACGCGGATCGGGCATCACCACTTCGACCTGGCCCGTGCGTACCAGCGGCTTAATGTGCCGGACCAGGCGCTACGCCATCTCCAGATCGCCCGCAGAGTCGCGCCCGGCCAAGCCCGCCGGCATCCGCTTGTCCGAGGTGTTGTCATGGACCTGCCCCACGCGTCACGGCATCCGTCCGATGCGCTTACCCGCTATGCGGCGTGGATCGGTGTCTGACAGCCTCACGAGACTTTCACAAGCTGTGAAAGTTGCCCCTTACACCGATAGCCACGATTGATCACGTAGCGCACTGACGCCGCCACCGAAGCTCACCGTTTCGCCCTCGACATACGGGTGTGGATTATGAGTACGGCAACGGAGAAGCCGCTTCGCCGCGTTTGTGTCTGGCTCGGCGAGCACAAGATCATCGATCACGTCGCCGAGCCCGCGAAGGCCGCGTGGTTCGGGAACGCATAGGGCGCCGGTACGCGAGCCTGCGTGTGACGAACGAGCCCGCCGAGGCCGGCTAGTGAGCAAACCGCCGGCGGTTGTCTACGTGAACGCGAACCTGCTCATCAACCCCGCCGAGCTGTCCCGAGTCCGCGAGAGCATGGCGCGGTTCGCCGATGAGTGGGGCTATGACCTCGGACAGCTCCACGTCGAGGACCGTCGCCCGCTCCGGATGCGTTCAACGCCCTGGTCCAGCAGCTCACCACAGAAAGACATCACCACAGTCTTGGTCCCGAGCATTCACCACCTCGCCGGAGTCGGTAACCCGAGCGAGGTGAAGGACCGCCTCCAGACCCTCATGGACGGCCGAGTCTCCCCATTGGCCCCTCCTAGACGGCGGGGTTGGCGTGCCGATCCCTGCGTCCGCGCCGGCCCTGCCCACCACCCCGCGCCCTTGCCCCGGACAACCAGTCCACACCTCTCGGGGCAAGGGCGCGGTCATGTCCAAACCCCCTGACGAACGGACATGACATGCCCAAACCCACCCCACCACCACGCCAGATCTGCCCCACCTGCAAAGGCAAGTCCTTCACCATCGTCCAGAAAAGCCGCATCGAAAACGGCAAGGTCGTCACCAAGCCCGAACACGAGCCCTGCGCAGCTTGTGGTGGTACTGGCTGGACTACCCAGTGAGTTGCTCCGAAACGAATGGAAGCAGCAGGCCGAGCATCTGCTTCGGCTTGATCCGGATTCAAACGAAGACCTGCGCATGTCTTCTCGTGATTGCTCCCGATCAGTCCCCCAAGATTTTGGTGAGGCGGCGCATAGTTTGTGCCCTGTTCATGTCCGTCAGTTTCGTCAGTCCGAACGTACTGACGTCCGCATCCAACTCGGGATTCGGTCCAGGCTCGCGATTGTCGAAGAGGAGGTGGCTGAATGTGCCATCCTCGTTGAACACAATTATGGCGGCACGTAAGGCTTGAGCTTGGTGTTTTTTGGCTGCCAAGTAGCGGAGATGGTGGCGGTCGAACGATTGTTTCGTGACGTTACTGGGACGGCAGGCCCACACGAGCACGGTGAAGTTCTGACGGCGGTCGCCCAGGATGACGGTCAGGGTATGTGGCTGACGGTCGATCCTCGTGGCTTGCGCTAGCTTAGACCCGTACTCGATAAAGTCTTGCCGTGTCGTCTCGTCGCAACTCAAGAGCGAGGTAGACGTTGACAACCAGCCGGGTAGTCCGCTGTCTCGGATTTCATCAACTAATCTGAGGAGATCAGCCTGAACATTCAGCCGAGGCTTTTCTGCCGGAGTCTTCTTGCTGCCTAGCTGGTAGAAATACCAGTCATCGAGCGGGACGGTGCGACTGGTTAAGAACTGAGTCCGCTGCTTCTTGAAACGTCGCCGCTGGTCCGCAGTTGGTGGTATGTTGGGGATCTCTCTTGCGAGAATCTCGGGATCAGGTTCGACGTAAAGGCCCGCTCGCAGCATATGCAGAAAGAAATCGAGTTCGTCTGTGGCCAAGAAGGTGCGGGTTAGTTCAGGCAGTGTACGGCGACGCAAATAAAGTAGCAGTTCAGCCGGCCGCTCCACCAGTTCACCTATGATGCGAAGGTCATGGATGGAGACGGTCCACGGCAGATTTATTCCGGGCAGTAGCCCAGCTCGTACGAGTTCATCAGTCACTGTTACTATGCCCGCGAGATCATCGAGTGTAATCGTGACCGAATAGATCTCGCGGATTCCGCTCAGGTCTAACCAAGTTCTGTTGCGAAGTCTTAGACCACCATCTTTGGTGATTCGTTCTCGCATGCGTTCTGCTTGCGATGCCGCGTCGGATACGAGTTTCGTCAAATCTTGACCAAGCCTCTTCGAGTCTCCTGATCTAGCCCGTTGGGAAAGCGCACCCGACTTGGCTTCGACGATCAAGGCGACGTCATCAACGATGATAAGGCCATCACTCTCTACGAACTTCGTGAACGAGGACGGCTCGACTTCATTCGGCTTCTCTGGATGTGGAATGAAGTACTCAAACGACCCGTGGACGATGCTGTTCGGAAGCATTGATTTCAGATGGGAGAGTGCGGCGTCCTCCAGGTCTTTGGCGCGTCGACGGAGGTACCGGTCCGTTCGCCCGGCTATCTTGAGCGCCTCTTCAATACGCTCGCGAAAGGCGGGCAGGAGGAGGCTCTCGTGGACAACAAGCCGACGTCCAGAGGGGTGACGGAGTATTGGTCTCAGGCGGAGCGGGTTGTCACCGCGAAAGAATCTCTCAACCAAGTCAACGGCGGAATCGTGCTCAAGGCTGCTTGTGAACAGATCCAGGATGGACTCAATCTTGTCCGGCGGCAGGCCTGTTTCGGCCGCCACTTCGGGAATGTCGAGTATGGCTGCATTCGCCGGATTCGCCCAAACTGCTCCGAGCGCCTCGATTGCCTCAGCCTCTGTCAGTTCTGAGCGATCGCCTTCCTGCCACCGCAAGTAGATCGCGTGAACTCTCTCGAGTCCTAGAAGTCGCTCGTTCCAGCGTCGCTCGCGCACGGAATATGCGGCATCTAGTACTCGGAAAATTTCCGTGGGGGTACTGCCGGTTGCTGCGACGCAGTCAGCGATCACGTCGTCATGAGAGAATATCGCGTCAAGCGTTTGGCGCAGCATGTGAGGATAGGAGGTGTTCCGCAGTGAGGTCTCTCGGATAACGGTCTGAAAGCTGAGTCCCGAAGTGGGGTTCTCATCTTGTAGAGCTTCGAATAGACGCCATTTTGATGCAGCGTTGAGTGCCGTCATTCCACATGCTTGAACGCCGTCGACCTCTGGTTGATCCTTCATGTCATAGGCACCCGGTTGAGCCGCATTGCCAACGACGGTCCCACTTCCGGCTATAAGTGCGACCAGTTCAACAACGGCGGCGCTTCCTTCGTGATCAGTCTCGCGATATTCTTCAGGATCGGACATCAAATTTAGATAAACGATGCTTTCAAGAACATCTAAACTGTCATGGTTTCGCATCTTATCGACAATTTCACTGACACTCTGGCGTAAGTTAGCGAGCGCAAGCGCCGAGGCGGACGGCAAGTCCGTCGCCCTCTCAATGTAGCCGGCCAATTCTTGCTGACTTTCCATCATCAGCCTCAGCGGACGAGGGAGATCCGAGAAGTCGAGCCCACGGCGCCGTGCGGCTCGGTTTCTCTTCGCGCGTCGCTTCGCCCGTTTCGCAGCCTTTGAGGTCACCTAACCATCATCCTCCCTCTTCGGGATCGCATCGACGCTTCGTGGCCGGAGACCCTGAGCGAAGTCGGCCAGAATGTAGCCTCGTATGGGAGTGAGCCTCTGCCGCGCGCCCGCATCCTGCCGCGCTCGCGGCGTCGTCTGCCGGATTGACCTCTTAGTATCAAGGCGCGCCGCAAGCGGCGCGCAGCGCGGCCCGGGCTTATTATCTCCGGCCGACGCCCTACACCGCGCGTACCATATGCTCTCGCCAGTTCTTTAAACGGTCGATCGTCACCCGGTCCACTGGCTCCGTGGGGAGGCGGCGGTTTGGCCTCGTCCCCCTGGTCGCTCGATCCTACGGCCACCACGACACGCATCAAGAGCGCCAATGGCGTCCCTGCGGGATCGGCACAGCCGACTCTTGACCCGTGCCGCGGTGACCTGGTTTGGCAGCTAGCAGGGGACGGGGCAGGGTGTCGCATACTGATCGATATGAACTGGGCTCCGTTCGCGTTAGCCAGCATCCCGGCTGTTGTCTCCATTTTTGCTGCGACCACGGCGGCTCGGTCGGCGAGGAAGACCAAACAGCTAGAGCTGCTTTCGGCTCGAAAGACCAAAGAGCTTGAGCTGCAGGCCCAGCGGATCCGCGACCTTGAGAATCGTCTCGCAGAGAAGAAGTACAGCACCTATCAACCGATGACAGACACCTTCAGCAAGATGATCGATCCGAGGATGGCCAAAGCCCTGAGGACCGACGACCTTCTTGAAGAGTTCAGAAAGTTCGACGCGTGGATTGCAATTTACGGCTCAGATGACGCGTTACAAGCATGGCACAACTTCCGGCAAGGTTCGTATCACGATGCGCCTGCCCTCGTCCTGATGCGTCTTTATTCGGACTTCGTTATGGCGGCTCGGCGTGACATGGGCAATCCAGACACGTCGGTTTCGGGGTTCGAAGTGATCGGTATGCGAATCAGTGATCTGTACAGCGAGACGGCCACGGATCTGAAGACCCTGCTTGGCATCGAGTGGTCTCAGGTTGAACAGCAGACTGGGGTGGCGACCGCCATGGTTGGTTGCAGGCGTCGTACCTTCCGACCCTCACGAGGTGAACCGGGGACCAGATGAGGCATATGGCGGGATGACGAGCGACACTGCGATCCTGCTAACAATCGTGCTAACAGCAGGATGGACGGGTGTGGATCTAGAAGGACGATGCGCCCAATGGCTGCGCTCCCGGCTTTGAAGGATGAACTGCTGTAGACGCCAGCCGCGTGAGTCGTATGAGAAGGTCGTCGGTTCGATTCCGACAGGCGGCTCCACCAAACCCACAGGTCAGAGGGAAGTTTCCTCGGCTGGGGGTTCCGTCGTTCCACCCTCAAGCGCCCTCCGTGCCCCCGTGGTGTCCCCGATCTTCCGGGCAGCATCCCAGAGGTCTGATCGATCAGGTGCCCGTAGAGGTCCATCGTCATGGCCGCCGAGGCGTGCCCCGAGATCCTCTGAACGACCTTCGGGTCAGCTCCCGATCCGAGCCATACCGATGCGGCAGTGTGACGCAGGTCGTGGACTCGCAGGGTTGCTACTCCGATTGCTTTGATCACGGCCGACCAGCGGACAGACCGCTTCCAGTTGCCTTCGCTGAGCGGTCCACCTTGGGGAGCGTGGAACAGCCGGGCCACGCTCACCTTCCCGCCCGCCCACCGGTCAACCATCGGGACCAGCTCGTCGACCAGGGGTCCGAATCGGCCGGCCTACTGGGTGGGTGGTCGGGGTTCGTCTTCCCGCCTGCCGCTCAGCCCAGTCAGGACCTATCAGAAGCCACCAGAGGGGCGAAGATCGTTCGTCCAGTAGGGCGCTTCATCTTGACGCCTCTGGCGTCTCCTGATCGCGCTACGCGTGGGCTGAACGGCAGACGGGAAGACGCGCAGGGCAGTCGTTGCTGTGGAAGGGCCGAGCGCAGAGCCAGAATGGGGGCCGGTCTCTCGGAGGAGCATGCGCATGGGCAAGTTGGTGGCTGGTGACGATCCAGATCGCGATTTTGACGAGCTGACGGAGCGAGCGGAGGCCCATCCCGGACGTACCGCCGCGCAGCGATGGGCGATGTGGCGGACCGTGGTCGATATCTACGACGCTAACGAAAGGGAGCTCCTGAAGACGTTAGCACCTGCTGATCTATCGGCGGAAAAGGCGATGGATCTCATCCGCAGCGTCGGGCCTCAGCGAAGGGATCGGCCGGACTATTTCATTGAGGTCTATCGACTGCTTCACAACTACCTGGCATCGGTGAAGACACTCGTGGATCACTCCCGGGTTCTCATGCAGGGATATCCAGAGTCGTCCCCCATCAGAACCGAGTACGAGGCCCGCGCAGCGGCAGTCGGCCAGATCTCCAGTGTCAAATTCATCCAAGAACTACGCAACGTGGTTCTCCATGCTGAGCTGCCTGAACTCATCAGTACCGTCCGTTGGGACGCTGGAGATGACAAGGCGCATCATATCCTCGCTCTCGATCGCGAGGCGTTGTTGGCCAAGGGCGGATGGGCAAAGCAGGCGCGGCTCTTCATCGAGGACCAGCGCCGACCTTCCCGATCCGGAAGGCGATCGACGACTACCGGGCAGAGGTCATGACTCTCTCTGCTTGGCTGCACGCGCAGTTTCGGACGCTTCACGGGGCCGAGGTCGAGGCCTACGAAGGGCAGCTCGACGAGTTCCTTGAGAAGCATGCCCACGACATCGACCATGCCCCCGAGGTGCCCCCGAAGGGCCCTCAACAACCGTCAACGACCCCCGGCCGCTGAGCACGATCGCTGCTCGAGGTCGGGGGTCGTCGGTTCGATTCCGACAGGCGGCTCCACCAAACCCCAGGTCAGAGGTCACTCTGAGGCTGGGGGTTCTGTGATTTCGGGCCCGGATCTGTTAGCTCGAGGGGTGGCGGTGATGAATCCTGACGAGGTCGGGATCAGCGAGGGGCTGGTTCGTGGGCTGATTGGGAGTCAGTTTCCGGAGTGGGCGCAGTTGCCTCTGGTGGAGGTCAGGTCGGCTGGGACTGACAACGCGATGTTCCGGCTGGGGGACGCGATGGCTGTGCGTCTGCCGCGCCTGGACAGGGCTGCCGAGATGGTGGCCAGGGAGCTACGGTGCCTGCCGCTACTCGCTCCGCAGTTGCCGTTGGCCATACCGGTGCCGCTCGCCGCGGGAACGCCCGAAGGGGAGTTCCCCTATCCCTGGTCGGTGTATCGGTGGTTGGCCGGCGAAGATCTGGCCACCCGGACGGATCTTGACCTCGGCGACGTGGGCGGCCGGCTCGGCGAGTTCATCGCCGTACTCCGGCGCATTGAGACCGCGGGCGGGCTGGACTCACCGCGGGCTAGCCCGGTCGACGCCCGTGACGACGACGTCGTACGTGCCACCATCCGGCAGTTGAGCGAAGAAGGTTCTCTCGATGGAGATGCGGCGATCGCGGTCTGGGAGTCGGCCCTGGCTGCTCCCAGCTGGAACCGCCCGCCGGTGTGGATCCACGGCGACCTCTTTCCTTCCAACCTGCTCGCCGAGCTCGGTCGATTGACGGCCGTCATCGACTTCGGACTGGTAGGCCTTGGCGATCCAGCGACCGACATGCTTCCGGCTTGGACCTTGTTGACCGCCCGGAGCCGTGAGCTGTTCCGCGCTGCAGCGGACGTTGATGACGCGACCTGGACCCGAGGCCGCGGCTGGGCGCTCAACGCAGGGTTGGGGGCGGTACGCGTCTATCGCAAGACCAACCCAGTACTCGCGGCAGCCGGACAGCACGCCCTCGACCAACTGGTGGCCGACCACCACGACCCAAGCTGACCAGTGGGTGGCTTGGGGGAGTTGTGTCGCTCATGCTGGGCGGGTGGAGTACAACTACCCGTCGCCCGAGCATCGGCTCTACGACGCTGCCTCGCGGTGGTCCGTCGAACCGCACTCGGGCGGGCCTAAGCAGCTGATCGACGCCGCTGTTCAGTGTTTGGTGGACGGATTGGATTCGACCCACCTCCGCATGCTCGCGGGTGCATCGCCGTCCGACCGTCGGGACGAGATCGAGGATCTGCTGGAAGCGACGCTGGACGAACTCAACATCCCCCGCCCCGGCGAACTGTCGCCGTGGAAACAGCTGGTCGCCGACGGCCGAGTTCTGTCCCGCCAGCCCACCGACACCATCCGGTTCGATGTCCGCGCGGCGCACGAGTCGGTGGGTGGTCACGAACTCCTTGTGTACGTCAACGATGTCGAGATGACCCGACTCGGCGCGGGAATGGGCATGAATCCCTTCGAGATCCTGATCCCCGTCAACCGGCTGATCGCGACGCCGGACCCCAAGCAGGTGCCGATCGCGCGGTGTGAATGCGGCACGTACTGCTGTAGCTCCACCGATGTGACGATCGTGCGTGACGGAGTTGCAGTTCACTGGGACTGGCTCTATGAAGTCCCGATCGGTGGCGGGGTCAGCTTCAACGCCGAGGAGTACGACGCTGAAGTTGCCCGCATCGCCGCCGACCACGGGTGGGAGCGCCCCGAGGACACCACGGCTCGACTCGTGCTGGAGCAGATCGACCGCACGCATCTGGACAGGTACGGCCTCGGCGTGAGTTGGGCGGCGAAGGATCACGCGGACCCAGAGCTCTTCAAGGTCGCGCTGTTCACCGGAAACGACGACTACCACTCGGCCGATGCCGGCTACCAAGTGTTCCTTCGCTTCCCGCGCGACCGCCGCAGCCCCGAACGAGTCGCTGCCGAGGTGGTCAAGGAGCTTCAGCGCCCGCCCGGTGAATGGCACGCCACCTGGCACGCGATCAAGGCTGGCGTGGACCAGCCGCCACCAATGGCCAGCCGCCGCTGGCACCACGAACGCATCGGCTGAATCGACCAGGTCAGCGGCGGCGCGGCACGTTCTGCCAGATCACTTGGCGCGGCTCGGGTAGCGGCAGCGGTTCGTCGTACGAGTAGACCTCCAGCGAGGACAGCAGTCCGTCTCTGACGAACAGCAAGAGGCCGCCGATGTCTACACCGTCCGCACCCAGCACCCGGCCCTCAACTTCGGCGGGGCTACTCGAGGTTGAGCGGGGAGCGTCCCGATCTTGTGGCGTGAGGTTGATGGTCCCGCAGCCGCAGTCGCACCCCTTGCCGGCGAGGACGTTTCGAGCCTGCTCGCGTAGAGGCTCCACGCCGGCGAAGTCGTGCGCGAGCAGATCATCGAGAAGAGCCCGCTCGACTCGCGACAGACACCGCTGATCGGTCGACCCCATGCAGCAAACCTACTGCGCAGCATCCGAGAGATGTCTCAGGATTACGTGCCGTTCTCTAGGCAGTGAGGTCAGGCCTTGGTCATAGGTGGTGTCTCAGGGGCGTGTTGTGGCCGGGGTGGTGGGGGTTTAGGCCGACTCGGGGGGTGGTGCGGATTGAGGTTGGGGGGACTGGGATGGACCAGTCCTCTAGGAAGAGGTCGTCGGCGGTGAGGTTTGCGCCGTACAGGGTTTTGGTGATCTGGAAGGACTTGCAGAGTTTGCCGGGGGAGTCGGCCAGGCGGTTGGTGGGGCGGGGCTTGTCCCATTGGGCGGCCATGAGGTCGATGCCTTCGATCGGGGTCACGCCGCGGATGAAGACGACGTCGGGTACGTCGGCCCCGTTCACGACGGCGGCGAACTGGTGCCACATCCCGTAGATCAGATACACGTACGCAACCCCACCGGCCTCCCACATGACCGTGGTTCGTGGCGTCTTCTTGTTGCCGTGGTGGACCTCGTCGCTGAACGCCGGGTACGCCTCAACATCCCGGATAATGCCCGCCACCCGTCCAGACGTCGTACGACGAACCAGCACCTTCCCGAGGAAATCCGTCGCACACTCGGAGGCTGGTCGTAGGTAGAAGTCCCGACCCACTTTCCGGGCGGCGGAAGGACGAGTCACCAACTCCATGTCTCGCCCGCCAACGTGAAGGTCCACTCCCGACGTACGCCGGCATACCCCTGCATTCGGTGAGCTTAGGGGGTTGGGAGTTCCGGAAGGGGAGTGTCCGGAATGGGGGTTAGCGTGCGGGGTATGGATGAGTATTGGTGGGAACCGCCGTTGGCCGGGAACGAGGTTGAGCATCTCGTCGGGGCGTTGGATCGGTTGCGTACGACGTTCCGCTACAAGGTCGACGAGCTCGACGCGGCCGGGATGCAGGTGCGGATCGGGGCCTCGACGATCACGATCGGTGGGCTGATGAAGCACCTCGCGGCGAACGAGGACTACATGTTCCTCGTGAAGTTCCGCGGAGAGCCGATGGATCCGACCTGGGACGACAACGGGTGGCGGGACGACAACGACTGGGAGTTCGACTCCGCGGCCGAGAACACGCCGGAGGAGCTCTACGCGCTGTGGGACGGTGCGGTTGAACGCTCGCGCGCACGGCTGAGTGCGGCCCTGGCTGATGGTGGGCTGGATCAGCCGGCGCACATCTCCTGGCCGGACGGCCGGCATCCGAACCTTCGCCGGCTCGTGTGCGATCTCATCGAGGAGTACGGGCGTCATACCGGCCACGCTGACCTCCTCCGCGAAGCCGTCGACGGCCGCGTCGGGGAAGACCCACCCGCCGGCTGGCACCCCGTCGGCCCCCGCGCAACCCAAACCACCTGAGGCCGCACAACCACCTGAGCAGCAGCACCGACGGCCCGGCGTCAACCACTCGCCGGGCCGTCGTTACTTAGCTCACTTGATGCGCTGCAGCGTCCCGTCCTGGCTGACCGCGATCGTGGTGACGACCCCGTCGACCTTCAGGTTGACCAGCATGCGCGACCCCTGCTGCGTCGTCGTGTAACTGACGGCCGCGTTGGTACGGGTAGGCACGATCACCGACAGGATCGACGCACTCCGCCCGGACCGGCTGAACGTCACAACCGGCGCCGGCACCTTCTTGTCGATCGTCTTGTAGTGCCACCCCTGCACCGGCGAGGTCTCCCCACTGGCGACCTTGATCGGTGTGGTCGCCTGCTGGAACGGGATCTGCAACAGCGTCGTCTTCACCCGATCACCCGGCCGGGCAGCCACCGCGGACGAGCCCACAACCCGGACCTGCTGATCCGACGGCAAGTGCCACAGCGTCTGGTACTCCTGATCCGAAGCAGCCTGACCGCGATCCAGCACCACGATCAGATCCGGGTCCTTCAGCACCAGCACATCCCGCGTCCGGTCGATCCCGGCACCCAGCGAGTCGTGCAGTTCGTAGAACTCCGACGTCGGCAGGATCTTCGAGCGCACCAGCTTGGTGTCCGGGTGATCCGTTGCCGTCGACAACACCGTCATCTCGTTGTGGGAGAACTGGCTCTTCGCCCAGCTCCGCCACTCGTCCATCTTGTAGCCGGCGTGCCCGCCGTCGACCAGGATGTCCCGGCCGTGCGACGTGTACGTGACCGACGTGTGGTCCTCGTGCCCGTGCAGCTTCCGCGACGGCCCGAACCTGATCGAGTACGTCGACTCCTGCGTGAACGCCCGCGTCTCACCCCACCCGGTCCGCCCGAAGATGTACCCGGCGTCGAAGATCCCGATCCGCTGGGTCGGCCGAATCCCCTGCTTCCCAAGCGTTCCGGCGTACTCCAGCACTGTCCCGGTCACCGGTGCGGTCTTGACCACCTCGGAGTCACCGATCTGGTGCAGGTTGCCGAGCGAGTTGGTCGCCAACGCGAGCCACTTCGCCAGTTCCCGTCGCCGGGCCTTGATCGTCGTACCCGGGTCGACACCGCACTTCTGCAGTACGTCGATCGCCCGGCCCCAGAGCGAGTAGTTGAACTGCGCGTACGCCGTCGACTGCTCGTTCGTCGAACCCTGCGTGTCGATCGACGTCTTGATCGCACTGGTCAGCCGATCGGACGCGACCTTCTTCAGGTCGGCCCGGCCGAGCGTGCATCCGACCCCGAACAGCGCGAGGCTCTCGTCGGTCCCGTGGTTCCAGTCGCCGCTGTAGTTCTTCTGCAGGAACCACGCGTGGTCCACCAGCGCCTTGTCCAGCCAGGCGTACTCCAACGGCAGCCTGGCCGCGTGCAGTGCGGACAAGGTTGCCTGCCGCAAACAGATCAGCACGTTGGTGCGGTGCATCGTCGACTCGTACGCGCCGACGTCCGCCTTCCACGGGTACGGGTTGTCGGTCACCCAGTCGTGCGCGATCGTGCTGACCCGCTTCAGTGCCACCTTGTCGCCCTTGCCAGCGGCAACGATGCCCTGACCCAGCCAGCGCAGCGAATGCAGCCACATGTACCAGCTGGGGTTCTTGTCCGGGTTGACCCGCCAGTTGACGTTCCCCTTGCCGTCGCCAACCTTGTACGGCGGAGTCGTCCCCCAGGCGAACGTGTCCTTGTACAGGTTCGGCAACGGGTTGGTCCGGTCGATCCCGCTGTACGCCGGGCACGCGTAGGAGTCGCGTCGTGGCTGGGTCGCGGGTGCGGTCGGCGGTTCGGGGATATGTGCAACGGTCGGGTCCGGCGCGGCCTCCGGCTCGGTGCCACCCCACGGGACCACCAGTGCTGCCGCCAGTGCGGCCACGCTCACCGACACCGCGATGGCGAGCCGCAACGTCGTGCGGGCCGTCCGTGGTTGTCTCGCGGGCATGGTGTTCCCCCTCACCGCATGCCATGGCATGCCTGTAGTTGCCTTGACCTGGATTCGGGCATGGCGGTGCCTGGGAATGTGGGTCAGGTTGATTGCGCGGCTCTGCGCTTCGGGGCGGTGCTACTTCTAGATGTCTGGCCGCCCGCTAAACGTTGCGTCCGGCATCTAAAGTGATGCCGATCACTCCGGTAACAGGTTGCCCACCATCGGTCCCCCCGAGGTCAGATTCTTTCCTCTGCCTCTATAGATGCCCTGGCCCGGAAGAAGGTTGCATAGATCTTGGAGATTGCAGTCTTCATCGACTGCTTTGGTCTCCGTCGGCGTCTTCGATGGCCTGGGCGATCAGTTCGTTGCGGGCGTCCGCGCCGATCGGCTCGGTGGTGTGGACGCCGTCGCGCAGGTACTTGGCCAGGCCGTCCGGCTGGGCGGCCAGGTACTCGGCCCAGTGGATGATCCGCAGGTTGGGGTGGCGCATCGCGGCCTCCTCCAGCTGCTGGTTGATCCACGCGCTGTTGGCGCGGTCGGAGGCCTGGGCGTCGGCGTCCTGCCGGAAGCGGCTGACCTCGACATTCACCCAGTACACCGTGCGGTTCGGTCCGGCGATCTGCATCGCACGCTCTACCTGGGCGCCGAAGGCCGGCGGATTGAAGATGTCGTTGGTGCCGACCGCCATCAGGATCCGCCCGGGTAGACCGTAGTCGCGGGACCAGCCCTCGAGTGCGTCGACCGCCGCGGAGGTCGGCTGACCGGACCAGTTGTGTACGGCGATCGTGTCCCCGGTACGGGCCGCCAGCAGCCGCTCCAGCCCCGACTCGTCCTGTACGGCGATGCTGTCGCCGAACATGAAGATCCCGTTGAACGTCAGCGCGTCGCGGATGTCGTCCTCGGGCGAGATCCGCCGGAGCAGCTTCTGCCAGGGGCCGAGCGTGCCGGAGCCGTACTGGCCGGGTGGCGCGTAGTCGAGGCTGCTGGAGATCCCCGTGCCGCCGGTGGCAGGGGCGGCGGCGGTGGTGGAGCTCGGCTCGAGCACGACCAGCAGCCCGCCGACGAACGCGAACACCGCCAATGTGACGACGATCGCAGTCACCGGCCCGACCAGGAAGTCGCGAACCTTGCGCTTCAGCACCCCATCCCCCCTTCCACCGGCCGCCCCTCACCCTCTCAACGTCGTGACCCGCGTCAAACGTTGCAAACCCCTCGGGACAAAGATGCCCGGCAACTCCAAAAGGTTGTCATCTCCTTACATGTCCCAACAGCCCCGAAGAGTTCCCCGAATGCCAGAAGCACCCTCAGCCCGGGGGAACTGAGGGTGCTTCGGCGCTGCCTGAGAGTCAGGCGGTGCGTTCGGACTCGCTGCGCTCTACGCAGAACTCGTTGGATTCGGGGTCGAGCATGGTGACCCAGCCGCGGCCGTCGGGCTGGCGGTGGTCTTCGTGGATGGTGGCGCCGAAGGTGAGGAGGCGCTCGACCTCCTCGTCGCGGGTGCGTTCGGTCGGGACCCAGTCGATGTGGACGCGGTTCTTGCCCGACTTCTGCTCCGGGACGGAGATGAACAGCAGGCCGGGGACCGGCGCCGGCGCGTTCACGAGCACCTCGTCGTCGCCGGGCTCGTCCCCGTCACCGAGCGGCCAGCCGGTGACCCGGCTCCAGAACTGGGCCAGTTCGTAGGGATTTCCGGCATCGATGGTGACGTGTCGCAGGATCATGCCCAGACCTTAAACCGCAGGGGGTCGCGGACTGTCGGAACCCGGCGCTACTGTGCGGGCAAGAGTGCCGGACCATCAGGTTCGGACGGTTGGGGGAAGGAAGTTCGATGGCGTCACGGCTCAATCCGTACATCCAGTTCGACGGCGACGCGCGGGCGGCGATGGAGTTCTACCAGGGGGTCTTCGGGGGTGACCTGTCGACGAACACCTTCAAGGAGTTCGGCGCGGGCCACGGCCCGGACGACGACGACAAGCTCATGCACAGCCAGCTCGAGACGCCCAGCGGCTTCACGCTGATGGCGTCCGACACGCCGCAGGGCATGCCGTACAACCCGGGCGAGAACATCGCGATCAGCCTCAGCGGTGACGACGAGCTGCGCGGTTACTACGAGAAGTTGTCCGCCGACGGTGGCAAGGTCTCGGTGCCGCTGGAGAAGCAGGTCTGGGGCGACGAGTTCGGCATGGTGCAGGACAAGTTCGGCATCAACTGGATGGTCAACGTCTCTGCCGCCGAAAGCTGACGGACACCGGCTGCAGTGGTGGGACGGTGGCACCCCGGATGGTGCCGCCGTCCTGTTCCTGCCCGGCTGCCCCGACACCAGACACGCCGCGTACGCCGGTGACGCGGCCGCTCGGCATGCCGGCGTACGACTGATCGCCGTCAACCGTCCTGGGTACGGCGACTCCGACACGTACGCCTCGACCCACCGATCGGTGGCCGACGATGTCGTCGCGCTGGCGGATCGGCTCGGCGTCGACCGGTTCGCCGTACTCGGCATGTCGATCGGCGGACCGTACGCGCTTGCGACTGCGGTCCGTCACCCCGACCGAGTGACCGCAGTCGGCGTGGCCGCGGCCCCGGCGAGCGTGCCCGAGCTAACTCCGCCGTACCACCGGGACGACCTCGATCCACCCCAGCAGGAGTTCTTCGCCCGCCTCGCCCAACTCACGCCGGAAGAGGCTGTCGAGCTCATGCGCCCGGACTTCGAGGCGTACGTCGCCCAGCTGGACCCGCGCGATCCGGACGACAACGCGCTCGCCGAGCGATTCCTCCGGGAGCTGGATCCGCGCGACGCCGAGATCATCAAGCGGGGATCGCCTGCCGCGATCGCCGCCGCGGTCCGGGAGGCGCTCGTCAACCCCGACGGCTACCTTCGCGACGCCGCGATCTCGTTCCGGACCTGGGAGTTCCGGCCGGAGCGGATCACGTGCTCGGTCCACCTCTGGTACGGCGACCTGGACGCGAACGCCTCGACCCGCAACGGCCGCTGGCTCGCCGAGCGCATCCCACAGGCGAGGTTCGTGATCCGCGAGCAGACCACGCATCTCGCCGTACTGCAGAACCACTGGGACGACATCCTCACCACCCTGACCGCGGGAAATTGAGTACGCCGGACCAACGGCGGCCGCTAGCGTGCATCGCATGGCACTCAACGACCTGCTGTACGACCCCATCCGGCACAACAACTGGGCGACGAAGAGCCTGATCCGGTTCTGCCGGGATCAGAACCTCACGCCCGAGCAGCTCGAGATCACCGGCGTCGGCACGTACGGCGGGATCGTGGCGACCCTCGATCACATCATCCGGTGCGACGGGAGTTACGTACGCCGGATCGCCGACGCCGAGCTCGCCTTCGTCGACAGCGAGGACACCACCCCGGACTTCGACACCCTCGAGCGCTGGAACGACGAGGCCGGCGTGATCTGGGAGGACTTCCTCGCGAAGCCGATCGACGTCGAGCGGGTGATGATCGTCGACGACAACACCCGCGGCACCCGGGTCGGCATCTTCATCGCGCAGGCGATCAACCACGCCAATCATCACCGCGAGCAGGTCTGCGCCATCCTCACCGGCCTCGGCATCGAGCCGCCCGACATCCAGGCCTGGGAGTACGCCTGGGAAACCGAGCGAATCTGGGACCTGCCTAGCTGAACGCGCCCGGCTCGTACCCACCACCCAAGGTATTCGTCATGACGGACATTCGGTTGCTGGCGTTGATCATCGCGATCAGGCAGACCAGCGCGACCAGTTGGTCCTCGTCGTAATGCTTGCGCGCCAGTTCCCAGGTCTCGTCGGAGACTCCCGCGTCGGTCAATCGAGTGCCTTCCTCGGTCAGCGCGAGGGCCGCCCGCTCCGCCTCGGTGAACACGGTCGAGTGCCGCCAGCCTGCGACCAGGTTGATCCGGACCGCGGTTTCACCGGCCGCCGCGGCGTCCTTGGTGTGAATGTCGATGCAGAAGCCGCAGCCGTTGAGCTGACTGGACCGCAGCATCACCAGGTCCTGGATGGATGCGGGCAGTGTCGACTGCTGGATCGCCAGGCTGACGTTGTAGACACGCTTGCCGATCTTCGCGCCGAGCTCGTTGCTCATCAGGTCGATACGGGGTTCCATCAGTTGTCCTTACTCGTGGAGTGGACCGAACGACCACGAGATGCCGGCCACCCCGCCGGTGTGACCGTGATGCACGCCACTCCGGCGCCGATGTCACAAAATCGCGGGCTGTGTCGTCTGGTGGGGGACAGTCGACCGTGCGAAGGAGTCAGCCCATGACCGGCACCGATCAGGCCACCGAGGCGTTCGTTGCCCACCGCAACCTGCTGTTCACGGTCGCGTACGAGCTGCTCGGCTCGGCCGCCGACGCCGAGGACGTGCTGCAGGAGACCTGGCTGAAGTGGGTCGGCGTCGATCTAGAGTCCGTCCGCGATCACCGTGCGTACCTGGTCCGGATCGCCAGCCGTCAGGCGCTCAGCCGGCTGCGCACGCTCGGTCGCCGCAAGGAGTCGTACGTTGGTCCCTGGCTGCCCGAACCGCTCCTCACCGCGCCGGACGTGGCCGAGGACGTCGAACTCGCCGACAGCGTCTCGATGGCGATGATGCTCGTCCTCGAGACCCTCAAACCGACCGAACGCGCGGTCTTCGTGCTGCGTGAGGTCTTCGGCCTCGAGTACGACGAGATCGCGGAAGCCGTGGACAAGAAGCCGGGCGCGGTCCGGCAGATCGCCCACCGGGCCCGCGAGCACGTCGCCGCGCGCCGCCCCCGCGGGGTCGTCTCCGCCGGCGAGACCCGGGACGCGATCGAAGCGTTCCAGCGCGCGATCACCACCGGCGACCTACAGAACCTGGTCGACGTGCTCGCACCGGACGTGGTGTTCCTCGCCGACGGTGGTGGCGTGGTGCAGGCGGTCCTCGAACCGATCGTCGGTGCGGACCGGGTGGCGACCTTCCTGAGCCGCGGCCGCGGCCGGTTCGTGGACACCCCGGTGCACCTGGTCCAGATCAACGGTCAGCCGGCCCTCCGGATCGGCTTCGAGGGCGGGGGCGACACGGTGATGGCACTCCGGGTCGAGGGCGGGCTGATCAAGGGCATGTACGTCGTACGCAATCCCGAGAAGCTGTCCCGCCTCGACGAGGAGATCACGCTGAGCCGATGAGCCCCTCCGACTCCGGGACCGGGGTCAGCGCGGTGCCGTTGCTCAGCCAGCTGCGCAGATTGTCGACAACCAGACCGGCCATCGCGTTGCGGGTCGGGATGGTGGCCGAGCCGACATGTGGGAGGAGTACGGCGTTCGGGAGCGTCAGCAGGTCCGGGTGGACGTCGGGCTCGCGTTCGAAGACGTCCAGTCCGGCCGACAGGATCGTGTTGGTGCGAAGCGCATCCACGAGAGCCTGTTCGTCGACGACCGTACCGCGGGCGACGTTGATCACGATGCCGTCCGGGCCAAGGGCCTTCAGAACCTCGGCGTCGACGAGGTGACGGGTGCTGTCGCCGCCAGGGATCACGATCATCAGGATGTCGACGTCGCGGGCCATCTCCACCAGGGTCGGGTAGTAGCGGTACGCGACGTCCTTCTCGCTGCGGTTGTGGTAGGCAACGGAGATGCCGAACGGCGCGACCCGGTCCGCGATCGCCTGCCCGATCCGGCCGAGGCCCAGGATGCCCATCCGGCGGCCGTGCATCGTTGCCCGGGTCAACGGGTAGGCGCCGTCCTTCCACTTGCCGTCGCGCAGGTGCCGCTCGGCCTGCGGTAGCTCACGCACCGTCATCAGCAGCAGGCCGAGGGCCGTGTCGGCCACCTCGGCATCCAGCACGCCGGGAGTGTTCGTCACCACGACACCACGCTCGGCCGCGGCCGTCGCGTCGATCCGGTCATAGCCGACGCCGAAGCTGGCCACGAGCTTCACCGCGGGCAGCTTGTCCAGGAACTCCCCGTCGATCAGCGTCCCGCCGGTCGCGACCGCGACGATGTCGTCGCGACGGGCCGCGAGGACGGCGTCCGGGTCGCTCTCCTCCCAGAGCCGGATCAGCTCACAGTGAGCCTCCAGCCCCTCGGCGACCGCCGGGTGCATCCGTCCGGGCATCAGTACCACTGGTTGTCCCACGGTTTCTCCTCACCGGCACCTCGCCGAGGCGCCGACCCGTCACCGATGTTCACCGCCGCTTTCCCGCCCAACCCTATTTCCTATCGCCTTCTGCGACGACGATCGGGGGAGGAGGTCACCATGATCATCGACTGCGCTTACTACCGGGACGGACGCCGCCAGCACGTCGAGGCGATGTCGGTCGAGGATGCTGCGATGCACTGCCGGCAGGGCGGGTTCGTCTGGCTGGGGATGTTCGACCCGACCGCCGAGGAGCTCGATCAGGCCAGAAAGAGTTTCGGCCTGCACGAGCTGGCCGTCGAGGACGCCCAGACGTTCCACCTCCGGCCCAAGGTCGAGCCGTACGCCGGTGACGTCGAGCTGGTCATCCTGCGCACCGCCCGGTACGACGACGAGCGCAAGGAGGTCGACTTCGGCGAGGTGAGCGTGTTCGTCGGCCCGGCGTTCGTGATCACGGTTCGCCAAGGCGTGGCCAGTGATCTGCACGGCGCCCGGATCCGGCTCGAGCAGCGGCCCGAGCTGCTGGAGTGCGGCACGAGCTCGGTCCTCTGGGCGATCCTCGACCAGGTGGTCGACAGTTACGGCCCGGTCGTCGCCGAACTCGAACGCGATATCGAGCGGGTCGAGCAGACCGTGTTCGCCGGCTCCGTCGCGCCGACCGAGCAGATCTACTTCCTCCGCCGAGAGGTGACCGACTTCTACCGGGCCGTCCACCCGCTGATGGCCGTACTCGCGACGATCGAGCGCGGTGCCCGGGACACCCCGCTGTTGCCGTACTTCCGGGATGTGCACGACCACCTGGTGCTGGTGAACGAGGAGGTCGCGGCGCAACGCGACCTCCTCGCGACCGTGCTGGAGGCGAACATGGCGGTGATCGGGGTCGAGCAGACCAAGGTCAGTGTCCGGCAGAACGCGACGATCGAGCAGCTGACCATCCTGGCGACCGTGTTCCTGCCGCTGACCTTCGTGACCGGGTTCTTCGGTCAGAACTTCGGCTGGCTGGTCGACCACATCGGTGCCGAGTGGGACTTCCTCGCGCTCGGCATCGGCGGTCTGGTGATCCCGTGCGTGGCGCTGTTCATCTGGTTCCGCCGCCAGCGGGCAGCCCGTCGGCAAGCTACCTGACGCATCAGATTCACCCGCCGTTCCGCCGGTGACACGAGGGTCGGGGTGCAGGATTCCATTCCGTCCGGGACAGCTCATCGCGTCCCGGCCCAGGCGACGCCGTTGACGTCGTTCATCCACATGGACAGCGGTGTGGTGGTCGGCAGCAAGCTGTACGCCGTGCACTCGAACTACCCGGACTTTCCGATGGAGAGCTCGATCGAGGTGTTCGACGCCAGGACGATGCGGCATATCGACTCGTACTCGTTCGGCATCTACCGCGGTTCGCTCACCTGGCTGGACTGGCACGACGGTGCCTGGTGGGCCGGGTTCGCGAACTACGACGAGATCTCGGACGAGACCGGTGAGCCGTACGGGCAGACCGACAACACCCAGATCGTGAAGCTGAACGACAAGTTCCAGCCGCTGGCGTCGTACACGATCCCGAAGACGATCCTGGACCGGTTCAAGTCGATGTCGAACTCGGGTGGTTCGTGGGGACCGGATGGCCGGCTCTGGCTGACCGGGCACGACCTCGGTGAGGCGTATGTGATGGAACTGCCGACAGCAGATGCCGAGCTGCGCTGGATCGCGACCGTCGACCTCCCGGACGTTCCGGGTAGCGGTCAGGTCCTGTCCGCTACCTGGCCGATGCTGATCTCATGACTACCTTCCACATGTACTTCGGTTACCGCGACGCGGTCGGCGCACTGCGCTGGTTGGAGAAGGCCTTCGGGTTCGAAACCACGATGGAGGTCCCCGACGGCAAGGGCGGGATCATGCACGCCGAGATGCGGTCCGACGGTGTCGCCTTCACGCTCTTCACCGACGAAGCGGGCTACGACCGGCCCTTGCGTAAGGGCGACACCGTGGGCCATGGCGCGTACATCGCCGTCGACTCCCAAGCCGAGGTGGACGCCGTCTGGGATACGGCGACCGCCGCCGGCGCCGAGCCGATCTGGGAACCCGGTACGACGGAGTGGGGCAACTACCGCTGCCGCGTCACCGATCCCGAAGGCTACGAATGGACCTTCGGCACCCACCGCCCGGGCCTCCCGGCCGCTTGGTAGGTGCCGCCGGCCTAGCGCCAGCCGCCACCGCGTGGGGTCCGATCGTCGGCGAGTGTGATGGCCCTAGCGCCAGCCGCCCAGTTCTAGGTCGGTGATTGTGATCGGTTGGCCGGTGGCGAGGGACTGGTTGGCGGCGATGCCGACGGCAACGGCTCGGACACCGTCGTGCACGTCGGCGGCGCGGCCGAGCGGGTCGTTGCCCGGGCCCTTGAAGAGGTCCGCGTAGATCAGGCGGTCGCCACCACCGTGACCGCCTTCCCCACGGGGGATCTCGACCTCGACCGCGGAAGCCCAGTGCTTCTGCAGGATTAGCCGCTCGCCGTCGGACCGGACCTCGCCGGCGATCACGCGCCCGGACGGGTAGCTCGGGTCGATGTGATCGTCGATCACCGCGGCCCGCTCGACCACCTCGAGCTCGGCGCGACCCTCGGTGCCGTTGACCGAGACCCGGTACCCCTCCCACGGTGAGTGGGCGTTGAGCGAGTAGCTCATCCGGGCACCGTTCGCGTACTCCGCGATCACGGACATGTTGTCCTCGATCGTGATCCCCGGCCCGAACACGTCCTGGTCCCGCCGATAACCGTCGTACTGCTCGCTCTCCCAGTAGAGCTGACGGTTGATGTCGTCGGTACGCAGATCCAGCAACCACGGGTCGTTGGCCGAACCATCGACCGTACCGCGCTCAGGTCGTTGCCCAAGGCCACGAGCTGCCGCGTTCTCCGAGCCGTAGAAGGACAATCCGCCGGACGCGAAGACGCGGGTCGGGGACGAGGCGATCCACCAGTTCACCAGGTCGAAGTGGTGGGACGCCTTGTGGACCATCAGTCCGCCGGAGAATCGCTTCTCGCGGTGCCAGCGCCGGAAGTAGTCTGCGCCGTGCCGGGTGTCGAGCACCCACTGGAACTCGACGCTCGTCACCTTGCCGATCTCGCCGTCCTGGATCAGCTGCCGGAGCGCGCTGTTCCGCGGGGAGTAGCGGTAGTTGAAGGTCACGACGACCGACTTGCCGGACTCGTTCATCGCGTCGACGATCTGCCGGGTGCCGTCGGCGTCGATCGTCAGCGGCTTCTCCACGATCACATCCGCACCGGCACGCAGTAGGCGGGACACCACCGACGCGTGGGTGTAGTCGGGGCTCGTCACGACCACCCGGTCGACGGACTGCTCCTTGACCATCCGCTCCAGATCGTCAGCGCCGTACTGCGGAAGCTCCGCGCCACCCAGCTCCTGCACGTACTTCTGGTGGAACGCCAGCCGCCCCGGGTTCGGGTCGAGCAGGGCAACGAGCTGGGCCTCCTCGGGGTGCTCCTCGATGATCGCGCGAACGTACGAACGCGCTCGGGAACCGGTCCCGGCGACTGCATAGCGTCTGGGCACGACGAAGCTCCTTCTACTCGTGTAGATTCAGCACGTTAGCAATCGCTTTCCAACCCGGTCAAGGCCGTACTATCGCCTCATGCCGAAGGCCACCCCAGTCACGCGGAACGACGTGGCGCAGTACGCCGGGGTCAGCACGGCGGTGGTCAGCTACGTGGTCAACGAGGGCCCGCGCCCGGTCGCGCCGGAGACCCGGCAGCGGGTTCTGGAGGCGATCCGGGTCCTTGGGTATCGGCCGAATGCGACCGCCCGGGCGCTCCGGATGGGCACGACTCGGACCTTCGGCTTGATCACGCCTGACGGTGGCAATCCGCTCTTCGCTGAGCTCGCGAAGGCCATCGACAAGGAGGCTTCGGCTCGGGGGTACGTCGTACTGCAGACCGGGACCGACGGTGATCCGGCGACCGAGCAGGCGAAGGTCGCGGAGTTGGTGGCCCGGCAGGTGAGCGGGCTGATCCTGGTCGCGCCGGCTGAGGAGCCGGATCTCGTCGAGGTCGGTCTGCCTGTGGTCGCGATCAATCGGGTGCTGCCGGCGGTGTCGTCGGTGCGGCCGCAGTATCGCGAGGGCGCCCGGCGTGGGGTCGAGCACCTGATCAGCCACGGTCACCGCGAGATCGGCCTGGTTATAGGCGGACCGCGCGATGGCGAACGCGAACTGGGCTGGCGTGATGCGCTGTCGGACGCCGGCCTCGCCGATGGCCCGATCGCTCGTACGACGTTCAGCCGTCGGGGTGGTTATTCCGCCGGCCAGGAGTTGCTCGCCGCGAAGCCCACGGCAATCTTCGCCAGTTCAGATCTCCAGGCGATCGGCGTCCTCCGGGCCATCCATGAGGCCGGCCTCCGAGTCCCGGAAGACATCGCGATAGCCGCCTTCGACGGCACAGCCGAAACCGAATACAGCTGGCCCCCACTGACAGTCGTCCGCCAACCCCTCGAGCAACTGGCGAAGGAGGCGGTCCGCCGCCTGATCGACGGCGAGAACACGGTGGAGGCGGTCACCTATCCCACGGAGCTGATCCTGCGCAGCTCCTGCGGTTGCTAGCTAAAGCGTGCCGAGGTCTTCGAAGATCAAGGCGGTCCGGGTGGCCAAGACTTCCGGGATGGCTTGGAGTTTCTCCAGGACCACTCGGCGAAGGCCCTCGTTGTCGGGGGCTCGGACCAGGAGGATGGCGTCGAAGTCACCGCCGACCAGCGCCATGTGCTTGATTTCGGGGATCGCCTGGAGTTGCTCCCGGAGCGATCGCCACGAGCTCTGCCGGAGACTGAGGGTGACGTACGCCGACGTCGCGAGACCCAGCTTCAGCGGATCGACCGTCACCGTGAAGCCGGTGATGACCCCGGTCGAGGTGAGCCGTTCGACCCGCGCGTAAGCGTTCGCCCGGGAGATGTGGACCTGGTCCGCGAGAGCCCGGATCGACAGCCGGCCGTCCCGTCCGAGTGCCTCCACGATCTGCCGGTCGACCTCGTCCAGCGCGGGAGCCACGACCATCTGTCCAGGACCGGCCCGGTGGACCATCACCTCATCGGACATCATGCCGCTCCTCGCGATGATCGTGGACCAAACGTCTCACGATTCTCACAACTATAGATCCGAATGGCCAGAAGGACGACGATGAGCCTACCGTCCGTCTCCTGCGCAGGAGGGTCCATGACCACCGTTGAGGAGCGCTTGCTCCCCTCCGCGGAACCCGTCCGGTTGATCGACCAGGACGGCGTACCGCACGACCACCCGTCGTACCGGCTTCCCACCAGAGAAGCCCTGGTCGACGGTTACGTTCAGTTGATCAAGGGGCGTCGGATCAACGACCAGGCGAGTGCGCTGGTTCGTCAGGGCCGGCTCGCCGTCTACCCGTCGTCGCACGGCCAGGAGGCCTGCCAGGTCGCGGCCACGTTGGTGCTGCGGGACGGCGACTGGCTGTTCCCGACGTACCGCGACACGGTCTCGATCGTGAGCCGTGGCGTCGACCCGATCGAGACGCTGACTCTGCTCCGCGGTGACTGGCATTCGGGCTACGACCCGTACGCACGCAACGTCGCGCCGCAGTCCACCCCGTTGGCGACCCAGCTCACCCATGCCGTCGGCGTCGCACATGCGGCCCGGCTGAAGGGCGAGGACACCGTGGTGATGGCGCTCTGCGGTGATGGCGCCACCAGCGAGGGCGACTTCCACGAGGCGCTGAACTTCGCCGCCGTTTTCCATGCGCCGGTGGTGTTCTTCATCCAGAACAACGAGTACGCGATCTCGGTCCCGCTCGCCCGACAGACCATTGCGCCTTCGCTGGCACACAAGGGCATCGGGTACGGCGTACCCGGAGAACGGGCTGATGGCAACGATCTGGCGGGCCTGCTCGCCGTACTCGGAGACGCTGTGGAGAAGGCGCGCGCGGGCGAAGGGCCGCAGCTGGTGGAGGCGCACACGTATCGGGTCCAGGCGCACACCAACGCCGACGACGCGACGCGCTACCGCGAGGACGACGAGGTCACCCCGTGGCTGGACCGCGACCCGATCAAGCGGTTGGAGACCTACCTCAGTCAGCAGGGCTGGCTCGACGATGAGGTCCGTGAGCAAGCGGATGCGGCGGCCGCGAAGGTTGCCGATCAGCTGCGCGAGGGACTGATGCCGGAGCCGTCGGTCGACCCGGAGGATCTGTTCAACCACCTGTACGCCGAGCAGACGCAGCAGCTGCGGGAGCAGTCCGCGTTCCTGCGCGACGAGCTGGCGCGAGAGGAGGCCTGAACCCATGACGCACGAGAAGATCTCCATGGCGCAGGCGCTCAACCAGGCGTTGCGGGACGCGATGAAGGCCGACTCCTCGGTGCTGATGTTCGGTGAGGATGTCGGCGCGCTCGGTGGCGTCTTCCGGATCACGGACGGGTTGACCGCGGAGTTCGGCGAGGATCGTTGCTTCGATACCCCATTGGCCGAGTCCGGGATCGTCGGGATGGCGGTCGGGCTGGCGATGAACGGGATGCGGCCGGTGGTCGAGATGCAGTTCGACGCGTTCGGGTACCCGGCGTTCGAGCAGATCGTCTCCCACGTCGCGAAGATGCGGAACCGGACGCAGGGCCGGGTCGCGTTGCCGATGGTGATCCGGATGCCGTACGCCGGTGGGATCGGTGGCGTCGAGCACCACTGCGACTCGTCGGAGAGCTACTACGCGCACACTCCCGGTCTGACGGTCGTTGCCCCGGCCACCGTTGCGGATGCCTACACGTTGTTGCGCAGGGCAATTGAGTTCCCGGATCCCGTGGTGTTCATGGAGCCGAAGAAGCTCTACTGGGCCAAGGAGGAGGTCGACCTCACCGAGGATCAGCCGGGGATCGGGACTGCCGTCGTACGTCGGGAAGGGGCCGACGCGACGTTGATTGCGTACGGGCCTTCGGTGCCGGTTGCGCTCGAGGCTGCTGAGGTTGCGGCGGCTGAGGGGCGGCAGTTGACGGTGGTGGATCTGCGGTCGATCGTGCCGTTCGATGATGAGACGGTTTGTGCGGCGGTACGGCGTACCGGTCGGGCTGTTGTGGTTGCGGAGGCCAGTGGGTTTGCGAGTGTTTCGTCGGAGATCGTTGCTCGGGTCACTGAACGGTGCTTCCACTCGTTGGCGGCGCCGATTCGGCGGGTGACCGGGTTCGACATTCCTTATCCGCCGCCGAAGTTGGAGAAGTACCAGCTGCCGGGGGTGGATCGGATCCTTGATGCTGTGGACGATCTGCAGTGGGAGGACTCGTGAACACCTTCCATCTGCCCGATCTTGGTGAAGGGCTGACCGAGGCGGAGATCGTCCGCTGGTTGGTGAAGGTCGGCGATGTGGTGGTCGTCGATACGCCGGTCGCCGAGGTCGAGACGGCGAAGTCTTTGGTTGAGCTGCCTTGTCCGTATGCCGGGGTGGTTGAGGAACTCCATGGCGACGCGGGCACTGTGGTTCCGGTGGGCAAACCGCTCATCACCATTTCGGCTGAGGTCGAGTCTGCCGCCGATGCCTACCGCCAGGAAGAACAGGCCGGCTCAGGGAACGTCCTCATCGGTTACGGCACAGGTGAAGGAACTTCCTCAGGCCGGCGTCGTAAGCCCCGTTCATTCAGTCGGCCGGCTGAGGCTGCCTCCCCTGCGGCGGAGCCGGTCAGCGCCCCGTCCGCCCCACCCGCCGAAAGGAAGAAGGTGGGGAACGCGGCAACCTCTATGGCTGCGGCTGGGGTTGGCGCTTCCTCCGCTGCACCTGCGCAGGCGCGGGTGTTGTTGGTGGTTTCGCCTGTGGTTCGGCGGTTGGCTCGGGATGCTGGGGTGGATTTGCGCGGGCTTGCCGGGTCTGGGGCCGGTGGGGTGATTGTTAGGAAAGATGTTGAGCGGGCTATTGCGGAGCGGTTCGACGAGCCGCGGACCACTCAGCAGGTCGAGCCGTTCGCGGCCAAGGTCGAGTCGCGCACCGGGTTGGGGGAGTTGCGGCGCGAGGCTATGACCGGGTTCCGGAAGGCTGTGACGGCCACCCTGGCTCGTAGCCGAGCTGAGATTCCGGAGGCGACCACCTGGGTGGACGTGGATGCCACCGCCCTCGTCGAGCTCAGAGAGTCGTTGCGATCGGCAAGTGACTCAGGCCCTGGGCTGCTGGCGTTGATGGGGCGGTTCGTGGTGGCCGGGTTGATGAAGTACCCGGAGCTGAATGGATTTGTCGACACTGAGCGCGACGAACTGGTCCAGTACGACGGGGTGAACCTCTGCCTGGCTGCGCAGACGGACCGCGGTCTCGTCGTACCGGCTGTGCCTAACGCGCACCGGCTGACCACCCGAGCCCTCGACGAGGAGATCCGGCGGTTGACCGGATCCGCCCGCGCCGGCCGGCTCACGCCGTACGAGCTGAACTGCGGGACGTTCACGCTGAACAACTACGGCAGCTTCGGCGTGGACGGGAGTGCCGCGATCATCAACCATCCGCAGGTTGCGATCCTCGGCGTCGGCCGGATCATCGACCGGCCGTGGGTGGTGAACGGTGAGATCGCGGTCCGCAAGCTCACCCAACTGTCGCTCGTCTTCGATCACCGGGTCTGCGACGGCGGAACGGCAGCCGCCTTCCTCCGCTTCGTCGCCGACGCCTTCGAGAACCCAGCCTCAGCCTTCGCCGACCTGTAGACCAAAGCCCCAAGTGGAAGCGGTGGCCGATCCCCGTGGACCGGCCACCGCGACTCCGAAGAGTTGCGCGCTCAGGTGGATTAGAGCAAGCGATTGACAGGGCACAACGGTGACGGGTCATCCCCGTGCCACGAACGACCAAAGTCGCAGCACCGGGGACCTCCGTACGACGACTTGCCCGGCGTACCGGCGAAAACTCGGGACCATGACCATCAACCGGGCTCAGTTCCTCCAACGCGCCGCCGTCCTCGGCCTGCTCGCGACCACCACCGGACTCGCCACCACAACGACCGCCGCCGCCACCGGACAACGCAACCTCACGTTGAAAGGTGTCGCCTACGACACCGGCACCGGCTTCCTCGGCGACGACAGCCGCGCGCTCTGGCGCACCGACCTCATGCGCGGCGAACTCCGCGCCATCCGCCACCGGTTGCACGCGAACTGGGTGAGCATCTACGGCAGCGACGTACGCCGTCTCACCGACACAGCGACGGCGGCCCTCGAGCAAGGGCTGACGGTGTCGATTCAGCCGCGATCGTTCGACGAACCGCAGGCCGACGAGCTCGAGAAACTCCGCAAGGTCGCAGTCGAGGCCGAGCGGCTACGTCGGCGGTGCGACCAGGACCAGGAGGTGATCCTGGCCATCGGCTGCGAGTTCATGCTGTTCACGCCCGGCATCGTTCCGGGCGCGACCTTCTTCGAGCGCGTCGAGTATCTGACCAAGGGCGAGTTCGACTGGCCGGTCCTGGTCCGGAGGTTCCGCGAGTTCACCGCCCGCATGGTGAAGGTTGCCCGAAGCAACTTCAAGGGCAGGATCACGTACGGCGCCGCCTCCGACCTCGAGCCGGTCGACTGGTCCCTGTTCGACATCGTCGGGCTGGACTACTACTCGTACCACGCGGACCGGGCCGATCACACCAAGGAGCTGGCGCCGTTCCGCGCGTTGGGCAAGCCGATCCTGATCCTGGAGTTCGGGTGCTGCACGTTCACCGGTGCGGCCGAACTGGGCGGGATGGGCTGGGACATCGTCGACTTCAGTGGCGACGTCCCAGTGATCCCACCGCAGTACGTGCGCAACGAGCAGGAGCAGGCCGATCATCTGGCCAATATGCTCGCTGTCTTCACGGCGGAGGGGTTCCTCGGCGCATCGCCGTACACCTTCATCTCACCCGATGCGCCGCACCGCCCGCACGATCGGCCGCATGACGAGGACATGGCCGCCTACAGCCTCTGCAAGGTCCTCCGCACCCACGAGGACGATCCGGCCTCGCCGTACCACTGGCAACCGAAGAAGTCCTTCCACTCGGTCTCCCGCTTCTACCTAACGCACTAGCTCGATCGCGGTGGTGGTCGCGATGACGTCGGCGCGCCACTGGCGGTAGTGGGCCGGGTCCTCGGTGAAGTTGCGTTGGTCGGTCACCACATCACCGGCCGCGAGCAGCTTGTTCGCGTGTTGCTTCAGCACGGCGGGCACATGGTGGCTCGACGACAGGTCGTGCGAGAGCAGCCAGAGGAGGTTGTAGTCCTCCATGCCGTCGCGGAAGTTCTCGAGCCGGATCGAGGCCATCGGTCCGGTCGGACCCGGGTAGAACATCGACCCGTCGCCGGCGGTGCCGTTGAACGTCGCCGCTTTCCACGCGGACAGAATGCCGTCGTTCACCAGCAGTTGGTTGGCGTGGTCCGTGCGGAGCCACCGGTTCGTCGCGTAGTACAGGACGCCCTCGACGCCGGCCTTGTACGACATCGGACCCATCAGGGTGCGCGAGTCGATCGGCGGGTAGCCGTTGAACCAGTTCGGTAGCGGTGAGCCGGTGGCGATGTCCGGATACCACCACGCCTGGTCGCCACGGGCACGGGTCCGCTCGGCGACCGCCTGGTTGTACAGGTCCTGTTGCGGAGCCCAGATGTCGACCAGCCCGGTCAGTCCGGTATCGACGCCCATCGAGTTGTCCCGCAGCGTGGTCATGATCGGCACGTCCGGGAAGGCGGCCTTCACCGCGGCGAAGGTCTGCTTGGCGGCCTGGAGCATCGGCCCGCTGGCCTCGTCGAAGCCGTAGACGTACGCGTACTTGTCGACACCGGCAGCCCGGTAGCTGTCCATCGCGGTCCGCAGCTGTGCGATCCAGGTGTCGATCTGGGCCTGCCACGTCTCCGGCTTCGATGGATTCAGCCGCCCGGCCCACAGGTACAGCGCGTTGAAGTCGCGCAGCCCGTAGTGGTCCCGGATGTAGACCACGTCCTCGACCGGGGTCGGCACGATCACCGGGTTCGGGGCCGAGGGGATGCACGGACAGGTGTACAGCTGGTCCGGCTCGATCTTGTAGTCGTGCAGGAACGACCAGTACGTGTGCTTGGTCGCCTCCTGCTCGGCCGGATCGGTGATGCCGTAGAGGTCGTTCACGATCGCCGGCGTGAAGTGGAAGGTCGTGTTGAGCTTGGGCTGGTCCGGGACCGTGACCGGCCAGACGTTCGCCGCTACTGTCATGGTCCTGGTGTGCTTGCCGTTCGCGGTGAACGCGACCTTCACCTTGTAGCTGCCGGGCTTCGCGGTCGGCGACGCCTTCAGCCGGATCCAGTACGGCTGGATCGTGTCGGCAGGGACATCCACCGTGTGCAGGTCGTCCCGGATCGGGTCCGGTGTCCAGCCGGCGTACGTCGGTCGGTGGTACTGGCTCGTCGGCGTCACGTTCAGCGAACCGACCGGCGCCACCGAGGCGGTGAGCGCGCCGGCTGGGCCGGACACCGAGACCACCCGCGCCTGTACGCCGGTGAGTTGCTCGGCGAACGGCAACACCACAGCCTGCACGCTCTCGTACTCACCACGGGTCAGCGACACCGACGGCGCTGGCCCGGTTGACGTAAACGGCAGATCCTTCGGGTACACGAGGGCCATCGAGTCCGCCGACTCCAGCCCGAAGTCCGCGTGCCGGTCGCGCAACCGCGCCTGGATCGTGTTCGCCAGCCGCGGCACCGATCGCTGCAACGCAGTGACCGCGGTGTTGAACGGGGCGTACTGCGCGTATGTCATCGGCCCCGCTGACAACGTGTCCTGCAACGCGACGCACTGTGCCTGCGCAGCCTCGACCTGCGCCCGCAACCGCGCGTCGGTCGGGCCAGGTCCGAGCGGGCGATCCAGGTCGGCGAGCTGTCGCGAGAGCTTGCTCAGTACGCCGTCGAAGTCGCTCAGCCGGAGCAGTTGCGCCGTGGCCTGATCGCTGTACGGCGTCTCGTCGTACGGGTAGCTGTCGACCAGGCGGAAGGCGTCGTAGTGACCGGTGACCGGTGTCTTCGAGCGTGGGATCGAGATGCCGATGTAGGCGATCCGGCTGATGTCGACGCCGGCGGCGGTGATCGCGCTCAGACGCAGATCGACGGGCGTCCAACCGCGGCCGCTGATCGTGTAGTCGAGGCCCCACGCCTTGTTGGCCTGGTCCCGCACGGTGACCCGGCCGACGGTGGTGTAGTCCAGCTCGGTGAAGAAGTCGAACCCGAGCACGGTGTGACCGCTCCAGTCGCTGACCGGCAGGCTCGGGGTGCCGGCGTACAGATTGACGCCTGCCGAGGCGGTCGCTCCCGGCGTACCGGCCGGTGCGACGGTGAACTTCACACCGGAGCCGCCGTGCGTCGGGTTGGCGGTCCGCTCGAGTTTGTCCTGTGGCAGCGAGACGATCGCGCCCTGCAGGTCGGCATCGGTCTCGAAGTCCTGGAACACTCCCGCAGGTACGGCGGCCTGTGCCGTGCCGACGGGGACCAGGCTTCCCGCGGTCAAAGTGAGTGCCGTGAGCAACAATCGCAGCTTCATGGGCGGTCGCCTCCGGTGACGGATCCGGAATTACGGTCAGGGCCTTAATTGCCCCTGGCTGCACACCGTAGGAGTGCGTTTCCGGACTGTCAAGGCTTGAAGCTGTGCATTAAAGAGCGGTTCCGCGCACTAGTGTGCGCATTTCCGCCAGGGGTAGCCTGGCGGTTGTGGGACGCAAGTACGACAATCGCAAGCTCTACTACTGGTTGATGGGCAGCTGCCTTGCTCTCATCGGCCTGGCCTGGTTCGTCGTGCGCCTGTTCTCGATCCCGGCCGCGATCGGGATGAGCGCGGTCGCAGCCGTCCTCCCACCGATCGCAGTGATCGTGGCCAACTGGGGTCAGGACTGAGCGTTGCGGCCAGGCGTCGGACTGCGCTTCAGCGCGGTCAGGAGGAACACCTTTCCTCTGCCATCAACTCCGCGTGCCCGCGGCGCGGCTGCTCCAAACCAGAACGTCGATGAACGCGGCGGCGAGCGGGTCGGGTTCACCGCGGGTGTACGCCGTGAGCGTGCGGTGGACCCGTGGCTGCGGATGCAGGATGTGGCCGTCGAAATCCTTCGGCAGGATGTTGTCGGGGACCAAGGCAGGACCTAGACCGGCCGCCGCGAGGGCAGGTGCGGCCGCGGTCTGCTCCGTGCGTACGGCGACTCGCGGTTCGAAACCCGCTTGTGCGCAAGCGATATCGAGTACGTCGGCCAGTCCGTGGCCCGGGGTGTAGTGGACCCAGGCGCGGTCCGCGAGGTCCTTCAGGGCGATGTCCTCCCCGACGGCGGCGGGGTCGTCCGCGGCGACCACCACGACGAGCTCTTCGGTCCCGAGCGTCCGAGTGACGCCGGTCCAGCCGGCCGGCTCCGGGCCGACGGCGAGATCGGCCTCACCGGCGTTCATGGCCTCGATGAGCTCGTCGGTATGCCGATGCTCGAAGAGACGGATGCCCACGTCGGGATGGGTCTGCCGCCAGCTTCGCAAGGCTTTGGGGAGCACGCCGAGGGTGATCGAGTACAGCGTGGCGATCTGCAACTCGCCCACCTCCAGACCGGCCGCCTGTCGCGCGGCAGCATCGCGCGGCCGGTCGGGGTGAGCCGAACATTGCGCGGCAACCGCTCCAGCAGCGGCCCGCCCGCGGAGCGCTCCAGCGCGCGGATCTGGTGGGACAACGCCGGCTGGGTCACGTGCAGCACCTCGGCGGCCCGGGTGAACGAGCCCTCATCCACCACGGCGACCAGGTACTCCAGCTGCCTCAACGTAGTCATGAGCTGAGTTTATGGGATCGGTGAAAACTATGCCTTGGTCTTATCTGTGCAGGTCAGGCAGGCTGTTTGGTATGGAGAACGTAGCGTTGGTGGTCGGAGCCCGTGGAGTCATCGGGACGAATCTGGTCGAGCATCTGTCGTCTTTGCCCGAGTGGCGCGTGATCGGGCTGTCTCGCCGTGGCGGGACCGACGTACCCGGTCGGGTTCGGCACATCGGCGTCGATCTGCTCGATCCGGACGACACCCGCGCCAAGTTGGCCGGTCTGTCCGAGGTGACGCATGTCTTCTACGTCGCCTACCAGGATCGCCCGACCTGGGCCGAGCTCGTCCCACCGAACCTCGCCATGCTGGTCAACGTGGTGGACGCGATCGAGCCGGTCGCCCGCGGACTCCGGCACGTCAGTCTGATGCAGGGCTACAAGGTGTACGGCGCGCACCTCGGGCCGTTCAAGACGCCGGCCCGGGAGGACGATCCGCCGCACCTGCCGCCGGAGTTCAACGTCGACCAGCAGCGGTTGCTGGAGGATCGCCAGCACGGCAAGGACTGGACCTGGTCAGCGCTTCGGCCCTCTGTCGTCGGTGGTGTTGCCCTCGGCAACCCGATGAACCTGGCGGTCGGAATCGCTGTATACGCGTCGATCTCGAAGGAGCTCGGCGTACCGCTGCGCTTCCCCGGCAAGCCCGGAGCGTACGACGCGCTGCTTGAGCTGACTGACGCCGGATTGTTGGCCAAGGCAACCGTCTGGGCGGCGACCGCACCGGCCGCGGCGAACCAGGCGTTCAATATCACGAACGGCGATCTGTTCCGATGGAACGAGCTGTGGCCGAAGCTGGGTGCCTGGTTCGGCCTCGAGGTCGCGCCGCCGTTGCAGATGTCGCTGGCGGACGTGATGGCCGATAAGGAACCCGTGTGGAAGGAGATGCAGGTCGCGCACGACCTGACCACGACCTCCTTCGCCGAGGTGTCGTCGTGGCCGTTCGCGGACTTCGTCTTCGGCTGGGACTACGACTTCTTCGCCGACTCGTCCAAGGCCCGCCGGGCCGGCTTCCACGAGTACGTCGAGACCGAGCAGATGTTCTACAACATCTTCACCGCGCTGCGGCGTGGGCGGATCATTCCCTGATCACTGCTTGGGTGATGTGGCATGCTCCGGGCTGTGACGGCGATGGGTGCGGGACGGTTGCTCGGGACGAATCTGCGGACGCGGCGGGACGAGCAGGGCATCTCGCTGTCCGAGCTCGCGCGACGGTCCGGGATCGCGAAGGGGACGCTGTCGCAGCTGGAGTCCGGGGCGGGGAACCCGACGATCGAGACAGTGTTCAGTCTGTCGAACGCTCTGGGAGTCCCGGTGTCGGCGCTGCTGAGTGAGTCGCCGACCGCGGATCTGGTGCTGGTGCGGTCGGCGGAGATCGACGTACTACATGGCGACGCGATCGATCTGCGGATGCTGCGGCGGCTGGAGAACCCGGGTGGGCTGTTCGAGATCTACAACCAAGAGGTCCGGCCGGACGCGGTCCAGCATTCGGATGGGCATCCTGGGACCGAACACCACATTGTCCTGTCTGGGCGGCTGCGCATCACTTCGCGGGGACGGACTGAGGAATTGGGGCCCGGGGACTACCTCGCGTTCCGGGCCGGCGGGCCGCACGGGTACGAGGCCGTGGACGGGCTGGTGCGGTCGGTGCTGCTGCTCGAGTACCCGCCGGATGCGTACCCGATCACGCTCGGCGGGCCGCATCTGCAGGGATAGTTCCTGCAGAGTGCCGGTTGAGTGCATTGACCGGGCCGAGGCGGGGCGCGTACGCTCGGAATCGTTCATTTTAGTGAACGGTTCTGTTCGGAGGTGAGTGCGATGCCCGGAGCTGCGACACCCGATGTGGTGGTCGTCGGTGCGGGCATGGTCGGTGCGGCCTGTGCGGAGGCGTTGTCCGCGGCCGGGGTCCGGGTGCTGGTGATCGACCGCAACGGACCTGCTGGTGGCACGACGGCGGCCGGTGAGGGCAACGTGCTCGTCTCGGACAAGGAGCCCGGGCCTGAGCTCGAGTTGGCGGTGGCGTCGCGGGCCGAGTGGGACGTCGTACGCGATCGGTTGCCGGCGCGGGTCGCGGACGTGGAGTGGGAGTCCAAGGGTGGGGTCGTGGTGGCGACCGGGGATCCTGAGCCGCTCCGGGCGTTTGCGGCCAAGCAGGTGGCGGCCGGCGTGGACGCGCGGGTGATCGGGCCGTCTGACGTTTTCGAGCTGGAGCCTCTGCTCACTCCTCGGGTGACCGTCGGCGTGCACTATCCCGACGATGCGCAGGTGCAACCGGTGCTGGCGGCAACGGCTTTGCTGGCTGCGGTTCGAGATCGCGGGGGTGAGGTGCGGTCGGGCGTGACTGCGCTGGGGTTGCGGGTGTCGGGTGGACGTGTCGTCGGGGTTGAGACGTCGGACGGGGACATCGCGTGCGGCGCCGTACTCAATGCTTGTGGGCCGTGGGCTGGTGCGTTCGGGGCGGCCGCGGGTGCGCCGATCCAGGTGCTGCCGCGGCGCGGGATGATCTTGGTCACGGCGCCGCTGCCGGAGTGCGTGCGACACAAGGTGTACGACGCGGATTACGTCGGCGCGGTCGGGAGTGGGGACGCGGAGCTGCAGACGTCGACGGTGGTCGAGTCGACGCGGGCCGGGACCGTTCTGATCGGGTCGAGCCGGGAGCGAATCGGGTTTGACGACTCGGTCCGCGTGCAGGTGTTGCGTGAGCTCGCGCGGAAGGCGGTCGGGCTGTTCCCGTTCCTGCGTGAGGTTGCGGTGATCCGTGCGTACGGCGGGTTTCGGCCATATGCGCCGGATCATTTGCCGGTTATCGGTGCTGATCCACGGGTGGCCGGCCTCTGGCACGCGACCGGTCACGAAGGGGCGGGCATCGGGCTCGCTCCGTCTACAGGTCGCTTGATCACCGAGCTGTTCCTGGGCCTCGCGCCGCACATCGACCCGTCTCCGTTCCGCGTCGATCGCCCGGCGGTGGTGGCCGCATGACCGCCTATCTCCGGTCGTCTGCGGACGACCCAGCCGAAGTCGGTACGCCGCCTGCTGTCGGCGTCACCGTCGACGGCGTCCCGGTGACGGCCCGCGCCGGCCAGACAGTGGCCGCCGTACTCCTGACTGAAAACCAGCCGTCCTGGCGAACCACCCGGCTCGCCGCCCGCCCGCGAGGCACCTTCTGCGGCATCGGCGCATGCCACGACTGCCTGGTAGTGGTCAACGGAATCCCAGACATCCGGGCCTGCCAACGCACCATCCACCCAGGCGACACGATCACAACCCAACCCGGCGCAGTCCTCCCCACCGCACCCCCGCCAACCGACGAGGTGCCTCCGCGAGCTGGGCCGGCCGAGCGGGTGGAGGGTCACCTCTCCTCCGCCAAGTCGCGGACCGTTTCTTCTCAGCCGCCCCGGAATGCGGCTGATGTTGTTGTGGTGGGAGCTGGTCCCGCGGGGATCGCGGCGGCTCTCGCGGCTGCGGACCAAGGGGCGTCCGTGGTGCTGATTGACAGCGGACGAGCGCTTGGCGGTCAGTTCAACCGTCAGCTCCCGGTGGAGTTTGCAGCTCGACGGCCGGAGAGTCTCCAGCATGGATGGAGCGGGTTTGCGGCGCGCCGAGATCGGGTCACTGCGCATGAGCGGATTACGCACCTGGCCGAGAGCTCGGTCTGGGCGATCGAAGGCCTACGCCTGTGGGTGCAACGCGGTCCGGCTGACGCTCCCGGCCGGGACGTATTCGCCGTAGACGCAAAGGCCGTCGTCCTGGCAACGGGTGCCTACGATCGCGTACTTCCCTTCCCTGGTTGGGATCTGCCCGGCGTCTACAGCGCCGGCGCAGCCCAAGCATTAGCCAAGGGACAACGAATCTCGGTCGGCAAACGAGTCCTCGTCGCCGGAACCGGACCGTTTCTCCTTCCAGTCGCAGAATCCCTGGTAGGCGTAGGTGCCCAGGTCGTCGGACTCCTCGAGGCCAACTCGCTCAAGACCGTCCGCAGAGGCTGGTCCACCGACCCATTAGTTGCCGCCAGCAAACTTCCCGAGGCGATCGGGTACGCCGCCCTCCTCGCCAGACACCGCATCCCGCTCCGCCACGGCTGGACCGTCATAGCCGCCCACGGAACCGACCACGTCGAGGCCGTAACCGTCGTACGCATCGACGAGAACTGGCGTCCCGTCCCCGGCACCGAACGCCGCCTAGAGGTAGACGCCGTCTGCCTGGGCTTCGGCTTCACCGCCCAACTAGAGCTAGCCGTCTCCGCCCGCTGCGACCTAACCACCGGCCCCGACGGCGGCCCAGCCGTAATCGTCGACCACAACCAGCAAACCACCACCCCCGGCATCTACGCCGCCGGCGAACTAACCGGCATAGGCGGCGCCGACCTCTCCACCCAAGAAGGCCACCTAGCCGGCACCCAAGCCGCCCACCACCCCCAAACCACTACAAACCCAGTGAGCGGTCCCGCAACACCCCCCACCAACCCGGTAACCGGTCCCGCGGTGCCTTCCACCAACCCGGTCGGTGGTTCCGCCGCAGCCTCACGTTCCGCCGACTCGGTTGGTGATGCCGCAGCGCCTTCCCCCCACTCGGATGGGGGTGTGCCTTCTTCTTTTCCTTTGAACCCAGTGCGTGGGGTTGAGGAAGCTCGGGCTGGGGTGGGGAAGGGGCGGCGGTTTGCGGCTGCTCTTGCTAAGGCTTACCCGGTGCGGGACGGGTGGAAGGAGTGGAGTGGGCGGGAGACCGTGGTTTGCCGGTGTGAAGAGGTCACGCGCGGGGACATCGAGGACGCGGTCGTCGGGCGACAACTGGACGACGGGCGCGGGCTGAAGCTCACGACCCGGGCAGGGCTAGGAATGTGTCAGGGCAGGGTCTGTTCGCGGACCGTCGCCGCATTGGCAGCCGGGCAGGACGACTTACGAATACCAAGCATGAAACGACCGATCGCCGTGCCAATTCGGCTGGGCGATCTGGCTGGGGCGCAGGCAGCGCCTGGTGATTCCACGACCGAGGAGGAAGAGTGAGCGAGAAGTTGGACGGCGTGATCGTCGCCACCGCGTTGCCGTACGCCGAGGATGCGACGGCGCCGGCGGGTTTGCGTCCTGACCTGGACAAGTTCGCCGAGCACTGCCGGTGGCTGATCGACAACGGCTGCCGCGGAGTCGGCCCGAACGGATCGCTCGGCGAGTACTCGTCCCTGACCGACGACGAGCGAAGAGCAGTAGCGCGGACCGCGATCGAGGCCGTCGGGGACGACGGTGTCGTGGTCGTCGGCGTACACGGAGTCGGCGCACACCAGGCACGTGCCTGGGCGGAGAAGGCGGCCGAGGACGGAGCGGACGGCGTACTCTGCCTGCCGCCGACCATGTACCGCGCGAACCGCGGCGAGGTGATCAACCACTTCACCGAGGTCGCGAAGGCCGGCCTCCCGGTGATGGTCTACAACAACCCGATCGACACCAAGGTCGACCTCACCCCAGACATCCTCGCCGAGATCGCACAGATCGAGAACATCGTCGCGGTGAAGGAGTTCTCCGGTGACGTCCGCCGCATCCTCGAGATCCGCGAGCTCGCGCCGGACTTGGCCGTCATCGCCGGCGCCGACGACCTGACGCTGGAGGCGCTGCTGATGGGTGCCACCGGCTGGTTCGCCGGGTTCCCGAACGTCTTCCCGGCGGAGTCGGTCCGTTTGTATGACCTCGCCGTACAGGGCAAGCTGGAAGAGGCCCGAGCGCTGTACGAACCGCTGGTCGCCGCTTTCCGGTGGGACTCGCGGCCTGAGTTCGTCCAGGCGATCAAGTGGGGCATGGACTACGTCGGCCGGTACGGCGGACCGTGCCGCCCGCCGCGTGGGCCGCTGGTCCCCGAGCACCTCGCGCAACTGGAGCAGGACATGAAGAAAGCCGTGGAATCCCTCACATGAGGTCCATCCGCACGATCAGCGCGATCGACTCACACACCGAGGGGATGCCGACCCGCGTCGTGACCGGTGGCGTGGGTGTCGTCCCCGGTACGACGATGGCCGAGCGGCGCGAGTACTTCATCAAGAACCTGGACGACCTGCGGTTGTTCCTGATGAACGAGCCGCGCGGTCATGCGGCGATGAGCGGCGCGATCCTGCAGCCGCCGACCCGTTCCGACGCGGACTGGGGTGTCCTCTACATCGAGGTCTCCGGTTGCCTGCCGATGTGCGGTCACGGGACGATCGGCGTGGCGACCGTGCTGGTCGAGTCCGGCATGGTCGAGGTGACCGAGCCGACCACCGTGGTCCGGCTCGACACCCCGGCCGGCTTGATTGTCGTGGATGTTGCCGTGAGCAACGGTCGCGCGGAGCACGTGACCTTGCGCAACGTCCCGTCGTACAGCCATGCCCTGGACGCGAAGGTGGACGTGCCGGGTCTCGGTCCGGTGACCTACGACCTCGCGTACGGCGGCAACTTCTATGCGATCCTGCCGCTGGACCAGCTCGGGATCCCGTTCGACCGGGCCGAGAAGGACCGCATCCTCCAGGCCGGTCTCGACATCATGGATGCGATCAACGCAACCGACCGGCCGGTGCATCCGCTCGATCCTGGGATCAACGGCTGCAAGCACGTCCAGTTCACCGCCCCGGGGACGGGCGGCGCCGACTCACGCAACGCGATGGCGATCCATCCGGGCTGGTTCGATCGGTCGCCGTGTGGGACCGGTACGTCGGCCCGGATGGCGCAGTTGCATGCCCGCGGCGAACTCGCCCTCAACACCGACTACGTGAACGAGTCCTTCATCGGCACCCGCTTCACCGGCCGCCTGATCGAAGAAACCACAGTCGGCGACTACCCAGCCGTCGTACCCACCGTCACCGGCCGAGCCTGGATAACCGGCACAGCCAACTACCTCCTAGACCCAGACGACCCCTTCCCATGCGGCTTCGTCCTGTAGCCGCATGGGTGAGCGTTCCAGCCGGACTCATCCGGTCAGCTGGGGTCCAGGTGCTGTGGGGTTAGCGGTGGAGTTGGGATTGCCAGTCTTCGGGGACGTTGCCGCCGGGGACGGATTGGTCTTCGGGGCGGGATTCTGGTGGGGCTAGTTTCGGGCCGTCGTAGTACTGGGACTCGCCGTAGTGCCAGAACCAGTCTTCGCCCGGCTCGAAGCTGCGGACGATCGGGTGCCCGCTCGAAGCCGCGTGGGCCGAGGCGTGCTGGGCCGGCGACGAGTCGCAGCAGCCGATGTGGCCGCACTGGGCGCAGCGCCGCAGATGGAACCACCAACCGTCGACCGCCAAGCAGTCCGCACAACCGGCCCCACTCGGTGGGACCGCACTGTCGATCCCCGCAGTTTCCGTCATAGCCGACATCCTCGCGCGCCCACCGCCCCCGGACAACCCACCCGGACAAGCGACCCCGGACAACCCACCCGGACATGCGACCCCGGACGAGCGCCCCGGCCCAGCGGCCCCGGATGAGGCGCCTGGGACAAGCCATCTCTCCGGCAGCAGCTGCCCGAGCCGCCTACCCGACCGCCTGTGGGGCGGTTACTCGGGCCAGGGGGAGGTCTTGATTACTTCTACGAAGTCGGCGCGGTGGAAGCCGGGGTGGAAGTGTTCGAGTACGTCGGCTTTGACGTTGCCGAAGGTGGTGTCCGGCCGATCCTTGATGCCTTCGGTGAACGCGGCCAGGATCTGATTCTTGAAGTTTGGGCGGGGGTGGGCTGTGGTGACGGCTGTGCGTTGGGCATCGGTGATCGCGTTGTAGCCGATGCCGAGTACGTCGAGTTCGACGCCTCGGGTGACGAGTGCGACCTCGGCGGCCATGTGCAGGGGGATTTCTGGGGTCGTGTGGAGGGCGATGCCTGTCCAGACTCGGTCGGCCGGATCGCCGGTGATGCCGTGGGAATGCAGGAAGCGGCGGGCTTCGTCAGCACCGTCCAGCTCGAAGCGCTGGTCCGTACGACGGAACCGCTCGGTCAACCCGAGATCGTGGAACATGGCGCCGACGTACAACAGCTCCGGATCGAACTGCGATCCATGCTCGAGCCCACGCAGCGAACCGAACAGGAACACCCGCCGCGAGTGGTCGAACAACAGCGGCGACGCCACCTCCCGAACCAGCTCGGTCGCCTCGCGAGCCATTGTGCTGTCCGGGATTCGCACGCCGGCAATCTCTTCGGTCATCGTCTGCTGCCTTCCGCTGAACTCGTTGTCCTGCCCAGATTCGCCGGAACGGCTACGCTGGCGCCATGTCCATCACGCCATCTGAACCACAGATCCGGACACGGCGGGTCGCATTCGTGGTGTACGACGGAGTGACGCTGCTCGACGTCACCGGCCCACTCGAGGTCCTCCACCAGGCGAACCGCGACAGCCCGCGCTACGAGACCGTGCTGGTGTCTCCGACTGGTGGTGAAGTGCGGGCCGCGTCCGGAGTGACGCTCGCCGGCACAGTCAGCTCACTGGCAAAGGTCGACGCAGTGGCACAGGGCTCGCTGGCACCGGGCTCGCTGGCAGAGGTCGACGCGGTGGCAGGGGTCGACACGGTGGTTGTGGCCGGTGCGGATCATCTCGTGGATCGGGTGCCCGACGAGGTCCTGAAGCTGACCGCCGAGCTGGCCGAAGGAGCCGGACGAGTCACGTCGGTCTGCAGCGGTGCGTTCGTGCTCGCGGCGCTCGGCCTGCTCGACGGCCGTCGGGCGACCACGCACTGGCGGCATGCGGCCGCGATGGCGCGGCAGTATCCGGAGGTGGCGGTCGAGCCCGACGCCCTGCATATCAGCGACGGGCGCTACATCACCTCGGCCGGGATCAGCGCGGGTATCGATCTCGCGCTCGCGTTGGTCGAGGCGGATCACGGTGCCGAAGTGGCACGGTCCGTCGCCCGCGAGCTGGTCGTATACCTGCAGCGGCCAGGCGGGCAGTCGCAGTTCTCGACGGCGATCGCGACCCCGCCGGCGCGGAGCGACGTACTGCGAGTGGCGACAGACGCGGTCGTGGCAGATCCGGCGGGAGACCACAGCTTGTCGCGTCTGGCGGCGTCGGCGGCGGTGAGTGCGCGGCACCTGACCCGTCTCTTCCACAGCGAGTTCCGGACCACCCCGAGCCGGTGGGTCGAACGGGTGCGCCTGGATCGGGCTCAACAGCTGTTGCTCGACGGTCACAGCATCACCACGGCAGCCCGGCTGAGCGGTCTGGGCAGCGACGAGACTCTGCGCCGGGCCTTCGCCCGCCATGTCGGCACCACTCCCACCGAGTACCTCAAACGATTCCACCGGACGGCTCGAAGTTGAGGCAGTAGCGGACAAAACCTGGCCGCTATCACCGGAAGACTGAGGGCATGACGACACAGCAGATCCCCGGTGGTAAGTCGACCGTCACGCCGTACGTAGCGGTCAAGGGAGCCGATCGGTTCCTCGAGTTTGTCGAGCAAACCTTCGAGCTCCCCAGCACCTTCCGCGTACTCAACCAGGACGGCACGATCGGCCACGCCGAGATCACTGTCGGCACGTCGGTGCTGATGGTGTTCGACGCCGCGCCGGAGTGGCCGGACACACCGAGCTTCCTGAGTGTGTACGTCGACGACGTCGACACCGTCTACGCACGCGCGCTCGCCGCCGGCGCCACGGTGGTGACCGAGCTGATGAACTCGAAGATCACCGGCGACCGCGGCGGCCGGGTGAAGGATCCGCTGGGCAACATCTGGTGGCTGCAGACCCACCTCGAGGACGTCGACCCCGCTCGCCTCGGGGAGTTGTTCGCCGATCCGGACGAGGCTGCCCTGATGCGGCACGCACAGCAAACGTTCGCCGACGAGATGCTGAGCCGCGTCACCCGCTGACCAACTAGCCGATCAACCGGACGGCCTGGCCGGGGCGGGCCTGGGCGCAGAGGTCCACGTCCGTCCCGGCGACGTAGGCGATGACGGGATAGCCGCCGGTGACGGGATGGTCGGCGAGGAAGATGACCGGGGTGCCGGACGGTGGGATCTGGATCGCGCCGAGAGACATCCCCTCGCTGGCGAGTTCGCCGGTGAAGGCCCGTTCGAGCGGCTCACCGTCCAGCCGTACGCCGACCCGGTTGCTCGCACTGCTCACCTGATAGGTCTGCGTCACCAGCGACCTCCACCCGTCGTCCGTGAACCAGTCCCGCCGCGGCCCAGGAGTCACGCGTACGACGAGTTCGCCGCCCGCCGGGTCCGCCACCGGAGCCAGATCGACCCCCGGCATCGGCCCGTACGACTGCCCGACCGTCAACGTCTGACCCGCAGCCAGCGGCGCCGGCCCGAGACCGGACAGCAGATCGGTAGAACGAGATCCCAGCACCGGAGGTACGTCGATCCCGCCCCGCACCGCGACGTACGTCCGCAATCCACTGCGCGGCGGGCCGAACCGCAGGACCTGCCCGGCCTGCACCAAAGCAGGTGCGTTGAGTGGAACGCCAGGACAAGGAGCCCCGGTGACAGCAATGACCAGGTCGGTGTCGGCGTGCAGGACGAGACCGCCGAAGGTGACCTCGATGGCCGCCGCGCCGACCTCGTTTCCGACCAACCGGTTGGACAGCGCGTACGACGTACGGTCGCAAGCACCCGACCCGGGGATACCGAGCGCGGCCTGACCGGCCCGGCCGCAATCCTGAATCGTTGCCAAAGGCCCCGATTCCAGCACCGTGAGGCTACCCATCGACGGCCCCGCTCATCCACGACCCGCGTCGACGAACCGGACCCGGCGACCCGGATGGAACAGCGCCGCGGGATCACGGTCGGGGTCGAAGACCCTCACGTCGGTCCGCCCGATCAACTGCCAACCCCCGGGCGACTCCCGCGGATAAACCCCGCTGAACTCACCAGCCAGCCCCACCGCCCCCGTCGGCACCTTCGTCCGCGGGGACTTTCGCCGCGGAATATCCCACGACCCCGCCCCCGTCAGGTAGCCGAAGCCCGGCGCGAAGCCGCAGAACGCCACCGTCCACTCATCACCGGTATGGCGTTCGATCACCTCGTCGACGCCGCACCCGAGCAGCGAAGCCACGTCCGCAAGATCCTCGCCGTCATAGACCACCGGCAACTCGATCAGGTCACCCTCCGCACGAGCTCCCGACGCCGGGACGACCGCGCGAAGCGCCGCATCCAACGCATCCAAACGACCACCAGTGCTGACCATGACGGTGCGACCGGCCGGAACGATGTCCACAACGTCAGCGGGTGGGTCGGCGGTCAGAGCGGTGTAGAAGCCCAGGACCTCGTCGAGGTCCTCGAGTTCGACCAGCAGGGCGTGATCGCCGGACGGCAGGATCCGCATCACCCGGCGAACGGGCTCAGAGTCACGCCCGCTCCCTCCATCGCCGTGCGCACCCGACGCGCGATGTCGACCGCACCCGGGGTGTCCCCGTGGACGCAGATCGATGCCGGCTCCAACTGAAGCGAGCCACCCGAGTTGTCCTGGATCGGCTGACCTGTCGCCATCGCCGTACACCGAGCGGCGATCTCGTCCGCGTCGTGCAGGACGGATCCATCGAGCCGCCGCGACACGAGCGTGCCCTCAGGCGTGTACGCACGGTCCGCGAACGCCTCATGCACAACGGGGAGCCCGGCCTCGGCCGCGAGCCGGAGCCAGGCCGATCCGGGGAGCCCGAGCACCGGAAGCGTCCGGTCGTAGTCAGCCACCGCACCAACCACAGCAGCGGCCTGCTCCTCGTGGTGCCCGATCGTGTTGTACAGCGCTCCGTGCGGCTTCACGTACCGGACCCGGTCGCCCGCGATCCGGGCGAACGCGTCCAGCGCACCGATCTGATAGACGACCTCATCACGCAAGACAGCCGGCTCGATGTCGACGAACCGCCGGCCGAAACCGGCTTTGTCGGCGTACCCGACGTGCGCACCGATCGCGACCCCGCGCTCGACCGCCACCGCAGTCACGCGGCGCATGATCGACGGATCACCGGCGTGGAAACCGCAGGCCACGTTGGCACTGGTGACGACCTCCAGCAAGGCACTGTCGTCGCCCATCGACCACGAGCCGAACCCTTCGCCGAGGTCCGCGTTGAGATCCATCAACATCCCTCCAAGTTAGAGCAGCCCGACAATGGACCGAACGGCCAGATACACAGTGAGCAGCCAGGCGGCCCCACCCAGCCAGAGCAGCCACCGCGGATACCGGTGCCCGCGCAGCAGGTCGGCACGCTGCCACGCCACCCACAGCAGTACGCCGACTCCCAGCGGCAACAGCACGCCGTTGAACGCGCCGGCGAAGACCAGCAGCCGAGCAGGTGCAGTGCCGAGGGCCAGATAGATCACCGTCGCGACGGCGATGAACAGCACAATCAGAACCGTCCGGGTCCCGTCCGAAGTCTTCGTCCGCGACGTGACGAAGGAGACGGTCGTGTACGCCGCTCCGACCACAGAAGCGATCGCACCCGCCCACAGGACCAGGCCGAACGCCCGCAACCCGAACTCACCCGCCGCCTGCTCGAAGGCGGACGCGGTCGGGTTCGCCGGATCCAGCCGGGCGCCGCCCGCGACGACTCCGAGGACGGCAAGGAACAGTACGACGCGCATCAGTCCGGTGATCAGGATCCCGCCGACCGAGGCCAGGTTGATCGTCCGCACCTCGCGAGGTCCGGACACCCCGGAGTCCAGCAGCCGGTGCGGACCGGAGTACGTGATGTAGCCGCCGATGGTGCCGCCGATCAGGGTGAGGATGACGAGGAAGTCCACGTGTGCGGGCAGTACGACGTTGTGCAGGGCCGAACCCACGGGCGGATCCGACGTGATGGCGACGTACCCGGTCAGCAGGATCACCATCGAACCGAGGACGATCACCACCCGGTCCAGCGCGACGCCGGCGCGCTTGCCCAGGAAGATGCCGATGGCAACCACTGCGGAGAGTGCGGCGCCGAGCCGCGGGTCCAGGCCGAGCATCGCCGAGGTCCCGAGCCCGGTCCCGGCCACGTTCCCGACCGTGAACACCAGGCCACCGGCGAACAGCAGCGCGGCCATCGTCGTGCCGAGGCGTGGTGCGACCAGGTTCCCCAGCTCCTGAGCCCGGCGGCCCGAGACGCCGATGACCCTCCAGACGTTGAGTTGGACGGCGATGTCGATCAGCACCGACACCACGATCGCGAACGCGAACGCCGCTCCGAGCGAGACCGTGAAGAGCGTGGTCTGGGTCAGGAACCCGGGCCCGATCGCGGAGGTGGCCGTCAGGAACATCGCGCCGATCACCGTCGAACGGCTGCCGGTCTTCATCGCAGTGTGCGGAGTCTTCCGTCCAGCCACCGGTGTGAGCTGGCGGGCGTAGGGATTGGTACGGCGTACTACCGGCTTGGAACTGGGACGTCGGTGCGGTCGTTTCGCGACGGGCTGGGACATGGCGGTGGCTCCTGGATCGGCAGTGAGCTATCGGATGGTCTCCACGGTTTCGGCGGCACCACAGGTAGGGGTGCATAGGTGGCGGTGAGTGACGGGCGGATGACACGAGAGTAGAGATTGTTCAACAATCCTGCAAGAGTTTTGTTCTACTAAACTTCCGTGAACGCCTCAGGTGAGCGATGATGCGGAGATGAGCACGGGTGAGGCCGAGGTAGGCAGACAGGCGTGGTTGCGGACAGTCGCGGCCGATGTCGCGCGCCTGGACCGGAGCAGTTCGGCCGAGCGGGCCGCCGACATCCTGCGGCGCAGCATCACCGAGGGGGCCTTGCCGCCCGGCGCCCAGCTATCCGAGGTCGAGCTGACCGAGGTGCTGGAGGTCAGCCGGAACACGCTGCGCGAAGCCTTCCGGCTGCTGACCCATGAAGGACTTCTGGTCTACAAGCTGCATCGCGGCGTCTTCGTCCCGGAGCTGGACGAGAACGACGTGGTGGATCTCTACCGCCTCCGCCGGGTGCTCGAGGTCGACGTGATCCGCGGACTGATCGATCGGGATCCGGAGCTGCCGGCCGATCGGCTCGAGCCGTTGCAGGACGATGTCGAAGCCGCCGAGGCGGCCGCGCGCGCGGACCGCTGGCCGGCGGTGGGTACGGCGAACATGCGATTCCATCAGCACCTGATCGGTCTCGCCGACAGTGCGCGGATGGACGCGATGACGGGCCGGCTCCTGGCCGAGCTGCGGCTCCTCTTCCATGTGATCGCGGCCCCGCGTGAGCTGCACGAGCCCTACATCGCCCGTAACCGTGGGCTTTTCGAGCTGCTCGAGGCGCGCAAGTACGACCAGGCCGCGGCCGACTTGCATCAGTACCTGATCGACTCCGAACAAGGCATCCTCGGCGCGTTCCGCACGCGCTGAACGGGGAACGATCCGCCCTGATCTTGAATTGATCCGATAAGGGCTTGCGAGCGCTTAAAAGACCTGCGTTGATGAACAATGACCGTCAGCTGCAAAGGGGAGCTCAGCTCATGACCGACGACCGGACCGAACAGACGCCGAAGTCCTACCGCCCCATCGACGCCAAGGGTTTCCGGGAGTTCATCTCGCGTGGCTGGGGGCCGGTCGACCGGTCGGTGACGTTGCCCGACGGGCTGGCCGAGGCGGCCGCCGAGCATCGGCGGAAGCTGTCGGCCGCGCTGCCGGGCCGGCGGATCGCGCTCGGGGCCGGACGGGCGCCCGTACGGTCGAACGACACGGACTTCCAGTTCCGCGCGGACAGCGACTTCGTCTGGCTGACCGGGTGCCAGGCGGAGGGTTCCGTACTGGTGCTGTCGGGCGACGGCGAAGCGACCCTGTACCTGCGTGAGACGGCTGGGCCGGAGGAGGCGGACTTCTTCGCCAACGCGCGTGACGGTGAGCTGTGGATAGGCCCGGTGCCGGGGCTCAAGGACTGGTCGGACGCGCTGCAGATCGCCTGCCGCCCGATCGAGGAACTGTCGTCGGCCGTGCGCGGCGCGGTGCCGTTCATGCTGTCGGTCCCCGGCGTCGAGCCGATGCTGGACGCGCTGGTCCGTACGTCGCCGACGGACGGCAACTCGCTGCGGCAGACACTGGCCGAGCTGCGCCGGATCAAGGACGACTGGGAGCTGGACCAGCTGCGCGAGGCCGTCGCGGCCAGCGTGCTCGCGTTCGGTGACGTGGCGAGTGAGCTGCCCGAAGCGATCCGGGGTGGCGGCGAGCGGTGGCTGCAGGGCACCTTCGACCGGCGTGCGCGGACCGCGGGCAACGGCGTCGGCTACGCCTCGATCGTTGCTGCTGGCAAGCACGCGCCGGTGCTGCACTGGGTCCGCAACGACGGCCCGGTGAACGAGGGCGACGTGATCCTGCTCGACGCCGGCGTCGAGACCCGGACCCTCTACACCGCCGACGTGACCCGGACGTTCCCGGCCACCGGTGAGTACACAGCGGCCCAGCGGCAGGTGCACGACCTCGTCCACAAGGCACAGCTGGCCTCACTCGAGGCGGTCAAGGTGGGAGCGCCGTACCGGGCCTTCCAGTACGAGGCGCTGCGGGTGCTGGCCGAGGGCCTTCGGGACTGGGGTCTGCTGGACGTGTCGATGGACGAGCTGCTCGGCCCGGACGGGCAGCAGCACCGGCGGTACATCGTCTGCGGGACCGGGCACTACATCGGCCTCGACGTCCACGACTGCGACGCGTCCCGGCCGGAGGCCTACTTCGCCGGCGACATCGAGGCCGGGATGGCACTCGCCGTCGAGCCCGGCCTGTACTTCCACCCGAACGACGAGACCGTCCCGCCGGAGCTGCGCGGTATCGGCATCCGGATCGAGGACAACGTCGTCGTCCACGCCGACGGCCTGGAGATCCTCACCAAGGACCTCCCGATCACCACCGACGGCCTGGAGCAGTGGACCAAGAACCAGCTCAACCGCCGGTAATCAAGCGATCGCTCAAAATTAACCGTCACCTGCAGTAACACTTCTCGGGCCGGGCCCGATATAGCGAGCGGGGGAGGGTCGAACTCGGCCCGGCGCGTGGAGTGGGGGGCCGCGGACCACGCGCCGGGGCCGAGTCGGCCTGGACTGGGACCAGGGGGGACCCAGCATCCTGGGGCCACGGGGAGTAGTCATCATGAATCTACGGGTGCGTGTAGTTCATTACGGAGTTCAGCACTGGTACGCCGACATCGACGATGCCGACGATCCGCAACCCGACGATCCGTTCTGGTACGTCGACCATTGCCGATCGCAGCGCCAGGCACTCGAAACCGCCTGCGCCGAGCTGCGGCTGCTGGCGAACCGAGTGGTCCAGGGCGATCATCTCGACCGCGTCCTCGACGTCAGCGGCGTACCGGTCTGAGCCACGACTCCCGGGCCGGCGTTTGTTGGGAACGCCGGCCCGGGGCTGCTCAGCCGGCTGGCTGCCCAGCCGACCAGGGTCCCCTCAGCCGGTCGGCTGGTCAGCCGGTCGGTTGGACGGCTGCGCAACTGGTGCCGCGCTTCGGCACCCGGCGGTCGATCAGGTAGGCGTCGATCGTCGACAGCATGCACGGGCTCGAGTTGTAGCTGCCGTGTCCCCAGCCTTCATACGTGAGCAGTACGCCGTACTTCCCGAGCTGCCGCTCGACGTTCCGGGCCGAGGCATAGCCGGTCGCCGGGTCGTGGATCGCGTTGGCGAGCAGGACCGGCGTCTTCAGGTCGCGGACCTTCAGCACGTGCTGCGGGTTGTTCGACTTGGGTCCACCGAGGCAGTTCGAGACGGCCATCAGCTGGCCCGGATACGGCATGTCCGGATACTTCCGGGCGAGCCTGTCGAGGAGTCCGGCGTACTCGCGGTAGTCCCGCACCGGCAGGTTCCAGTCCTGGCAGAACGGCGCCAGGGTGTTGTTCACCAACCCGGTCGGCACGGGGGCCTGCCCGGTCGGCGGCTCGCTCTCGTCGAGCGTCTTCAGCATCGTTGCCAACGCACGCCAGTCCGGGTCGTAGAACTGCCGGAACACCGTGAAGCTCAGGTTGAACGGCGTGATCGCGACGGTCGGCCGGCGCGGATCCGGGATCTCACCGTTGCCCGCCCGCTTCAGCAGGTCGGCCCAGAGCGCCCGCACATCGCGACCGTGCAGTACACAGTCCGTTGCCTGATCGCACCATTTCACGAACTCGTCGAACGAGTCCTCCACCGGTGCCGCCTGCGAGTCGAGGAACGCGCGCGTGGTCGGGGAGCTGTGGTCGTGCACGCTCTCCAGGACGAGTGCGCGAGTACGGCGCGGATAGGTCTCGGCGTACTGCGCACCGAGCATCGTCCCGTACGACGAACCGTGGAACGAGATCTGCGCTTCGCCGAGGGCCGACCGGATCGCGTCCACGTCACGCACCGTCTGCCAGGTGTCGATGTGGTCGTAGAGCGGGCCGGTGTTCTTGCGGCAGTCCGTGGCCAGCGTGCGGTTGAAGCGTACGGTCGCGTCGAAGTCGGCCTGGCTCGTCAGTAGTGGCGACGGCTGCTGGGACAGCAGGGCAGCGGAACACATCACCGGGTTGCTGCGGGCGATCCCGCGCGGATCGAAGCTGACGATGTCGAAGCGGTCCTGCAGTTCGGGGCTGAACCGGCTGATCCCGGTCTTGATCCGGTCGACGCCGGAGTCACCGGGACCGCCCGGACCGAACACCAGGACCCCGACGCGTTCGCTCGGGGACTTCGCCGTACGCCGGGCAATCGCCAGGCCGAACGTCGGTCCGTCGGGGTGGTGCCAGTCGATCGGAAGCTGGAGGGTCGCGCACTGCGATCCCTTCACCTCGTCGGGATCGTCCTTGCCTTCGGGCTTGCAGTCGGACCACTGGATCGTGGTCTTGGTGGTCGTTGCCGATACCGGGAGCGTGATGAGCCCAGCGGTCGCGACACCCAGCGCCACTCCACCTGCGAGGACGCGTCGTGTGAACTTCATACGGAGGATCTCCTGTCTGCGGAAAGCCTCTTCATCGTTCGGCAATCGGTTGCTCGGGCACATCGGTGATGAACCCGGTGCGACCCGGGGCCGGGCTTGGGGGACTTGTTAGGGTCGGTCGCTGATGACTACTGGTGTGGGTAACAGGCATGCGGTGTGGTTCCGGACGGTGGCGATCGCCGAGGCGATCTCGTGGACCGGATTGCTGATCGGGATGCTGTTCAAGTACGTGCTGTCCGACAACGAGATCGGGGTGAAGATCTTCGGCCCGATCCACGGCGGCATCTTCATCGCGTACGTCGTGACCGTGCTGCTCGTGCGTGGGCCGCTGCGCTGGTCCTGGCCGGTGACGCTGGCCGCGCTGGCGGCGAGCGTTCCCCCGTTGTTCACCTGGTTCTTCGAGATGTGGTTGGTGCGGACCGGCCGGATTGACGTTGGTGGGCGGACCGCCGTACCGTCCACAGCGTCAGTCAACTCAACAGCCGCATGAACCCGTGCGGGAGAGTCCCAGGCGTGACCTGGGCGCCGTAGGAGCAACTCTCCCCAAGAATCTCTCAGGCACCTTCACCGCACGGGCGAGGCACCTCTGGAAGGCATCTGCCCAACAGAGCGGGGAGGACACCAACGGTCAACGGCGACCGGAAGGAACCTCCACACGATGGCGATCAGCGTCTTCGATCTGTTCAGTATCGGGATCGGCCCGTCCAGCTCCCACACCGTGGGACCGATGCGTGCCGCCCGCACCTTCGCGCTCGGTCTGGCCGACGCCGGCCTGCTGGCCGCGACCACGACCGTCGAGGCGCAACTCTTCGGCTCGCTCGGGGCGACCGGGCACGGTCACGGCAGCAACAAGGCCGTCCTGCTCGGGCTCGAGGGCGAGGATCCCGAGACGATCGCCACGCATGCGGTGGACGCGCGGGTCGAGACGATCCGGGAACGCGGTCGGCTGCGGCTCGGCGGGACGCACGAGATCGCGTTCGACGAGAACACCGATCTGATCATGCACCGGCGCAAGGCGCTGCCGTACCACCCGAACGGGATGTCCTTCCTGGCCCGTGGTTCTGGCGGCGAGGTGCTGCGGGAGCGCACGTACTACTCGGTCGGCGGTGGCTTCGTCGTCGACGAGAACGCGGCCGCCGGTGACCGGATCGTCCCGGACACGACCCCGTTGAAGTACCCGTTCACGACCGGCGCGGAGTTGCTCGACCGGTGCCGCGAGTCGCAGCTCTCGATCAGCGAGGTGATGCTCGCGAACGAGTTGGCCTGGCGGACCGAGGACGAGATCCGGTCCGGGCTGCTGCACATCTGGCAGGTCATGCAGGACTGCGTCCGCGAGGGCTGCGAGACCGAAGGCATCCTGCCGGGCGGTCTGAAGGTGCCGCGGCGGGCCCATGCGCTGCACACCAAGCTCACCCAGGATCCCTGGTCGGTCGATCCGCTGAAGGTGATGGACTGGGTCAACCTGTTCGCGCTGGCGGTGAACGAGCAGAACGCGTCCGGCGGCCGGATCGTCACCGCTCCGACGAATGGTGCCGCCGGCATCATTCCCGCCGTACTGCACTACTACCGGCGCTTCGTGCCGGGGGCAACCGATGACGGCGCGGTCCGGTTCCTGCTGACCGCCGGCGCGATCGGCGTGCTGTACAAGGAGAACGCGTCGATCTCCGGTGCCGAGGTCGGCTGCCAGGGCGAGGTCGGCTCCGCCTGCTCGATGGCCGCCGCGGGGTTGTGCGAGGTCCTCGGCGGTACGCCGCTCCAGGTCGAGAACGCGGCCGAGATCGCGATGGAGCACAACCTCGGCCTGACCTGCGACCCGGTCGGCGGCCTGGTGCAGATCCCGTGTATCGAACGGAACGCGATGGCGTCGGTGAAGGCGATCAACGCGTCCCGGATGGCGATGCACGGCGACGGCGTCCACGTCGTCACGCTGGACAAGGTGATCAAGACGATGCGCGAGACCGGCGCGGACATGAAGATCAAGTACAAGGAGACCTCCCGCGGCGGCCTCGCCGTCAATGTCATCGAGTGCTGATCACCAGGGCACGGTTCCGGTCAGGCTGAGGTATTCACCGGTCGGTCCGTCGGGGCCGATCTGAGCCAGCCGGACGATGATCTCGGCGCCCTGCTCGACGGTCTGGTCGCCGCGGTGCCCGTTGAAATCGGTCGCGGTGTAGCCGGGGTCGACTGTGTTGATCCGCAGTTCCGGCAGTTGCCGTGCGTACTGGACCGTGAGCATGTTGAGCGCCGCCTTCGACGAGCCGTAGCCCGGTGCCGGGACCCAGACCGGGACCGCGGCGGGATATGCCTCCGGGTCGACCGCGGCGGCGATCGAACCGAGACCGCTGGACACGTTCACGACGACCGGGTTGGCGCTGCGCTCCAGCAACGGGAGGAACCGGTGCAGCATCCGGATCGGCCCGAACACATTGACGTCATAGATCAGGTGAAGGTCGTCGGCGGTGAGTTCGCGAGCCGTCCGTCGCGGACCGAAGACGCCGGCGTTGTTGACGAGTACGTCGAGCCCACCCGCCTCGGCCTCGAGTTGCTGGGCCGCGCTGTCGACGGACTCGTCGCTGGTGACGTCGAGCGGCAGGTACTGCGCGCCGAGGGTGGATGCAGCCTCCTTGCCGCGCTGAGGATCGCGGGCGCCGATGTAGACGGTGTGTCCGGCGGCGATCAGTTGCCGGGCGGTCTCGAATCCGAGGCTCTTGTTGCCTCCGGTGATGAGTGTCGTGGTCATGCCTTCACCCTCGCGCCAGGGCGCCGGGCCAGGTAGTACCCGCGATGACCTAGGGACTGGCAGTACCAGGCTGTTCCGGCCGAGGCACGGAATACTGGCGGTATGAACGAGCTCGGCCGGACACTGCACGCGTGGCGTGATCGCGTCACCCCGGACGCGGCCGGGCTCCCGGCAGGTGGTCGGCGGCGGGCGCCGGGGCTGCGGCGCGAGGAGCTGGCGCTGCTCGCCGGGTTGTCGGTGGACTACATCGTCCGGCTCGAGCAGGGCCGGTCGGACTCGCCTTCGGTGCAGGTGCTGACCGCGTTGTCCCGCGCGCTCCGGCTGTCCGATGCCGAGCGCAACCATCTGTTCATCCTGGCCGGCCAGGTCGAGCCGTCGCGCGGCCGGATCTCGGCGTACATCCCGGCGAGTGTGCAGCGGATGGTGGACCAACTGGACGCCGCGCCGCTGTGCGTCTGCGACGCGGCCTGGACGATGATCACCTGCAATCCGCTCTTCGCGGCGATGATCGGGGACCCGACCGAGTGGCCGGGCCGCTGGCGCAACATCATCTGGCGGCACTACGCCTCGCAGGGAGACCGGGTCGTACAGACGCCGGAGCAGCGGCGGAGCTTCCAGATCGCGATGGTGACCGACCTGCGCGCCTCCGTTGCCCGCTATCCGCACGACCCGGACCTGAAGGCTCTGGTAGATGAGCTTCGGACCGGGTACGACGAATTCGCCCAGCTCTGGGACCAGCCGGTCGTGGGCTTCCACCAGACCGAGCAGAAGACGATCCGCCACCCCGAACTCGGTGAGTTCACGGTCGACTGCGACGTACTCACGGTGCCTGGCAGCGATCTCCGCCTCGTCGTCTACACCGCCGCCCCGAACTCCGAGGCCGCCGACAAGCTCCGGTTGTTGTCGGTGATCGGCCTGCAAACCCTGTCCTGAATGCTGAACTTGCTGGTCCTACTAACGGACCGGAATGGTACGAATACGTACGGGTATTCCGGTGACGAAATGTTGCGATCTAGCGTGGAATTTCTTCCAAGGGGTGTTTCAAGCGCAGGTTGTACAGCTACTCTGCGGGTCTTGTGAAACCGTTCTCGCCCGCGGCGGAAAGCCGCCCGCCCTGGCAGAACCCCGCCCGCTTGCGCCAGCTCGCCGCCGTGGTGGGCATCCTCCTGCTGCTGTACGCCGTCCTGTTCCTGACCGCCCTCGTCGGCGGGCCGCGGATCGGCGCGTCCTTCCTGCCGCTGCCCGGCGGGGGTCCTGATCCGGCCAGCCCGGTCGCAGGCCTGCAGCCTGGTCAGCCGACGCAGAACATCCCGGCGATCCCGCCCGGCGGCACCACCACCTCCAGCACCACGCCGCCGCCCGCGGCCGTCACCACCGTGCCGACCCCGTTGCCCACAGCAACCACGCCGAGCTCGGCCAGCACTCCGCCGCTCGTCGTCGGCAGCACGCCGTGGCCGAAACCGACGACCCCGGTCGACCCGACGACTCAGATCGTCGAGCAACTCAAGCCGAGCCCCCCGGTCGTCACCAAGACTCCGCCGCGCCCCACCCGTACCACCACCACCGCCCCGCCGCCGACCACGACCAAGCCCACCCGGCGGCCGACCACCCCGCCGCCGACCACCACCACTCCGACGACTCCGCCTACCACGCCCGACAACCCACCGCCGCCTCCTGGCGACACGGGTCTGGGCGGCCTGGTGGGTTCTCTCCTGGACGTACTGGGCCTGTAGTTCCTCAGGCCGTTTGCAGGATCGTGTTCGCGACCAACGTCGGGGCGTCGTTCATCGGGACGTGACCGCAGTTGAGCAGTGGGACGGAACGCGCCTGCGGGAGTTGGATGTGGGCGCGCGCGGCCTGGGTGGGGATGAGGACCCGGTCGTGGGTGCCCCAGGCAATGGTCACGGGGATGTCGGGGATGTCGCCGGTGAAGGTGATGCCGGTGCGGGCGTGCGCGGCGACGCGGTCGAAGGCGGGTGCGTCCCGGAGCGCTCGGGTCTCCGCCACGACCGCATCCGGGTCGCGTAACGCAGGGCGGTGATAGATCGCGCCGGTCATCACCCGGCGGCCGGCCGGCGTGCGGGACAGCCGGCGTACGGCGGACTCCGGCGTACGGCGAGCCACTTGGCGGAGCCTGGTCAGCAAGCCCAGCGCCCAGGCATTCTCACGGGGTGTCCAGAAGCCGGCGGGGGCGAGAGCGGTGACGGAGCGAACCAGACCGAGCTGGCCGAGGCGGAGCGCGACCAGACCGCCCATCGAGTTGCCGGCGACGTGTGGATGGTCGAGATCGAGCGCCGTACAGAAGGCCTCGATCGCGTGCGCGAAGGTGTCCAGCTCGTTCGGGACGCCGTCCGGTACGTCGGGGGACTCGCCGAAGCCGGGGAAGTCGAGGGCGATCACGTCGCGGTGTTCGGCGAGCCGGTCGAGGACCGGGTCGAACGCCTGCCGGTGGTGGCCGATGCCGTGCAGGAGCAGCAGCGGCTCGCCCGCGCCCTTGCGGTGGTACGCGATCTCCACGCCCGGGACGCCCGCCACGGTCACGGTTGCTCTCATCACCTCATCGTGACATACCCGATGTCACATAGGCTCAGTAAGCCTCGACCTCGGTGGTTTTCGCGTTGCCGCCGACGGTCGGCTCGAGGTTGATCTGCCAGCCCTGGTTCTTGCCGAAGACCCGGTCGAACTTCTGGAACGAGCAGTCCGCGCTGAACTGGCGACGGGTGCCGTTCCAGTCCGTCCCGCTCTTGAAATAGATGTGGTACTCGCCGCCGATCCGGGTGATCGTCGCGGTCTTCGACGCCTGGACGTAAATCATCACGTGTGGCTGGTTCGGCGGCTGGCCGGCCAGGACGACCGAGAGCACGACGTCGTTCGTCGTACCGTTCATCACCTTCAGCCGGCCGGTCCCGGCGTCGCCGGCCCGGGTCAGGATCTCGCCGTTGTCGGGGCGTTCCACCTTCGGCTCCGGGCCGGGGTTGGGCAGCGTGTCACCGAACTTGATCTTCAGTCGCGACAGCGGCAGGATCGCGCCGCTCAGATCGGCGCGCAGCTTCCGCTGCACCTTCTGCGAGGTGTACGCGACCCCACCACAGCGTGCGTTCAGCTCGGTCTGGTCCGAGTTCGCCAACGACTCGGCCGCGGCGGTGAGCCGATCCTGCAACACCTCGTGTACGGCGCGCAGCCGCGGGCTCACGTTGAATCCGGCCAGCTCCGACGACGCCATCGTGAAGGAGTCGGCGAGCGTGTTCATCGCCACGCTCAGGCCCTCCGCGGTCCGCACCCGGGTCAGTGTCCGCAACTGACCGGCCCAGGTCTTCTCGATCCTGGTCAGCTCCACCTGGTACGCCGGTGAGCCCATCGTCCCGGTTGGTGGCACGGACGATGCCGGTGCCGGCGCCGCCGTACCGGTGGTCGAGGGTGACGACGCGACCGGGGTCTCTTCGGGCGCGCGACTACAGCCGGCCACCAAAGCCAGCGTCCCCACCCCTGCGCAGAGCGCAGCACAAAGCCTCACGTAACCCCCCAGGTCGCTCCCCAAGCCCTGTGTCGCAAAGAGTATGCGGACACGGGCCTTCGTTGCGAGGGGGCTTATGTCACATCGCAGTTAATCCCTTGGCGCGGGGCGGACGAACGGGAAGGCCAGGGTGGCGCGGATGTTCTGGCCGGTCAGCATCATCACGACCCGGTCGACGCCGATGCCGAGGCCACCGGTCGGGGGCATCGCGTACTCCAGGGCGGTCAGGAAGTCCTCGTCGAGCGACATGGCTTCCGGGTCGCCGGCGGCGGCCTTCAGCGACTGCTCGGTCAGGCGGCGGCGCTGCTCGATCGGGTCGACCAGTTCGGAGTACGCCGTACCGATCTCGGCGCCGAACGCGACCAGGTCCCAGCGTTCGGCCAGTCGTGGTTCGGTCCGGTGGTTCCGGGTCAGCGGTGACGTCTCGAGCGGGAAGTCGGTGTAGAAGGTCGGCATCACGGTGTTCGGCTCGACGAGTTCGTCGTACAACTCCAGCACGAGCTCACCGGCCGACATCTCGAACGTCGTGTGTACGCCGTGCTCCGCGCAGAGCTCCCGGAGTCGCTCGACCGACGTGTCCGGGTCGATCGTCTCGCCCGCGGCGCGGCCGACCGCGTCGTGGACCGTGATGACCGGCCAGTCGCCGGAGATGTCGAGGTCGCCGTCCGGCCGGCGGACCATCGGCTTGCCGTGCACCGCGGTCGCGGCCTCGATCAGCAGCTCCCGGGTCAGCTCGCGCATGACGTGGTAATCGGCGTACGGCTGATAGGCCTCGACCGAGGTGAACTCCGGGTTGTGGGTGGCGTCGGCGCCCTCGTTGCGGAAGTTCCGGTTGAGCTCGAAGACCTTGCCCATCCCGCCGACGCTGAGCCGCTTCAGGAACAGCTCGGGCGCGATCCGCAGGAACAGCTCGGTATCGTAGGCGTTGATATGCGTGGCGAACGGCCGGGCGTTCGCGCCGCCGTGCACGGCCTGCAGCATCGGCGTCTCCACCTCGATGAAGCCGCGCGTCTCGAACCCGTTGCGCAAGGCCCGGACCGCAGCGCTGCGGTGCCGCATCATCCGCAGCGAGTCCGGGTTCATCACGAGGTCGATGTGCCGCTGCCGGACCCGCGCCTCCGGGTCGGTGAATCCCTTCCGCTTATCAGGCAAGGGGTGCAGGCACTTGGCCGCCATCAGCCAGGACGTCGCCGCGATCGACAGCTCACCGCGACGGCTCGTGACCACCTCGCCGGTGACGCTGACATGGTCGCCGATATCGACCAGCCGGCGCCATTGATCCAGCGGTACGTCGCCACACGCATCGGCCGTCAGCATCACCTGCAGCTGTGCCAGCCCGTCCTGCAGCTGGGCGAACGCCAGCCCTCCGTGGTTCCGCATCCGCATCACCCGGCCGGTCACCGACACCGTGTGCCCGGTGTGGTGATCCGGCGGCAGGTTCTGGTGCAGTTCGAGGATCCGCTCCAGTGTCTCCGTCCGCGGCACGCTGACCGGGTAGGGGTCGATGCCAGCGGCAACGAGTTCGACGAGCTTGGTCCGGCGGATCTGCTCCTGCTCGGTGAGCTTGCGATCCGGCAGGGCCGGGCGCAGTAGTTCCTCTTCCTGCTCGCGTACGGCGCTCGCGAACCGGCTACCGTCCGCCGCCATGATCGCGTGCCTTTCGGCCGTTTGCGCGCTGTCCACACGGGTCCACGGCCGCGGCGCGGGCAGGAAGCCCTCCGCGGTCCCGGCCGCCAGCAGCACCTGGGCAAGCGACGCGCCCCGCGAGTAGCAGATCAGCCGCGGCGACCACCGTGGCAGGTACTTCTCGTTCGACTGGTAGAGACTCTCCAACTGCCAGAACCGCGAGGCCGCGGTCAGCAACGCGTTCGTCAGCCGCAGCACCGGCCCGGCGCCGACCCGCTCGGCATCGCTGAAGATCTCCCGGAACATCGCGAAGTTCAACGAGATCCGGTGCAGCCCGAGATCGCCACAGGCATCCACGAGCGACGTGACCATGAACTCCATCAGCCCGTTCACGGACTCCGGATCGCGCCGCATCAGATCCAGCGAAACACCCCTGACACCCCAAGGCACAAAGGACAACAGCCCGCGTACGACGCCATCCGCATCGCGCGCGATCACCATCACGCAGCGCGCGTCGGCGGGATCGCCCAGCCGCCCGAGCGCCATCGAGAACCCGCGCTCCGTCCGCGCACCCCGCCACTGCTCGGCGAGATGCACGTACTTCGCCAAGACCTCCGGCGACAGGTCGCCGTGCCGAACCACCTCGGCGTGGTACCCGGCTCGCTGGGCCCGCGTGACCGCCTGCCGGACCGGCCGCATCGTCCGGCCTTCCAGCGTGAAGTCCGCGACATCGATGATTGCCTCGTCACCCATGGCGAGCGCGCGCAGGCCGGCATCGACGTACGCCTGGGCGGCCTCTTCACTCGCCGACAGCACAGCGGGGGACCAGCCGTACGTGCGTGCTTCGGCCAGCCAGCGTTGGATCGCACCCGGCCAGGCGGCCGGATCGCCGAGTGGATCCCCACTCGCGAGACTGACCCCGTTGACCACCCGGTAGGCGATCGCGGCGTCGTTGTCGGGGGCGAAGACGACCGCCTTGTCGCGCCGGGTGGCGAAGTACCCGAGTGAATCCCGCTCACCGCTCAGCAGGAGTAGTCGCCGTACCTCGAGCTCCTCGGGCTGGGTCAGGTAGCGGACCCGGCGGACCGAGCGGAGGAAGATCCAGAACGCGATCACCAGCGACGCGGCCGAGATCGCGCCGACGGTCAGGCCGATCCAGCCGTGGCCCTCGTGGCCGCCCATCTTGTTGCGGGACTGGCCGAGCGCGGCGATGACGGCCCAGCCGATCTTCTGCCGCTGACCGCTCAGGGTCCGCGGGAAGACCTGGGTCAGAGTGACACTGACCGCGATCGAGATCAGCAGGCCCAGTACGAGCGAGCCGACCGCGAGGCGCCGGGTGCCGGGCGCCAGCCGGGCCGGGAACGCGCCCCGGATCTTCCACAGCAGCACGATGATCGCGGCCACCACGACCACCTGGACGATGCCCCACTCCAGGTCCTGCACCGTGGCCGGGCCGAAGTCGCTCAGGAGTTCGGCGTCGTTCGGGTTGGCCAGCCGGACGCTGGTGAACGCGACCGCGGCGGTCTGCGCGAACAGCCAGAGCGCCTGGAAGACCCACAGCACCCAGAGCAGCGCGGCGCGCTTTCCGCGCAGCAGCGCGCTTCCGACGACGGCCAGGTAGACGGCGGAGAAGAAGGTGTGCCCGGCCGGGATGCCGAAGAAGTCGAACGCCTGGTCCACGCGCTTCACGTACGCCGGCGCGAAAACGTGCAACGGAATCGCAATGAACGACCACACCGAGGCGAGCACCACGATGCGGCCGACCCACACCGCGGCGCGATGTTGCCACGCGGGAACTACTTCCGATTCCGACCGCACCCAGCGATCATCCCACTTGCCGGTTGCGACTTCGGTCGCCCTAGGTCTACCTCGAGGGTATAGCTGACACCACAGTCAAGACTTTGGTTGCCGTGCCAGGCTGGCGAGCGTGATCATCGCAGCGGACGCCGTGCCGTACCGCCTGCTGCGCAACGTGATGATCGCGGCCGGAGTGCTGTACTGCAGCCTGATTCTGGAAGTGGCTGCCGGATTTCCACTCGATGTTCATCGGTCGTTCCTGAGTGAACTCGGTGCGCGGGATCAGGCGACCAGCTTGCCTGCGCGGGCGATGGATCTCAGCACCGGTGTGCTGCTGCTGATCGCGGCGATCCTCGGCCGGGCCGCTGCCCGGGTGCATCGCGATGTGGCCGGATTGCTGACCAGTGCGGCAATTTTCGGGGCCGGGACACTGTTCGACTCGTTCTCGCCGATGGATTGCGCGCCGTCGGCCGGCGAGGCCTGCCGGCTGGCCGAGGCGAACGGTCAGGCCGGGACCGCGTTGGTGCTGCACGAGGTCACCTCGACATTGGCCGGACTGGGCAGTATCGCGATGGGTGTCTTCGCGGTGCTCGTCCTGCGCCGCCTGGGCTGGGGTGGCGGGTGGGGCCGGGTGGTCGCCGTACTGGCTGCGGGGGTCGCGGTGACGCAGACGTGGCTCGGGATCGAGACCGGGGTCGAGGTGCTCACCGGTGACGACCTGCACGCTCCCGGGATCCTGCAGCGCATCTCGATCCTGCTCGTCTGCCTATTGTTGGCGACATTGCTGCCAGGCCTGAGGCAAGCTTTCTCTCGATGAGGATCACCTGGATCGTGCTGCCCGGGCTGGCCGAGACTCCGGAGGAGTTCGGCCGGCTCGTCGAGCTGCTCCCGGACGAGGATCTCCGCGTCATCGATCCGTGGCGTACGCCGGTGACCTCTGACGTCGACGAGTTGCGGGCGGCGACCGGCGTACCGGCGGATGCGGAGATCGGGCTGATCGGGCACTCGATCGGCGGACTGGCGGCGTTGCGGTGGGCGTTGACCCGGCCGCTCGAGGTGACCCGGCTCGTGCTCGTCGATACCAGCCTGACCTCGGAGACCGGAGTGCGGTGGCTCTATCCGGGGACGCGCGGTGATCGGGCGGTTCGGACGTTCCTGCGGTTCCTCGGGCGGATCGGCGTACCGCAACTGCTCGGACCGACACTGCGGCGGCCGCTCGTATGGATCGGCAGTGTGTCCAACCGCGACCTGTTGTCGAAAGCAACCGCCAGAGCCCGGTACGGCGCTGGGTCGTCCTGGCTGCTGTTCTGGGACGAACTGGCGAGCAGCTGGGAGCTTGCCGCCGAAGTCGCCAAGCTAACCGCCGGCCCCGTCGGTGCAGTAGCCCCGACCGTCCTTCTGGTCGCCACGGGCGGCAGCTCCCGTCCGACCGCCGGTCGCTGGCTAGCCGGTCAACGCCGCCTGGCCGCCGCCCTCGGCGGCACAGTCGACGTACTCCCCGACTCAGCCCACCTCGTCCACCTGGACCGCCCAGACGCCATCGCTGCGGCGGTAAACCCTAGGTAGTGCTGGTGAGTGCCGGGGTCGGGAGTTTGCGTTGCCAGACCTCGTCCAGGGCCATGCGCATCGCGCCGGTGACCACGGCGTCCTCGGCCAGGGCGGACAGCTCCAGCTTCGGGTGGTTGAGGGTGAGGAGGCGCAGCTGGTCCGAGATGGCGTCGAGGAGTACAGCGCCGGCCCGGGCGACACCGCCACCGATGACCACGGCCGTCGGGTCCAGAACCAGTACGGCGGGAGCAAGCGCGCGGGCGAAATCCCGGGCGACCCGCTGAACGACTGCCTGCGCCACAGGGTCGCGCTCTGCCGCGGCCGCGAACACATCGGCCGTGTCGAGCTGCTCTCCGCCAAGCTCAGCGAGACGGGACTCCGGGTGGTCCAGAGCGGCCTGCCGACCGAGCGCTGCGATTGCCTCCGAGCCGACTGCACGCTCCAGCGGCCCGCGGCTGTCCTCCGGGTTGATGACGTCGTCCGGAGCCGTAGCGATGAAGCCGATCTCACCTGCCGCGCCAGTGCCGCGGTGCAGTCGACCGTCGATCACGATGCCCGCACCGAGCCGCTCGCCCCACTGGACAGCCAGCAATGTGCCAGTGCCACCACGGGCCGCAGCGATGGCCAGCGCGGCCAGGTTGGCGTCGTTGTCGAGCATGACCGGGCAGTCCAGCAGGCCGCGGACGTGCTTGATCAGGTCGATCGCAGACCAGCCCGGCACACTCGGGACCAGCTGGACCCGACCGGTGTGCTCGTCCACGATGCCCGGGCTCGCGGCGACCGCGGCGGCGACGTCCTCGGCCGGGACCTCAGCCTCCGCGAGTGCCTCGGTGATCACCTCGCTGATGACCCCGAGCAGCTGCTGGGCGGTCCATCCCGGCCCAGAGCGCCGTACCAGGGACAGCTTGCGGCCGGCCAGGTCGGAGACCCCCACGGTCACCCGGTGCGGGCCGACGTCCAGGCCGAGCACCGGTGCCGCGCGACCGCGCAGCGATACGCGGATGGCCGGGCGACCGAGTGAACGGTCGGCCGAATCCGGGCCGTGTTGCTGCAACCAGCCGGCATCCAGCAGCTCGTCGACGGCCTGGGCCACGGTCGGTCTGGCCAGACCGGTCCGTTCGACCAGTTCCGCGACGCGCAGTGGTGCGGGCGCAGATCGGCGGACCGCGTCCAGGACCGCCGCGACGTTGATCCGCCGCAGCATCGTCGTACCGCCGCCGCCGACCGTTCCCTTGCTCATGTCCGACCCCTTGCTTGCCACTCGCCCAGTATAGATAGCGAGCGTTCGTAAATTACGTGATATCTCGTGCCGCACACGGCGGGCGGACGCCGATGCGTGAGTTGACAACTATCACCCTCCGGCCGCCCGGTGCTCCAGCACACGCGTCAGTGCCGGAATCGGTCCCACGATCCACGATGTCAACCCTGGAGAACGGTCCGGGCGAAACTGCTCAGTGCCTCCCGATCTGGTTGCTGTGTCTTGGTCATCAGGCTCGCCACATGTTTCTCCACGGTGCGCGGCGAGATGTGCAACCGGGACGCGATCGACTTGTTCCCGATCCGGTCCACCAGCAATCGGCAGACCTCGTACTCGCGTGTCGTGATGCCGAGCTGGCGCAGGTGTGCAGGCACCTGCTCGCTACCGCTCCGCCGCTGCGAGACGGTCGCCCCGAGCTGTCGCAGGAGACTACGGCACGCACTGGCCACTGCCTGGATGTCGGCGTTGTGGAAGTAGTCCTCAGCCTGCCGCAACCACGTGACCGGCTCACCCCACCCGTCCGCGTGCGCCGGCTCGGCCACCAACCGCAGTCCGAGGAAGCGTGCGAGCGGATAGAGCGCTGCGGTCTCCAGAGCCTCCACCACCTTGGCGTTGGCCGCCTCGACCTGCCCGTCGCGTCCCAGCAGTACGGCGTGGGCGAGTTGAACGAATTGTTTGTTCCAGCGCATCCCACTCGCGGCCGTCGCGGTGATCGCCTCGAAGTGCGCCCAGCTGTTCCGCCCGGACAGTACGCCGAGCAACAGGCTCAGACCGTTCTTGCCGGAGGTATGGAAGGTAGTCGGATTCTGAGCGTCGTACGCGAGGGCCTGGGCTAGCTCGGAGTCTGCGAGCTCCCGGTTCTCCTCCAACAGCGCACAGAACGTGCGGGCCAGCCCGTAGGAGTAAGGCAGCTCGTACGACGCGCGCTCGCCACCCCACGTGGCGACCTCGGCGAGCGTCTCCTCCATCGCGGTCCGGCGTCCCCGGTGTGCTTCGAGGATCGCCTTGGTCGCCAGGAAGTACGTCGCCGACCGGCCCATCCGGAGTCGCCGGGTGACCTCGAGACACTCGTCGATGATTGCGGCGGCCTTGTCGTACTCGGACCGCAGAATCGCTTGCTGGCCGAGGATCCCGTCCACCTCGTACACCAGCGGGATCGCACCGATCCGCAAGGCCTGCTGCCGGGCCCGTTCCAGTTCGAGGATGCTGCCGTTGGCCAGGCAGATCGTGCCGGCCTGGAAGATGTGTGAGCACACCCGCTGGAACGTCATCCCGTGCTCTTCAGCCACCTGGCGGGCGCGATGGAAGTAATCGATCGACTGATCGAGATCGTGTTCGCGGGCCAGAATCCCCAGCAGTTGCAGGGAATCGCAGGCCACCGCCGGCAGCTTCGCGCGTTCGGCGGCTTCGGCCGCGCGGGTCGCCAAGGCGGTGGCAGCCTTCAATCGGCCCGGACTCGAGCGGGCGAGCTCGAGGTTGGCGGCGATCGCGTCGACCGGCGCGATGTCGGTGTCACTGGCGTTGACGCCGAGCAACGACCGAGCAGTCGCCACCTGGGTCAGTGCGGCCGACCAGCGGCCGGCCATGTGTTCGAGGTTGGCCAGCTGCACGTGCAGTGCGGCGACCTTGCGGCTGTCCAGGTTGTGGTCGGCCATCTCCTCGATCGTCGCGGCGTGGGCCGCGCTGGACTCGAACTGGCCCGTCTCACCCAGTGCGATCAGCAACGACCCCAGCACCTCGGCCCGGTAGCTGGTGTCCGGATCGCCTGCCAGTAAGCCGTTCGAGCGGTCCAGCAGGTTCACCGCCGACGCCATCGATCCTTCGTCGAACGAACGTCGCCCGGCCAGTGCGAACAGTCGCCCGGCCCGCGCCTTGTCACCGCCGGTCTCAGCCAGCTCGGCGACCATCGGACACCACTCACCCGGCAGCCCCGGATGCAGTTCCTCGATCGCGTCCGCACACCGGCGCGCGAGGGTGGACCGTTCAGTGGGTGTCAGCCCGGCCAGCAAGGCATCAGCGGTCAACGGATGCCGGAACGCGTACCAGTCCGGCACCGGCTCATCCGGCCCGACCAGCTGTGCCGCCAGCCCGGCCCGCAGTGTGGCCAGCAGCAACCGCTCGTCGGTCCCACTGGCCTTGCGTACGACGCTCAACGGAAAACGGTGGCCGATCACCGCAGCGAGTACGAGCAGGTCGCGTGACTGCGCTCCGAGCTGATCCGTCCGGCTACTGATGCTCCGGACAACGGCCGCGGGTACCTTGGTGTGCAGACCCTCGACGACCTGGACGCTGCCGTCCTCCTTGGACAGCTGTCCGGTCCGGCTGGCCTCCTGCAGCAATTCCTCAACAATGAAAGGGACTCCGGCGCTGTCACGCCACAGTCCCTCGACCAGCTCGTCGGGAACACCGTCGGCCGGCACTTCGAGGCAGCCGGCCGCCAGTTCGCCGACCTCGGCGCGATCCAACGGCTGCAACTCGATCAGCTCGGCAGAACCACGTTGCGCCGACAGCCTGGCGAGTTCGAGCCCCGCGCATGCCTCCGAGCGCAGTGTCGCGACCAAGGCGATCGGCTGGTCCTCCAGGTTGTCGAGCAGGTACTCGATCACTGCCAGCGTTTCAGGATCGGAGCCGTGCAGGTCCTCCAGCACCAGCAGGCAACCACGGTCCTTCGCGACCAAGGCGAGCAGCCGCAGGACGGCCTCGCCGAGGACGACTGTGGAGGTCGCGGTGTCATGCGCCGTACCGTCGTCCCAGTCCGGGATCAGCCGGCCGAGCACCTGCCGGTAGGGGCCGAGTTGTTCAGCCGCAGGCATCTCACCGCGGCGGATCAGTGACAGCAAGGCCTCGGTGAACGGGCGGAACGCAACCATCGCGCCGATGGCTCCGACCCGGCCGCGCAGGGTCGCCATCCCCTCGTCGAGGGCCTGCGTGGTGGCGACCGCGGCCAGCCGGCTCTTGCCGATACCGGGTTCGCCGACGAGAAAAACCGCACTCCCGTGACCGCTTCGGGTCCCGGCCAGCAGGCGCTGGAGATGATCGATCTCCTGGTCCCTGCCGACCACTCTGGGCGAACGGGTCTGCATGCTTGCCAACTCTAACGACGTATCGATGCCACCGCAGCGGATCCGCCGGTTGGCCGGCCGGGCGCAGACGGTCGGCCAACCGTTGGATCAAACGTTTCGTCGTGACGTCGTACCCCGGGCCGGACTAGGCGCTGATGGTCGGCCAGGTGCTGGCGGCGTCGGCCACGGCGGCGATTCCGAGGGCACTCAGGCCGACGGTTCCGACCAGGGCCAGCGCGCGGGCGCCGACCTTGTTACGGGTTGGCAGAGCGATCGGACCGAGCGGGTCGGTCTGATCCGGAGTGGTGGATTGAACGTCGATCTGGCCATCGTTGTCGTGCTGGGCGGTCATGCTCTTCCCCTTCAACTGGATGGGTTCCGGCGCACTGGTGGGCGCTTGGACCCGGTGGATGGTTCGAGCAGCAGGACGGACGGCACGCGTTCGGAGAACGCCAGCCGGAGCAGGCCGTAGCCGATTCCCGCCAGACCGGTCAGCAGACCTGGAGATGGAACCGCTCGGGGTGTTCCGCACTGTGGCCCGTACTGCTGTATTGCGGCGAGGACCAGCCCGGCACGGCGTCGCCGTACCCCCTCCACGGCTGGGTGATCTCGTTCGGCCAGCCACACCAGTGGCTCGGCCGCGCCGAGCTCGCCGTGACACAGACTCATGTCGGCGAGCACCGGACGTTCTGTGGCGGCCCTCAGGTAGCTGTAGAGGTCCGCGGGTACACCGGCCGCCAGCCGGGCCAGTGCGGTGCCGGCGTCCCCCGAGCACCAGCCATGGCTGCCGGACCGCGCGCGGCGATCGAGATCCGTCGCCGTCCGGGCGGCATCCAGATACCTGTCCCCGGGGGTGCCGTACTGGCCGAGCGACCACGCGATTCCCTGGTACCCACGAGCGAAGCCGTGGTCCGCTGCTACTCGGCCACGGAGGCCGCTCTCGACGGTGGTGACCAGTTCGTTCGCGTAGCGCTCGGCCAGTCTGGAGGCGGCCGGAAAGCCCTCGATCGCTTGCATCGCGGCGAGTCCACCGGCGGCGCCTTCGGCGTACGTCGGGAACTCTGAGGGCTGGGGTTTGAGTTGCTCACTCAGCTCGAGCGACGCGGCCAACCAGGTGGTCAGCTCGGAGTCGCCGAGGAGTGTGCTGAGGCGGTTGAGGCCGTAGCTGATGCCGCCGAGTCCGTGGAAGCCAGGGCCGACCAGCTGGGCCGACTCCAGGTCCGCGGCCAGGGCCTGCAGGAGTTGGGGGATCGGACGGATCGCGTCCCGGGCGAGCTCGCAGTACTTCTGGGCTCCGGTGAGTACGCCGACCTGCGCGAGGAAGAGCGCCGTACCGGTGTAGCCGTTGGACAGGCCCGCGCCCATGGGCCGGATGGCCCAGTGGTGATCGTCGAGCAGTTCGAGACCGAGCCAGTTGGCCGCACCGCTGCGTTCACTGATCACCTGCGCGACGATCTCGTCGGCGATGTCCGTGGCCGCGGCCAGCATGCGTTCGGGGTCTGCCTCGGTGACGCCGACCCCTGGCCTGCTGGCGGTGCTGGCGTGCACGATCGGCTCCGGCCGGGTGGCGAGCGATGCGGAGATCAGCCACTTCTGCCGGTGCTCGTCGATGTCGTCGAGACTCGCGATCTTCGCCTCGACCGCGGCCAGCCCTTCGGTGTGGAGGACGTTGGCGACGCGGGTGCCGTCCGAAGCCCAGACGTCCCGGCTGTCCGGACGAGCAGTGAAGAGGGGTACGTCGCCCGCCCACAGGTCAGCCAGTTCGTACGGCACCACCTGGTGCAGGGTCTCGTCGGCGTCCCACAGCAGGTCCAGCAGTTGGCTGCGACCGGCTGCATCTCGCAGTGCGTCCGGATGCGTCGACTCGTCCAGCAGACCGGTGTAGAGACTCGTGCTCCGCGGCACGAACCTGATCTGGTCCGCGGCGCAGCGAGCCAGCATCCCGTCCGGTCCGATCAGGTCGTCGCGGTGCCAGGCAATCGCCTCATACGCGGCCCGGAACCCTGTGAGTACAGCGATCTCGTGGTCCCGTGGTTCGATCACCACACCGTCGAGCAAGGGTCGGTTGCTGGCGCTCTGCGTGCGGCCCGGCCGCCTCACCAGGTGCATCGAGTCCAGACCCGCATCGGCCCAGTCGACGATGCTCGTGGGGGTCGTGCCGTCAGCGTCCCCACCCAGCCCGGACATGTCCGCCACACCGTGCTCACCACTCACCAGAAGCGGTAACAGTGCAGTGCGATAGACCGAGCTCTGGAGGGCCCGGTACGCCGGGTCGAGGCTGAGCGCGAGCAGCGGGGTGTGGCTGGGATGAAAGAGGGTCTCGACGTCGACGAGCACTGGCTGATCGCCGGCCGCGATCAGGTTCTCGAAGTGCATGTCGGTGCCGTCCAACACGTACAGCAGGGCCAGTAGAGCGCCTTGCCGGTGGTAGAAGCGCCGTACCGCAGCCAGGTCCTGGCAGGGCTCGTGGACGACGTACGCGAGCCAGCCGTAGCCGTCGCGGGGGAGTAGTTCGACCGTGCGGATGCCCAGGGCGGTCTTGTCGTTCAGCCAGTCGACGAGCTCGTTGAAGTGCCCGTGCAGGTCGAGCGGCCGAGGCTTGTAGACAACCCGCCGCCCGTCCGCGAACGTGAGGATCGCCGTGCACCGCCCGCCCCGGTGGGGATCGCCACCGGGCTCGATGGCGGTCAGGGCGCCGGGGTCCCGGCCGTCCAGCAGTCCGGTGACGAGCGACTCACGGTCCTCGGCGAGTCGTGCCAGCAGCTCGAGGTGACCCTCGACGCCCTGTCGGCACGACTCGCCCAGGACCCGGGCCAGCACCGGGTAGGTGGCCAGGAACTCCGCCAGCTCGCTCCCTCCGACGAGCCGGTGGGTGAAGTCCAGAAAACGCTCGGCCGGGGTGGCGCCGGCCAGTTCGCCGCGATCACGTGCCCGGGCGAGCTCCAGCACCAGCGTCCGGGACGCCAGCTTCACCAGCCGCAGCCCGAGCCGGTGCAGGAACTGCTCGGTCAGTACGCCGGTGTGACCGGCGGCGGCGAGATCACGACGCGCTGCCGCGAGGAGGGGTTCGAGGCAGCGCATGAGCGCCTGCCGCCAGTCTGTGCCAGACCCACCCGCTGGCCCGACCGCCCCACCTGATGTGTGGCCATCGTTGACAGCGGTCCCTGCAGGGCCTCGACCGGCGGCAGGCGCGCTTGGTGGGAGGGAGGTACTGCGCTCCACGTACTCGGCCCAGGCCGGTGGTGCGGTCCGGGTCAGCTCGTGCGGCCGCATCCCCGGGGACCACCAGGTCTCGTCCTGGCCGGTCCGGGTCTGACCCGCTGTCGCTGAGTTGAGCACGGGCACAGGCTGTCATCGGCACTGGGGTCCGGGCATGGGTAAGGAGCCCCCATATTTGTGTGGGAGCTCTCCTGCGTGCCTGGATCGCGCTGCCTGCCGCGGAGTGACGACTGGGGGTTGACCACTCCGCGGCAGCCGCGCGGCCGATCGGCCTCTGGTGGAAGGCCGGCCGGCTCCGGTCAGGAACGATGCCCCCACCCGCCACGGCGCGGCAAGTGCTCCGGCTACCCAAATTCCCGCCGCCGGAAGACGCCCTCCCTATGGGTGCGCACCGGCCGGAACTTGGGGGCCGAACACCCATGTGCGAACAGATGGACACTGCGACGGTGAGCACGTGCACTCCCCTGTCGCTCCTGGTCTGCCCGTCTCGGCCCACTCGGTCCTGGACGTCGTACCGCAGCTGCCCGGTCAGTCGGCTGCGGCCGCTCTCCGGGAGACCGCGGAAGTGGCACAGGCTGCCGACGACCTCGGCTACCGCCGGTTCTGGGTGGGGGAGCAACACGGCGTCCGAGGCGTCGGTGGCGCGGTACCGGCTGTACTTGCGGCGATCCTGGCCGCACGGACGGACCGGATCCGGCTGGGTGGCGGTGGGGTGCTGCTGACCAACCACCAGCCACTGGTTGTCGCAGAGCAGTTCGCTGCGCTCGCGGCGGCGTACCCGAGCCGGATCGATCTTGGCGTGGGTCAGCAGCACAACATGCTTGCCAGTACGGCGGCCGCGCTCGGGGGCGGCCCTCGTGATCTGTTCCCGGAGCGGTTGGACGAGCTGTGTGGGTTCCTGCGGGACGGTCTGCCGGGCCGAGCGCCGGTTGGCGACGTACGGCTTGCACTGGCCGGACTGCCGCCACCGGTGTTCGTCCTGGCCGATCACCCGAGTGCTGCCGTGACTGCCGCCGTCCGTGGGTTACCGGTGTTCTTCATGCATCACTGCGCTGCCGGGCTGACGTCTGCGGCGGTAGCGGCGTACCGGGATCACTTCGAGTCGACCGGGCCGACTGTGAAGCCGTACGTCGCTGTCACGGTCGGCGTGGTCGCGGCTGACTCCGAGGAAGAGGCGATCATCCGGTTCGCCGAGTACGTGCGGGTGAAGGCACGTCTGAGTACGGCGGGACCGCGGGCGACACCGGCCGAGTTGATGGCGCTCCTGGACTACCCGCTCACCGGGCGCGAACGTGGCCGGGCCGAACGGCTCCTCGATGACTCAGGCACCATCGTCGGCTCCAGAGCGACCGTGGTGACCGAACTCGCCGAGCTCGTCGCAGCCACCACCGCCGACGAGCTCCTGCTCGTCCCGCTCGCCTTCGACGGCCTGGTCCGGTCGGCGATCCTGCGCACCATCGCAGCCGGCCTCACCCGCATGGTCCGCACAATCCCCAGACACGCCCCACCCCTGATCGCGACGGCCTAATGTGGGAGCTGCCGACTAGGGAAAGGCAGGCTCATGTCACGGGAGCAGGAAGTCGTTGAGGGGTGTCCGACCGAGCTGTTCATCGGAGGCAAGTGGGTAGCGGCCGACGGCGGCAAGACGCTCGCCGTGGAGGACCCGGCCACCGGTACGACGATCTGCGACGTAGCTGATGCGAGTCCGGCCGACGGTACGGCCGCACTGGACGCAGCCGTCGCCGCGCAGGCGGACTGGGCAGCCACGCCACCGCGCGAGCGTGGCGAGATTCTTCGGCGTACGTATGAGCTGATGACCGAGCAGGCCGATGAGCTCGCGTTGCTGATGACGCTCGAGATGGGCAAGCCGGTCGCCGAGTCCAAGGGCGAGATCGCTTATGCGGCCGAGTTCTTCCGGTGGTTCGCCGAAGAGGCGGTCCGGATCGAGGGCGGCTACCAGGTCGCACCGAACGGCAAGGGCCGCTTCCTCGTGATGCGGCAACCGATCGGGCCGTGCCTACTGATCACGCCGTGGAACTTCCCGGCCGCGATGGGTGCCCGCAAGATCGGACCGGCCGTCGCCGCGGGCTGCACGATGGTGATCAAGCCGGCCGCGCAGACGCCGCTGTCGATGCTCAAGCTGGCCGAGCTGATGACCGAGGCCGGGCTGCCCGCGGGCGTGCTCAACGTCATCACGACGCACGACGCCGGTGGTGTGATGGAGCCGCTGATCCGCGACGGCCGGGCGCGCAAGCTGTCCTTCACCGGCTCGACCCAGATCGGCCGGAAGCTGATCGAGCAGGCGGCCGAGCAGGTGCTGCGGACGAGCATGGAGCTGGGCGGCAACGCGCCGCTGCTGGTGTTCGCCGACGCCGATCTGGACCAGGCGGTCGAGGGCGCGATGCTGGCCAAGATGCGCAACGGCGGCGAGGCCTGTACGGCGGCCAACCGGATCTACGTGCACTCCTCGGTGATGTCCGACTTCGCCGCTCGGCTGACCGAGCGGATGGCGGCCTTGAAGGTCGGGCGGGGCACGGAGGACGGTGTGGACGTGGGGCCGCTGATCGACGGGACCCAGCGCGACAAGGTCCGCGATCTCGTCGACGACGCGGTGTCGCAGGGCGCCCGTGCGTTGACCGGGGGATCGGTTGCCTCGGGCAATGGATACTTCTACCCGCCCACCGTGCTGGCCGATGTACCGCGGAGTGCCCGGTTGCAGAAGGAGGAGATCTTCGGGCCGGTCGCGCCGTTGACGTCCTTCGAGACCGAGGACGAGGCGGTCGCGATGGCGAACGACACGGAGTACGGCCTGGTCTCGTACCTGTTCACCAACGACCTCAGCCGCGCGCTCCGCGTCTCCGAACGCCTGGAGACCGGGATGATCGGCCTGAACCAGGGCATCGTCTCCAACCCAGCGGCACCGTTCGGCGGCGTCAAGCAGTCCGGCCTGGGACGCGAGGGCGGGACGGTCGGCATCGACGAGTACCTGGAGATCAAGTACGTCGCGGTGAATATCTAGCCCTTCATCAGCTGGGTCACCGTGACGAGTTGGTAGCCGCGGGTGCGGAGTCCCTTGACGATCGGGCCGATGGCTTCGTCGGTGTACGGCGCGTTGTCGCCGCCGTGCATGTGGAGTACGACGATCGACCCGTCGCGGGCGTTGGACAGCACCTGCTTGATGATCGGGGCGGGAGACTTCGCGAAGCCGTCCGCGCCGGGGACGTCGAGTCCTACCGCGGTGACGCCGGCCGGTGCGAGTTCGTGCAGGGCGGTGCCGTCGTAGCAGCCACCGGGGAAGCGGAACCACCTGGTCGCATGTGAGTCCAACTGGTCCAGCTGGACGACGGCTCGCCGTACGTCCGTGAGCATGTCGGCTCGGGGGACCGTGCCCAACGTGTAGCAGTGTTTGGTGAAACCGCGGTGGTCGTAGGTGTGCGTGCCCAGCTCGAACAGTGGGTCGGCGGCTAGTTGCCGGGTGACGTCCGGGTACTGCTCCATCCACATGCCGGTGAGGAACATCGTAGCCGGGACGTGCATGGTCCGGAGCTCGTCGATCAGGGTCTTGTTGTAGTAGGAGTGCACCTTGCCGTTGACGAGTCGGCGTCGCATCAGCGCGGTCAGGTCCGCGTCGAACGTCAGCGCGACGCGGGCCTTGCCACGCGGGCCGTGGTCGACGACCGGCATCAGGTTGGCGTGCGATGTTCCAGGTCGAGGCGGTGCTGCGGACGGCGTGGTTGCCTTTGGCATCCTCGGAGTCGCTGTCGTTCTCGGCGTACCGACGACTGCTCCGGTGGAGGAGTCGGTGTCGCCGCAACTACTTAGGACGAGTAGGGCAACTAAAGACAGTGCGGTGAACTGCTTCCCCCAGTGGCGTTTCACAGGGGTCCAGTATGCCTGGAGCCAGGGTCGTCAGTTCCGCCAGGAGCGGTGCTGCCAGTCGTCGCGGGTGATCGACCAGACCTCGAGGTCGTGAATCGTGCCCCGGTACGGGAAGGCGTTGCGTAGCGTGCCTTCGAGCACCATGTCCAGACGCTGGGCCGTGGCCGCGCTGCGGGTGTTGCCGACCGCGCACCGCCACTCGACCCGGTTGAGCTCGCGGGCTCCGAGTGCCCAGTCGATCAGCACCTGAGCAGCGCGTGTCATCAGGCCGCGGCCCTCGGCCTCGCCCGACAACCAGACCCCGAGCTCGCACGTCCCCCAAGCGGCCTCGAACACCCGGAACAGCAACCCGCCGACCAGCGCGCCGTCCAGCCAGATCCCGTAGATCCGGCCCTCGTCCGCCGCCTGCCGCTGGGCGTAACGGCCGAGGAAGTTCCGCGCGCTCGCCTCGTCGACGATCAACTCCGCCCACGGGATGTACGGCGAGATGTTGTCGCGCGCCTTCTCCACATGCGCCAGGAATTCCGCCGCCTGCCACGGCTCCAACGACCTGAGCTCGGCATCCTCGGTCAGCTGTACGGCGAACATCGCGGCCTCCCCATCGCGTACATAACAAGTGTTCGGTACTATACATAACAAGTGTTCGGTACGGCCCGCAGGGAGAAGAGATGCCGGCGAAGGTAGATCACGAAGCCAGGCGCCGCGACGTGTCCGCCGCGGTCTGGCGCGTTCTGGCCGAGGGTGGATTCGGCGCCCTCACCATGCGCTCGGTCGCCGCCGAGCTCGGTGGCTCCACCGGGCTGGTCATGCACTACTTCGCCTCGAAGCACGAGCTGATCAAGCACGCCTTGGAGCTGGCCGAGGAGCGCACCCGCGCGCTCATCCCGGCTGCCACCGACCTACGTACGGCGCTGACCGCCGCCCTCCCGCTGACCCCCGAGGCCACGGAGATCAACCGCGTCTGGGTCAGCTCCTGGGATGTCGCCCTCACCGACCCGGAGCTGCACGCCCTCGAGAAGGCTCGCTACCGCCGCTGGCGCACCCGCCTCCGTCCACTGGTCATCAGGGCTCAAACCGATGGTGACCTCCCGCACGGCGACCCAACCGACCTGGCCACAGCGCTGGCGGCCTTCACCCACGGCCTGGTGGTCCAGGCTCTCTTCGACCCGACCACCTACACCCCCAAGCGCCTCCAGCATCTGCTGGACGCGCACCTCTCCGCGCTCAGCCCAGCTACTCGACGGTGAGCGTCAGCCGCTGGATACCCCAGTTGTCGGCCGAAGGCCCCGGCGGGAACCACACGTCGACGATGTCGTCCTTGATCCAGCTGCCGATATCCGCGGCGTAGCAATGCCCGTAGCCCGGAACCCACAGCCGAGTACCCCACGGGACGATCCGGGCATCAACCGCGCAGATCCCGGTCCCCGCGTTGTACCCGAGCGCGGTCTGCGCCACATCGTTGTACGCCGACACCCGGTAGTTCAGCGTCGTCCCAACCGCCAGCCTGAACGCGGCCAGGTGATTCGACGAATCCAGCCGGTACGACGTACTGATCTGCCCGATCGACGACGCCGCCGTGTCCTCGGCCGACATCGCATAGACCTGGTAGTGCGCACCGGCACACGGGCTCGCATCGGTGACCTGTAACGTCGGCTGACCCCAGTCGCTGATCCACTGCAACGCCTGACCGTTCTTGAATGCGCGATACGCCTTCGCACCCGTCACGCGGTTGAACGTGAACGTCACCTTCCCGTCCGAGCCGAGCCCGCCGCTGATCCCGCCCGGTGCGGGCAGCCGTCCGCTCACGTCGTACGGCGGCGCGGTCGTCCCGTCCCCGTGACCACCAGAGATCGGCCGGTCGGGGATCGGGCCGGTGTAGAAGTGCTGACAGGCCGGCAAGGCCGCTGATGCGGTGGCCGGGGCGACGAGAAGTGCGCCGAAACTCAGCAGCGCGACGGTGAGGGCGCGGAACTTGGGCATGACGGCAAGACCTCCGTGGTGGGGCGGGACCAACGGGGTGAAACCGAGCAGGTTTCACCCCCAAGTAGCGGTCCCGCCCACCACTTAGTCAAGGTCTCGACGTAAGTCAGTTCACCAGATCGTTCGCCGACCGCAGCACCGGTACGCCGAGCTCGGCCGGAGCGGTCCCGCCCGTGACTCGGAATGTGTGGCTCTCGCCGGCCGACAGCGTGACCAGACACGAGTCGACCCGCGCCGCCGGGTCCAGCCGGTCCGGGAACAGCGCCAGGTCCTTCGCCAGCGCGGTCGCCGTCACGGTCACGTCGTACCCATCGGCGGTCGACGCCACCGACGCGGTGTAGGCGTCACCGGCCAGCCGTAGTGCGGTGTCCTCGACGAAGTACCAGTACGCCGTCGAACCATCCGCGGCCCGAACCTCGAGATACTCGGCCGCCGCATCCCCAGCGGTCGCGACCGACGAAGGCAAGGAGCTCACCACAGCCGACCGTGGCTCGACCTCAAGTGCGAAGGTCTCCTGTGCGAGCACCTTGCCATCGGCAAACGTCGAGCGCCGGCGGACGGTGATCTCGCCCGTCCAGGCCGCATCCGTGTCGTTGTGTGCGGCAATCACCAGCTCACCTTCCCGCGGCTGCACGGTCAGCAGGCGCTCGGCGTACACGCGCTTCAGCGCGAACCACAACGGCTTCCGGATCCCATGCCCGTCGACAGCCGCCCACGAGACCACCGGCCAGTTGTCGTTCAGCTGCCACACCACGGCACCGGTGTTCAACGGGAACAGGCTGCGGAAGTGCTCGATGCCATAAGCAACTGCCCGCGCCTGGTTCAGCTGCGTCGTCCAATGCCAGTCGTCGATGTCCTTCCAGGCCGGCAGGTGATCGCCAAGACCGCGCTCGAGCTTGAGGTTCCCCTCGAACGCCTTCTGGTGCACCAGCATCTGCTGGCCATACGGATCCAGCGGCGAATCATGCACCACGGACACCAGCGTCGACCACGCGGGCGGTCCCTGGAACCCGAACTCCGACACGAACCGCGGCTTGTACTTCCGGTACGTCGTGTAGTCCACCTGGTTCCACACATCCCAGATGTGCATGGTCCCGTGCCGCTCGTCGTTCGGGTGGATGAAGTGGTCGTACGAGTACGGGCTACCCGGCGAGTACGGCGTACGCGGGTCGAGCTCGGCCACCACCTTCGGCAGTACGTCGAAGTAGTAGCCCTCACCCCACGCACGTCCGGCGAGCGGGACGCGCCAGCTCCACTCGACGTACCCCCAGATGTTCTCGTTGTTGCCGTTCCACACCGCGAGGCTCGCGTGCGAGCTCAGCCGCGTGACAGCCTGCCGAGCCTCGGCCTCCACCTCGCTGCGCAGCGGCTCGTCCTCGGAGTACGCCGCACAGGCGAACAGGAAGTCCTGCCAGACCAGGATTCCCAGCTCGTCGCAGACGTCGTAGAACTCGTCGCTCTCGTAGATCCCGCCGCCCCAGACGCGCAGCAGGTTCATCCCCGCGTCGACCGCATCCTGGATGCTGGTCCGGTAGGTCTGCGCGTTCAGCCGGGTCACGAAGGCGTCGTCGGGGATCCAGTTCGCGCCGCGGACATAGATCGGCTTGTCGTTCACCGACAGTACGAACGGCGTACCGTCGTTGTCGGGGGCAACATTCATCGACACGGTCCGGAACCCGACCCGGCCGGTCCATTCCTCCTGGTCCGCCACCGAGATCTTGACGTCGTACAGCGGCTGCTCGCCGTGCCCGCGCGGCCACCACAACGAGACGTCAGGGATGACCGATGACACCACGGCATTCTCGGTGCCCGCGGCAACGGTCAGCTCGGTGGTGACGCCGCCGACCTCGACGGTGACGGTGGTGTTCTCCGACGAGGAGGCTGTCCAGGCGAGCGCGAGGTGGGTGTCCAGAATGCCCCGGCTGCCGTCAACAGAGGCCAGCGGCCGGACCGAATCGATCCGGACACCTGACCACGACTCGATCCGGATCGGCCGCCAGATACCGACGGTCGCGACATCCGGTCCCCAGTCCCAGCCGAAGTTCGACGCCATCTTGCGCAGCTCGTTGTACGGGTGCAGGTTCGTGTGCGGCCAGTCGCCGACCTTCGCCCGGATCGCCTCGGCCGCGGTCACCGGCCCGGCGAACTCGATCACCAACTCGTTGGCCCCGGCAACCAGCACGTCGGTCACGTCGAACCGGTACGACCGGTGCTGGTTCGCCGTCCGCCCGATCTCCCGGCCGTTCAGCGTCACCGTGGCCACCGTGTCGAGACCCTCGGCAACAAGTTCCTGCCGATCGTTGCCGTCCGCGGTCCAGTCGAACGACGTCCGGTAGCTCCAGGACGTCCGCCCGATCCACGCGACCGAGGACTCGTTGTCACCGTCGAACGGATCCGGGATCTCCCCGGCCGCGAGCAGATCGGTGTGCACCTCGCCGGGAACGGTCGCGGTGATCGACTTCCCGATCACGCCGTCCGGCGCGGGCCCCTCGACCGCGTGCACAGTCCAAGCGGCACCGCCGTCGGTGGTCAGGGGAACGACATTGATCGAAGTCACAGGCGGTCTCCAAGTGAACCGGTTTAGTCAGCACAAACCGCTCCCCGCCCAGGGAGAGCGGGGATTTCAGTCTTCCAGCACGATCTTTCGCCACAGGTCCGCGAGCGCCTGATGCCCGGCGGCGCTCGGGTGCACCCCGTCGTCGGCCAGGGTCGCCGCGCCGACGGTGGTGGCCTGGCGGTTCAGCTCGACATCGGCCGGCACCAGGATGGCGCCGTACTCGACGGCGAGCTTGCGGACCACGTCCAGCTTCGGGTCGAGGTCTTCACGCCACTCCTCCTGCCCGGCCTTCACCGGCAGCAGGAACGGCTCGATCAGTACGACGGGACACGCGAGCGGATCCAGGATCGCCCGGTACGACGCCTCGAAGGACTCGGCCGTCGTCGGGTCGGACTTGTCGTAGCGCCGCCAGGTGTCGTTGATCCCGATCAGGATCGACACCAGCGACGGCTCCTCGGCCAGCACATCCGTGGACCACCGGCCGGCCAGATCGACCGCCCGGTTGCCACTGATGCCGACGTTGACGATCCGCGGCCGGCGTTCGCCGAGATCGTCGTACAACTTGCGCACGTAGCCGTCGCCCAGCCCGTCCGGGTCGGTGCGACGGCCGCAGTCGGTGACGGAATCCCCGGCGAACACGAGTGTCCGCCGGGGATCCATGAAGGTGATCGTCACAGCATCCGTCTCAGAGGGTCGCCGCGCTGACGTCCCAGTCGTCCGGCAGGATCGGCGCGACCTCGACCGTGCTCTGGACGTCGACGAACGCACCGGTGTCGATCGAGTCGGTGATGGAGGCCATCACGTCGACGATGTGGAACGCCAGTGCTCCGGTCGCGCGGTGCGGCCGGTCGGCCCGGATCGCCCGCGCCATCTCCAGTACGCCGGTGCCACGCTGAGCCACCGCCTTGGTCTCGGCGATGGTCTCCCAGTCGTCGGCACCACGGCGACGGATCTTGATCTCCCCGTCGAAGCCGTTCGGGTCCGGTACGGCGAGGGTCGCGTCGCTGCCGGTGATCTCGACGAACCCGCCCCGCGACAGCGGCGAGTCGAAGCTGAAGATGCTCTGCGACGACTGCCCCGACTCGAACCGGGCGATCGCGCTGACGTGGGTCGGCACGGTCACGTCGAAGTCGGTCCCCGCCAGCGGACCGGATCCGATCGTGCGCTTCTCCCGCGACTTCGAGCCGATCCCGGCCACGGCCGCGACCGGACCGAACAGCTGGACCAGCGTGGTCAGGTAGTACGGGCCGATGTCCCACAGCGGTCCCGCGCCCTCCTGGAACAGGAAGGCCGGGTTCGGGTGCCAGGACTCCGGGCCGGGCGACTGCATCAGTGTCAGCGCGGTCTGCGGCTGGCCGATGTCACCCCGCTCGATGATCCGGCGCGACTCCTGCAACCCCGGACCCAGGATGGTGTCCGGTGCGCAACCGAGCCGTACGCCGGCGTCCTGGGCCGTGGCCAGCAGCTTCAGGCCACTGTCCTGGTCCAGTGAGAACGGCTTCTCGCTCCACACATGCTTGCCTGCGGCAACCGCTGCCAGGGCCACCTCGACGTGCGCGATCGGGATGGTCAGGTTGACCACGATCTCGACGTCCGGGTGGTTCAGGACGGCGTCGGGACCACCGTGGGTCTCGATGCCGTACTGCTCGGCCTTCTCCGCGGCGGCCTCCGGGCGGAGGTCGCCGATCGCGACCACCTTCAGGTCCGGGAAGCTCTGCATGCTCTTGATATAAGCGTCGGAGATGACCCCGGCGCCGATGACACCTACACCAACAGCGCTCATTCAGGTGCACCCTCTCCGGTCAGGAAGGTGTAGCTGCCCTCGACCGCGTCGAAGATCTCGCCGGTGTAGTCGTCCAGCTCGACCACGCGGAGCGCGCCCGGCGCTGCGGCCAGGATGTCCGCGACCGCGATGACGCCGTCGCCGACCGCGACCTGGGCCTTGTTGTTCAGCGTGCCGTCGCCGTCCTTGACGTGGATCGCCTTCACCCGGTCGCCGAACTTGCCGAGCAGCGCCGGTACGTCGGCACCGCCGACGGCGGCCCAGTACGTGTCCACCTCGAGGATCACGTCGTCGGACAGGTTGTCCACCAGGATCTCCAGTCCGTGCGCACCGCCGATCTTCGACTCGAGCTCGAACTGGTGGTTGTGGTAGCCGACCGTGATGCCGTGGTCGGCGGCCTCGATCGCAGCCTTGTTCAGACCGTCGGCGATCACCTTGATGTCGTCGGCGTTCTGCCACCGGGCCGGGTCGGTGTGCGGGTCGATCACCGTCGTGATGCCGAGCCGCTTGGCCGCGGCGTAGATCGGGCCGGCCTCGTCACGCAGCAGCCCCGCGTGGGTGGTGGGAGCCGAGAGTCCGTGCTTGGGCAGCGCGTCGGCAAGACGGTCCGCGAAGCCGGTCACGCCGAAGGGTTCGACCTTCGTGTAGCCGATCTGCGCGATCCGGGCCAGGGTGGCGTCGAAATCCTCTTCGAGCTTGCCCCGGACCGTGTACAACTGGAGGGACAGGTTGTCCACTGCGACCATGGTTTCTCCTCGTCGCCGGCGCGTCGCCCGCTGCCCTGGGATCTGCACCGACTGATAAGCCGAACCGGTTAAGTAACGGCGCCAACGGTATCTCACCCGCCCCCGCCGCCACCACCCTCCGCCCAACGACTGGGCGGTCACCAACTTGTGAAGCCAAGCCCTCCAGGCCTGGTCAGGGTTTGATCAAACGGTTACTCTGTGCGCCGATTTGATGACACGGCGTAGAAATCGGCGCACACTGAAGGATTCCGGACCGGCCGCCAGCGGTCCGGCCGCCGTGAGGAGTTCGTTGTGTCCCGAGTGACCATCAAAGAGATCGCCCGTCGGTGCGGGGTCTCTCAGGGCGCGGTGTCCTACGCGCTGAACAACCAGCCCGGGGTTTCCGCGGCCACCCGGGCCCGCGTCCTGAAGGTCGCCGCCGAACTCGAGTGGGTGCCCAACCGGGCCGCCCGCCAGTTGTCCGCTGCCCGCAGCGAGACGTTCGGCCTCGTCCTCGCGAGATCCGCGCAGACCCTGGTCGAAGAGCCGTACTTCATGGGCTTCGTCGGTGGGGTGCAGTCCGTGCTGAGCGACAAGTCGTACGCGCTCGCTCTGCAGGTGGTGGCCGACCTCGACGAGGAGCAGGCGACGTACCGGAAGTGGGCCGCGGAGCGGCGGGTGGACGGCGTGATCGTGGTCGACCTGCGGGTCGACGACCCGCGCATCCCGCTGCTGCGGAAGCTCGGTCTGCCGGCCGTCCTGGTGGGGGATCCGGCGCTGGCGGACGGGATGCCGTGCGTCTGGACCGACGGTACGGCGGCGATGAACGCGGCGCTCGATTACGTCGCATCCCTCGGCCATCGCTCGGCCGCCCGTGTCGCCGGCCCGCCGGAGTACGGCGATGTGTGGATCCGCGACCGGGCCTTCGACGTCGCCGTACGACGGCTCGACCTGGAAGGGCAGGTCTGCCATACCGACTTCTCCGCCGTGGAAGGCGCTGCGGCAACCCGCGAACTGCTCACCGTCGGGCCGCGGCCGACCGCGATCATCTACGACAACGACCTGATGGCGGTGGCCGGTCTGGCCGTGGTCCAAGGCCTCGGTCTACGTACGCCGGACGACGTCACGCTGGTCGCCTGGGACGACTCGACGCTCTGCCGGATCACCCATCCGGCCCTGACCGCGATGAGCCACAACATCGTCGGGTACGGCGCCGAAGTAACCCATCGCCTGCTCGACCTACTCAACGGCGCCCGCCCGCAGGCCCACCTCTACTCCACCCCCTTACTGATCGTCCGTGACAGCTCGGGGCGACCGCCGAGCTAACCAGCCGTCACTGTGACCGGTACGCCGTTCACCGCGGCGGTGCCGGCGACCGGGTCGGTGAAGTCGGCGTCGGTGATGTCGTTGGCGCTGGCGCCCGCGACCTGGTTGGCGACAGTCAGGCGGGTGGCCGCGCGATTGTGGCCGAAGCCGTGCGGGAGGCTGACCACGCCGGGCATCATGTCGTTGCTAGAGGCAACTTCAACGTCGACGGACCCGGCCGCGGACGTCACCGTGACCAGCTGACCGTCGGTCAGGTCGCGTTTGACCAGGTCATCCGGGTTCATCAGCAGCTGATGCCGCGGCTTGCCCTTCACCAGTCGCGCCGAGTTGTGCATCCACGAGTTGTTGCTCCGCAGATGCCGCCGCCCGATCAGCAGCAGCTCGTCATCACTGCCGGTCGCCAGGGCCTCTAGCCGGGGCAGATTATCCAGGATCATCCGCTGCGCCAGATCGATCCGCTTCGTCTTGTGGTGCAACGCCTCCGGCAAGGCGGGCTGCAACGGCCCGAGATCGATCCCGCCCGGCGACTTCCGTAGCTGCCGCAGTGACAGCCGATACGGCCCGATCCGTAGCCCGAGGTCCACGATCCGTCTCGGCGACAACCGAAGCCGCGCCATCACTTCGACCTTCCGTCGGCTCCACGGAGTTCGCCGTACGAAGGCCAGGCCGAGGTCCCGGAAGATCTCCCAGTCGTGGCGCGCCTCGGCCGGCTTCGGCAGTACGGCGTCATTCCATCGAGACGTGTTGCGGACGGCGAGCTGGTGGAAGATGACGTCGTAGTGATCGCGCTCGAGCGGTGGCGCGGGCGGCAGGATCACGTCCGCGTGCCGCGTCGTCTCGTTGATGTACGGATCGACCGCGACCATGAAGTCCAGCGCTCCGAACGCCTCGTCGAGCTTCCGGCCGTTCGGCGTGGACAGCACCGGGTTGCCGGCGACCGTCACCATCGCGCGGATCTGCCCGTCACCCGGCGTCAGGATCTCTTCGGCCATCACCGACACCGGAAGCTCACCACCGAACTCGGGCAACCCACGGACGCGGCTCTTCCACACCCCCACGTGTCCACGGCCCAGGCCGAGCAGGGCATTCACCGCCGGCCGCGGGAACATCGTCCCGCCGGGCCGATCGAGGTTGCCGGTGATGATGTTGAGCACCTGGATCGCCCACTGACAGATCGCCCCGAACTGCTGCGTCGACACGCCAACCCGCCCATAACAAGCAGCCCGGTCAGCAGTCGCGAACTCACCGGCGATCCGCCGGATCACGTCCGCCCCGATCCCCGTGATCGCGGCCGCGCGCTCGGGTGTCCACGGCTCGACCGCAGCCTCGACCGCCGCCAAACCATCGACGTACGCCGCCGGTCGTGCGTGGCCGTCCTCGATCACCTGGTGAAGCAGTGCGAGCAGGAACGCGGCATCAGTACCCGGCCGAACGAAGTGATGCTCGTCCGCGACCGCCGCCGTCTCGGTCCGCCGCGGATCGATCACCACGACCCGCCCGCCCCGCTTCCGTACGTCCTTCAATCGGCGACCGAACCCCGGCGCCGTCATCATGCTGCCGTTCGACGCGAGCGGGTTCGCACCGAGCATCAGCAGGTACGACGTCCGGTCGATATCCGGCACGGCCACCATCAACTGGTGTCCGTAGAGCAGGTACGACGCGAGCATCTGCGGCAGCTGATCGATCGACGTCGCGCTGAACCGGTTCCGGGTCCGGAGCTGCCGCACCATCGCCGGCATATGCGTGAGCGCACCAAGACTGTGCACATTCGGATTGCCGAGATAGACCCCGACCGAGTTCCGGCCGTGCTCCCGCTGGATCCCGGTCAGCCTGTCGACGATCAGTTCGTACGCCGCCTCCCACGAGACGTCCTCCCACCCGTCGGCCGTCCGTCGTACCGGCGTGGACAGCCGATCGGGGTCGTCCTGGAGATCGCGCAGTGCGACCGCTTTCGGGCAGATATGGCCGCGGGAGAGCGGGTCCGACTCGTCGCCGCGGATGTCGGTGACGTGGCCGTCCTCGACCGTCACGAGGACACCGCAGATCGCTTCACACAGATTGCACGAGGTCCGCCGTACGGTGGTCGCCATCCAGCCAAACTACCCCTGGGTAGCCTCCGCTGCCATCACTCGAAGCGCGCCTCGTCCAAGCGGCCGAGGATCGCGTCGACGGTTTCGCCGGCGGACAGATCGGAGTTGTCGAGCCAGAGTCCGCGGCGCGGACTGAACGCATGCAACTCGTAGTCGAGCTCGTCGACCAGGTGGTGTGCGCCACCGAGCCGGTTGGAGATGACCTCGGGACGTGGCGTCAGTACGACGAGGTACCGCGGGCGGGTCCGGATCCCGTCGAGGAACTCACGGAGCAGTTCGCCGATCACGACGTCCTCGAGGACCACGGTGAAGCCGGCGTCGGCGTACCCGTCGGCCACCTGACAGGCGAGCCGGTAGCGCAGTTGCAACTGCTTCTGGGCCGCGGCGCTGTCGTCGCGCATGGAGGCCTGACCACTGACGATCATCCGGCGGAAAACGTCGCCGCGGAGGTGCACGCCGAACTGGAATCTCTCGGCCAAGACTTGGGAAACAGTCGACTTCCCGGCCGCCATGATCCCACTGACGACGATCACCCCCTCGGACTCCATGGTGGTGATGGTGCCACGCTCTGCAAGGTTTTAGTCAGGTCTCCTTGAATCTTGTCTGTAACCGGACACACACCTTGGTTTGCAAGGCTTTTCAGGCCAGCAACGTCTCGATGTGATGCCGCAGAAGTTGCCGGATCCGGGCCGGACCGGTGCGGTCCGGTTGGATCGCGCCATGGAGGGCCAGGCCGTCGATCAGAGCATGCAAACGTTCGACCTCGCGGCGCAGGTCGAGACCTGCTTTCAAGACACCTGCTTGATCGAGTGCGCGCAGTAACGAGTCGCACAATTCGCGTAGTCCGTCGTGCACTTTGTCGACGTGCTGGCGCAGTGTGCTGACGCCGGTTTCGGCCCGGGCCTGAGCGATGAATGCCAGCCAGACGTCGAACTCGGCGCGACGATCGGCGTCGAGGGGGAGGACCTCCTCGAGGTAGCGCAGCGCGATCGTGGTCACGCTGCCCTTCACCTCGAGTGCGTCGATCCGCTCGGTCACCCGCCGCGTGACCAGCTCCATCGCGAAGTTGAGCAGACCGTCCTGGTCGGGGAAGTAGTACCGCACGGCGCCCGCGGACCAGCCGGCCTCGGCGGCGATGGTGCGGACCGAGGCGGCGCGGATCCCGTCCCGGCGGACCACCCGCCAGAGCGCTTCGGCGATCTCCTCACGGCGGGTCTCGTGGTCGACGATCTTCGGCATGTGCTCTTTTTAGCACACCTGTGTTAGTGTCTGGTTGTGACACAGTCGTACGGAATAAATTCTCGGGAGGGTGAACTACTGTGCTGCTCGCTGTGATCGCCGCGTGTGAGATCGGCTTCTGGGTCCTGCTCGCCGCCGGCATGGTGACGCGTTATCTGCTCCGCCTGCCGAAGGTCGGCCTGGTCCTGCTGGCCGGGGTTCCGCTGGTCGACGTGGTGATGCTGGTCGCGAGCGTGGTCGACATCCACCGCGGCGGGGAGCCGTCGTTCAAGCACTCGCTGGCCGCGATCTTCATCGGGGTCAGCGTCGGCTTCGGCCATCAGACCCTGAGGTGGGCGGACAAGTGGGCCGCGCACTATCTCGGCGGGGCGCCACGTCCGGTCAAGCCGCCGAAGCGCGGTCCGGAGCGGGCCCGGCGCGAACGCGCCGGCTGGTTCCACCACCTGCTCGCGTATGTCGTCGGTGTCGTCATCATGATCGGTCTCGGCCTGCTGTCCGGCCGTGGGTACGACGCCGCCCTCGCGCCGGCCTTCACCTGGACCATCGTGCTGGTGATCGACGCGATCGTCTCGTTCAGCTACTCGTTCCAGGGTGCCGAGCCGGAGGCCCGCGAAAAGCAGTCGGTCTGAGTTCCCGCCGCTGGTCGCTCCGTCGTCGTACATTGCGATCATGACGACGACGGGGCGTAGCTGGGCCGGACTGACCGCGCTGGTCGTGGCGGTCGGGATCGTGGTGCAGTTGTTCGTGACGGCGAACGGGACCGAGGGGTTCTTCCCGGAGGCCTCGGAGCGGACCTTCAACGTGTTCGCGTACTTCACGATTCAGTCGAACCTGCTGCTCGGTGGGACCACGCTGATGCTGGCGCTGCAACCGAATCGTCCGCAGAGCACGTTGTTCAGGACGCTGCGGTTGAACGGGGTGCTGTGCATCGCGGTGACCGGGATCGTCTATCACGCGGTGCTCGCGGGACACGACGAGCTGCACGGCTGGGCGTCGGTGGCGAACCTCCTGCTGCACACGGTCACCCCGATCCTCGGCGTACTGGGGTGGCTGTTGTTCGGTCCGCGCGGTCAGACCGATTGGCAGATCGTCGGGTGGTCGATCGTGTACCCGTTGCTCTGGCTGGTGTTCACCCTGGTTCGCGGTGAGTTCGTCGGGTTCTACCCGTATCCGTTCATGGACGTCAGTACGCACGGTTACGGACGGGTGCTGCTGAACTGCCTCCTGGTCGCGATACTCTTCCTGGCTCTGGCGGCCGGAGCGACCTTCCTGGACCGTCGGTTGCGCCGGAAGACAACCGTCGAAAGGTAGACCTGTGCTGGTGACCTCGCGCTCGTACGCCGAGTACGAAGCGATGTTCGACCTGACCCAACTGCCCGAATCCGTCCTCGACTGCTGTGCGGGCGGTTCGAGCTTCACCGCGGAGGCTACCGACCGTGGCGTCGACGCCGTCGCGGTCGATCCGGCGTACGAGCTGGCAACGCCCGAGCTCGTCGACACGGTCCGGCGCAGCCTGCCGGCCGGATCCGGGATCGTGGACGCGCATCAGGGCAGCTTCGTCTGGCATTGGTACGGGACCCCGGAGCGCCGCGACGAGATGCGGATCGAGTCCGCCGACCGGTTCCTGCAGGACATCATGACGGCGCCGGAGCGGTACGTCGCCGGTGGTCTGCCGGAGCTGCCTTTCGACGATCGGCGGTTCGAGCTGGTGCTCTGCTCGCACCTGCTGTTCACCTGGGCGGACACCTTCGACCGGGCGTGGCATCTGGCCGGCCTGCGTGAACTGGTCCGGGTCAGCAGCTCCGAGGTCCGCGTCTTTCCGTTGGTCCAGCAAGGCGCGGGCGATCCGGTGCCGTTCCTGCCCGAGATCCTCGACGACCTCGACGGCATCACCTGGGAGATCCGCAAGGTGCCCTACGAGTTCCAGGCCGGCGCCGACGAGATGCTGGTCATCAGTCGCACCTGACGTTTGGTGCTTCCCACCCGTTCGCACTCGCGAATGAGTTGCGCACTAACCCGCCACGAGGGGTGGGAAGCGCCAAACGGCAGCTGCTTCTTTTGAGGGGCCGGTCGGGCGGTGGGATGACGGTCCACCACCACCCGACCGGGTTGGAGCGGGGGTGTCAGCGAAGATACTTGCCGCAGACGGGCCACGGGGAGGCGCCGCGCTGCGCGTACAGCTTCTTCGCGCGCATCAGCTGCTCGGCCGCCGACGCCTTCGCCGGGTTGCCGGAACCGCCGACGCTGCGCCAGGTCTGCAGGTCGAACTGGAACAGCCCGTAGTACCCGGCCGGGTTGACGGCCCGCGGGTTCCCACTGGACTCGCAGTTCGCGACCTTGGCCCAAGCGCCGCTGAGGTTCGCCTTGCCGGTGCTGGCCGGGCGGTCTTCCGAGCGGCTGGTCTTCACCTTGCGCTCGACCTTGCGGATCTTCTTGGACTCGACCTTCTTCGGGGTCGCCTTCCTCGGCGCCGGTGCGGTGGCCTTCTTCACACCGTCCAGCGTCAGGCTCTGCCCGATCAGGATCAGGTCAGGGTCCTTCAGGTTGTTGATCTTGGCCAGCTGGTGCCAGTCGGCGCCGTTGGCCTGGGCAATCTCGGAAAGAGTGTCGCCCGCCTTCACCGTGTAGTCGGTCGCGAACGCCGCTCCGGCGCCGGCTGCGGTGATACCGGCTCCCAAGCCGGCGATGGAGATGGTCCGGGCCACCCGGCGAGTCGATCGCCGGGGGCGCGCATGTCGGGCCTTGGACATCAGAAACGCGCTCCTTGTGAGGCTTCGGGCATGGTGGGAACGCACCAGGCCCCCCATACAGGGGAGGGGAGGGGCATCCGGACTTATCACAGGACAGCGTCCGAATGGTCACGCCACGGTAACGACGCGACCTGAGTCATCCTGTGCGACCATCGCCACAAACGCAAGACCAATCCGTGATCTGCCCCGGATTTTTCTCACGCTTGACGTTCCGAAAGCCCAACAACAGAACGGTTTCCGCCTCAACACGCCGAAGGTTTGAGCCTCGCTGGACGCGGGTAGCACGCGTTTGAAACCGACCTGTTTCTACCGACGGAAATACTTCTCCGGCACCAATTCGATGGTCAGCTTCCGGATGATCTCCTGGTCCTCCGGGGGCCAGGATTCCCACACCTCCCGCGCCCAGCTGATCAGCGCGCTCTCCACGTCGTCGGCCAGCAGGACGTCGTACGCCGTGAGTCTTCCGACCTGCTCGGGTGGGGTCATGGCCGGCCAGTCGTCGTACGAATTGGCCATGATGCCGTGGGCGGTGCGGACGTCGAGATTGCCGGAGCCGCGCTCGAGGTACATGTAGAGGCCGTTGAGTGCGAATACCCGTCCGATCCGTGGTGCGTCCGGAGTGACGTGCTGAGCGCCGTACGCGTCGATGCGCAGCTGGTGCAGGTAGCCGAGCTGCGCCGCATGCTCGACCTCGTAGCCGAGGAGCTCGCCGGCGACCTCCAAGCACTCCGCGGACGCGTTGTATTTCGCGTCGCCGGGCCATTCTGACCTTGGGAGTACGGCGCGGCAGCCGGGGCAAGTGGTGGATTCGTGCGTGTCATCCGGGCGGTTCACTCGTTGATCGAATCACGGGCACCGCCACCCCGGCAGCTGTTTTACCGTCGCGGGGGCGTTGGCCGGTAGATGAGGCGACGGATGTGATGGGGGCAGAACCGGTGATCCGAGTGGCTCTCGGCCATCGCGGCACGTTGGTGCGTGGTGCACTGGCCGCGGTGCTGTCAAGGGAGAACGATCTGGACGTGGTGGCCGAGCTCGACCGCTCGGAGGACGTCCTCCAGGTGGCCGGCCGGCGACCGCACGTGGTGCTGCTCGATCCACAGCTGCCCGGGCGGATCCGGATCGAAGAGTTGTGCCGCAAGCTCACCGGGCGCGGTGTCCTGATGCTGATCGATCACGAGGCGATTGCCGCGACGAGTCTGGCGCTGGTGAAGCAGGCGCCACGGATCGGCCTGATCGCGACGGACGCGACCACCGACCAGTTGGTGCAGGCCGTGCGCGATGTCGCGAAGGGTCTGCCGGTGGTCGACGTACGGCTCGCGGTTGCCGCGTTGAAGGCGGGCGACAATCCGCTGACCGATCGTGAGTGTGAGGTGCTGCGACAGGTGACCACCGGCGCGACCGCTCAGGAGGTCGCGCGGACGCTGAGCTTGAGCGCTGGGACGGTTCGCAACTACCTGTCCCGCATCCTCGCCAAGACGGGCGCCCGGAGCCGGATCGAGGCGATCCGGAAGGCTCAGGACGCGGGCTGGATCTGAGTCCGGCGCTGATTGAGGTTCGGTGCCCAGTTTCCGTGCAGGTCGCGGTAGAGACGGGACGTGCGCATCAGGCTGACGTGCGTGCCCAACGCTGCCTTGTTGCCGTCGAGCACGAGGATGCGGCGGGCCCGCAAGGCTGAACTGATCCGGTGCGCGATGACGATGAGTGTGCCGCCGCGTTTGGCGAACGCCTCCTCGGCCCGTCGCTCGGCCTCGGGATCCAGGAAACAGGTCGCCTCGTCGAGCACGACCAGGGGCGCCGGCGACAAGTATGCGCGGACCAACGCGATCAACTGCCGTTCCCCCGCGGACAACTCACCCGGCTTCACGTCCGCGCCCAGCCCGCCGATCCGTTCGATCAAGCTGCCTGCGCCGACGCAGTCAATGGCAGTGCCGATCTCGGCAGTTGTTGCGTCCGGCAACAAATACGTGAGGTTGTCCAGCACCGAACCACTGAAGACGTACGCCTCCTGGGGGATCAGCACCCGTGTCGCCGCCAACCGATCCGGCGCGACCTCGACCGGAGGTACGCCGCCAACCAGCAACCCACCGCCCGTCGGCGCGAGCATCCCGCAGACCAGACCCGCGAGCGTCGACTTCCCGATCCCGCTCGGACCCACGACCGCCAGGTGCTCACCCTCAGGAATGGTCAGCTCGAGTTTGTCCAACACCGGCTCGGCATCAGGCCCGTACGCGAACGTCAATCCGCGCAGCCGCACGTCGTAGCCCTTGACCGCGACTGCTCGGCGAGGTGGCGCGGTCGGTGTCGACGTGTCCAGGATCCGTCCGAGCGTGATCACGTACCGCAGACCGCTGTCTCCGAGCGCGCTCATCACCGTGTTCAAGGCCGGCTGCAACCCGATCAGCACATAGGTGAGGCCGCCGAGCAAGGTGCCAGTGCTGACCCCACGCCCAACCAACCACGGCCCGGTTGCCAGCAGGATCAGCAGCGGCAACCACCCGCCGACCGCGAAGCACAACGTCCGCAGCGCCGCGACCTTGGCCAACGCTCGCTCCGCCGACGCATGCGCCTCGATCGGCTCCCCGACCAACTCCCCGGCGAACTCCTCGGTCCCCGCCGCCGCGATGTCCCGAACCCCGCCGAACACCATCCCCGCCGACGCCGCCAACTCCTCGTCTGCCGTCAACGACGCCCGCACACGATCGGCCGCCATCCCGAGGACCGCCAACGACAACACAAACCCCAGCAAGAATGGCGGTACGACGAACGCCGCCACCAGCGGCGCCAGCGACAACAACCCGGTCAGTACGCCGAACAACGTCACCGCGAAACTCCGTAGCACCAGGACCAACCCGGCGTACGTGTCCCGAACGATCTCGACCTGCCGGTTCAGCCGCGCCACCGCACTGTCGTCCCCGGTCCGGAGTGCGCCGGAGACAACCCGTCGTACCAAGTCGTCCCGTAGCGGCTCGACCAAGTCACCGAGCCGTCCGTAGACCTGCCGGGCACCCGCCGCGCCCAGGCACGCAGTCGCGATCAAACCGCCGAGCCACGCGATCCCTTGCCAGGCGTGTCCGGCCAGGAAGCTGTCCGTCGCCTTCGCCACCGCGAGTCCGTACACCGCGGTCGGCAGGATCTCCGGAATCGACCACCCGATCAATCTGACCGTGGCCCGTTTCCTCAACCCAGCAGCGCCGTACGCCAGCTCTCTTCTCATCCGAACACTTGGCGGTAGGACGTGTCGTGCCAGAGGTCGGCGTGCGGAGCCACCGCGCGGACCTGGCCGTGGTCGAGCCAGACGACGAGGTCGGCGCGGGCGGCGGTGGCGGAGCGGTGGGTGACGATCAGGCGGGTGCGGTGGTGCCGATCCTCGGTGAGGGTGCGGCTGATCTGTCGTTCGGTGGCCGTGTCGAGGCTGCTCGTTGCATCGTCGAGGACCAGCAGGCGACTCGCGGACCAGGCCCGGGCGAGGCCGAGCCGTTGGCGTTCGCCGCCGGACATCGGTGCTCTGCGCAACGAGGTGAAGTACCCGTCCGGCAGCCGGCTGACGAAGTCATGGGCGTGTGTGGCTCGCGCTGCGGCCAGTGTGCGGATCGGGCTGATCTGGTTCGGTGCGATCGCCTCGCCGATGGTCCGGCCGACCAGCTGTGGGCGTTCGAACGCGCACCCGACCGCGCTGCGCAACGCCCGCCGACTGACGGCCTGCAGCGGTACGCCGTCCAGCGACACCTGACCGGCCGACGGGTCCCGCAGTCGCGCCGCGATCGCCGCGAGTACGGACTTCCCGGCGCCGCTCGGGCCGACCACTGCGACGGTCACGCCGCCGGGTAGGTCGAGGTTCACGTTGTCCAGCAGGACATTCCCGCCGGCCACCACGCTGACACCGTCGAAGGTGAGGTGTCCCGGACCGATCGGGAGTGCCAGGCTTCCGTGGGCGATCGGCTCGATCGCGATCACCTCGGCGGCCCGGTGGACGCCCGCCTTGGCCCGGGCGATCTCCCCGAGCACGCCGGTCAGATTGCCGAGGCCGGCCCCGAGTACGGCGTACTGGGACGCGGCGAACAGGTCACCCGCGGTGATCCGGCCGGAGACGAGTTGGAGGCCGCCGACCGCGAGGACGGCGACGAGCACGAGCGGGCCGACGATCGCGGCCTGGGCGCCGGAGCGGGCCAGGATGCGCCAGGTGACCACACCCTGCTTGTGCAGCTCGGGGAGGAGGCCGAGGATGCGGCGTTCCTCGCGTTCCGTCGTACCGGCCGCGGCGATGGTGCGGATGCCGGTGAGTGATTCGGACAGCAGGGCGGCGATCCGGCCCTGGGTCTCTTGATAGGCGAGGCTGACATGGGCGGTGCGTTTCGCGAACGTCCACAGGACGAAGATCACCAGCAGTACGCCGCCGAAGAACGCCGCGGCCAGCCAAGGGTCGATCAACGCCAGCAGGACCAGGCTGCCAACCGGGGGAGCGATCGCCGCGACCGCGGTCACAGCTGCGGGACCGGCTTGGGCGGCATCGGTCGCGTTGGCGGAGACGCGGGTGACCAGGTCGCCGGTCTCGAAGTCGCGCGTACCTTCAGGGCCGCCGTGAATGACGTGCCGGACCAGGCGATGCCTCAGCCAGGCGGTGGTTTCGGCAACGCAGGCCGCACCCGCGAACGCGTCGACGATGCTCGCCGTGATGCCGAGTGCGATCAGGCCGGCGGCCGCGATCAGCCATTGGGTGTACCCGGACCCGGCCACGATCGAGTCGACCGAGCGGCCGAGGATCGTGGGCAGCGCGAGGGTGACGCCGCTGCCGATCAGGGCGTTGAACCCGATCAGCGGCAGCCAGCCGCGACCGCGCTTCGCGACCTCGCCGAAGGTGATCATGACGCGAGTCCGGTCTGATCTGCCAGGAATGCGAGCATGTCCGCGGCGAGGCTGATGCCGCCCGACACGTGGCCCGCGTCGGGCTCGTTGCGGAGCAGGATCGTGCTCTCGGTCGCATGCTGAAGCGCGGCGCACATCTTCCTTGCGTGCAAGGGATCCACGCGCGTGTCGTTCCCGAAGACGGTGAACAGCACGGCCGGATACTTCACGCCCGCCGCCACTTGGTGGTACGGCGAGTAGGCCAGCAGGGTCCGGAATTGGTCAGGGTCCTTGGCGGACCCGAACTCCGGGACCCACCGCTCGCCCAAGCCGGACAACTCATACCGGGCCATGTCGGTCAGCGGCGCCGAGCAGACCGCAGCCGCGAACAACTCCGGCCGTTGCGTGAGTGCGGCGGCAACCAACAGGCCACCGTTCGATTCACCGCAGAGCGCCAACTGCTCGGGTGTAGTCCAGCCTTCGGCGATCAGGTACTCGGCGGCGGCGATGAAGTCGTCGAAGACCTTCTGCTTGTTGTGCAGGATCCCTTCGCGATGGGACTCCGCGCCGCGCTCACCACCGCCACGGACATGTGCCGTGACGAAGACGCCGCCGGCCTCCACCCAAGCGAGGGCGAAGGCGGAGTACGTCGGGGTGAGGGTCTGGCCGAATCCGCCGTACCCGTAGAGGATCGTGGGCCGCGGGCCGTCGCTGTCGGGCTTGGTGATCGCGCGGAGCTCGAGCTCGGTGCCGTCGGGGGAGGTGTAGGTGCGGCTGTTGGTCTCGACGGTCGGTTGATTGCCGGCGGATTGCGAGCTGGTCTGGCCGGTGCTGGCGTCGTAGCAATAGACCCTTGGTGGCGTGACGCTGTCCGTGTACGTGAACCAGGCACGGTTCTGGCTGTCGGCGCTCAGTGAACCGATCGAGCCGATGCCCGGCACATCGACGGTGCCGAGTTCCCGCCCGGACTCGCGGTCGTGGATGGTGATCGCTTGGCCTGTCCCGACCAGGACGATGTCGTCGAGGATCGCCAACCCGGTCAGCGGCTTGTGCGGGCTGATGTAGCCGTGCCATTCGGTCGGCCTGGTCGGATCGCCGATGCAGATCCGGCCGGTGGGAGCGCCGCGGGTGGTGACGACGTACAGGCGGCCGTCCGGGCCAACCGTCATGATCGTGGTCGCGTCGACCCCCTGCTGGATCGGCCTCGGCGGCTCGTCCGTGGACAGGTCCGCGAGCCAGAGATCGTTCGCCGCGCCGCGCGCCGCAGAGATCGTCAACCAGCGGCCGTCGGCGCTGATCTCCAGCCCGTACGACGCTTCGCCGGGGAGGATCGTGGTGTCGTCAGGGACGCCGAGCTCGTGGCGTCGAACCTGCCGGAAACGTACGTAGTAGAACGACTTTCCGTCCGGGAGCCAGGCGATCGGGGAGTAGCGGCAACCGTCGATCGGGCCGTCGATGAGCTGACCGGTGGTCACATCGAGGACATACAGGACGGACTGCTCGTCGCCGCCCTGCGAGACCTGGAACGCGAGCCGGCTGCCGTCCGGGGAGGGCTGCCAGGCGTCGAGCGTGGTCAGGTTGAGATCCAGTGGCGTGTCGTCGACGTACAGGACCGGGTGCTGTTGGCCGGGCTCACGGCGTACGGTGAAGCACCGCTCGCCTCGCCAGACCGGGGTGGACACGGTGGCGACGTTCGACAGCTCTCGGACTCTGTTGCGCAGGCGGTACCTGCTCGACAAACCCGCGGCGTACTCGAGCCACGCGTCGTCTTGTTCCTCCAGCCAGCGCTGGGTTTCCGCGGTCGAGGCATCCTCGAGCCAGCGGTACGGATCCGCGACGGCATAACCGTGCACCTGCTCCACGAGCGGTAGCCGCTCGGCGCATGGATGAGATTGCACGAATTCGCTCCCTCCGCTGCAAGACAGGTATGGCCCTGGGTGGGTATGCCGCCCACCCAGGGCCGTCAGAACCTGGTTACCCAGGTGCCGATCAGTGGCAGAGCAGAAGGCTCAGGTTGCTCGGGGTCTGCGAAGCGCAGCCCAGCACGGTCAGCGTGGAGCCGCCGTGGTGGTGACCGCCGTGGCCGTAACCCGGGGTCTCGAGACCCTGAAGGTCGAGAAGTGCCATTGTGTTTACACCTCCTTCGGTGTGAATCGTCGGGATGGAGACTCGGACCACTGGGGAGGTCCGAGGAACGGGAGGGACACCGGCGCGTCGTGCAGCGCCGTACCCAGAGCCAGCAGGACGCCGGCCGATCCGGTCGCCAGGTCCATCGAGAGACGGAGCAACTGGTTGCCCGGGTACGCGAGGCCGCCCTCGAACGGCATCGCGTGCCAGCCGAGCCCGTACACCAGGTCGTCGACCGTCGACTGCTCCTCGCCGAGCTCAGCGGCGGTGAGGAGCAGACCGGCGCGACCCATGAACAGGCCGGGCTGAACGTAGAAGGAGCAATGTGTCACGCGCTTCAGCTCGGCGAGAGTCGCGGCGAGCTCGGCGGACGGGCGGTGGCGCAGGTAGCGCTCGAGAACGAGTGCGACCCCGGCCGAACCCTCTTCGAGATAAGGCAGGGTGCGCCAGCCCTGGTTCACCTGGCGCATGCCGTCGTCGGTGAGGACGGTTCGTTTGAGGTCCTGCCGGATCGCGATCTCGGCCAGGTCCAGCAGCCCGGTGTCGCCGAGTCGCTCGAACGCTTCGAGGAACAACAGTGCCGGGCCGGACGACCCGTACATCAGACCGGCCCGCGCATGCGGACCACCACTGATCTCGGGTACGTCGCTGTCCAGCCGGTCCGCTACCAGGTCGAGAATCCTGACCGCCTTGGCCCGCAGCGTCGGCTCGGTGTCGAAGTGCAGGAGGTTCAGGCCGATGCCGGCGAGGCCGGAGTGCAGCCCGAGCTCGCGGGAGCTCCAGTCGTCGGCGAGCGTGCGGTCGACCAGGTCGAGCGCGTCCTGCCGGTAGCCGAGCTCGTCGAGGACGTGCGCGACGCCGTGCAGACCGTCGTACAGGCCCGGTCCGGTCGCGGTGTCCACGGCGCGGTGGCGCAGCCATTCGTCGTACTGCGGGAATCGGCCGGCGCCGGTCTTCGCGAGGGCGTAGAGGACGCCCGCGGCGCCGGTGGCGAGGTTGATGCCGCCGCCGTCCTGGAACTGGGCGATGTCGCCGGGGAAGAGGCGGTCGGTGCGCTCGGGTGTCGCGCTGGCGACGACGGCCTTCGTGAGCGCGTCGCGGACCTCGGTCCACTCGGCTTCGCCCGGCAGGGCGAGGTCGACCATCTCCGGGTCGTGCGTCAGCGTCGGGCCGACGATCGTCCGGACGGCTTCCTCGATCGTTGCCCTGGGCACGGGGAAGGTCTCGGTGATCATGTCGGCGAGCTGGAACGCCTTGCCAGGATGCATGTTCAGCAGGATCGTCGCCTGCGGCGCGTAGACCCCGAGCGCGATGCAGGCGAGGGCGTAGCGGTCGACGTCGACGCCTTGCCGGTCCTGCGGTGCCGCGTAGCCGGGATGGGCGAGCGTCGAGCGGGCCTTGTCCTCGGCCTTCGTCGCGACCTCGAAGTCGATCAGCGTGAGCCGGCCGTCCGCGTCGAGCAGGACGTTGTCCGGGTGCAGGTCGCAGAACACGACCCCGCGCTCATGCAGTTGCCCGACCGCCTCGGCGACCTTGGTGATCATCGTCGTGGCCCACTCGGCGTACTCGGCCTTGTCGGCCTCGGTCGCATCCGGGTGGGTCAGCGGATACCGCCGGACGAGCTCGCGCTGCAGCGACACCGAGTCGATGTGCTCCTGCACGAGGAAGTGATGCTCACCGAGCTGGAGGTAGTCGTGCATCCTCGGTACGACGTCGAGTCCGTCGAGCTGCTCGAGGATCTCCTTCTCGTGCGAGATCCGAGCCACCGCATCCCGGCCGGCCATGTCGAGTCCGGCGTACGGGCGTCCTTCCTTCAGGACGACGCGGTCACCGGTCTCGTTGTGGTGGCCGACGTACACCCCGCCGCCGTTGGAGAACTGGATGACGCCGTCGACCGTGTAGGCGAGGTCGTTGGTGGTGACCGCGTTGCGCGCGTCGAGGTGCGGCTGGAGGAAGTCCGGCAGCGTCACCCACGGCGGCGTGGCGAACGTCGGGCCGCGATGGTCGGGGACCAGCTGGCCGCGGTCGTCCTCGAGGGCGAGCACCCGCTCGCCGGTCTCGGACAGGCAGTACCTGCTGACGAAGGCGCCGTACCGCACGAAGAGCGGGCCTTCGCCGATCCGGAGATCGCTCAGGATGTAAGGGCCCTGGACGCCGTGGAGGGTCTCGTCGAGCTCCTTGAGGATCAGCTCGAGCTGCGTCTCGTCGGTCGGGTAGATCGTGACCAGCTTGCCGCTCGACCCGCGGGGAGCAGCCTTGGAGTTCACCATCACCAGGACGGGCTCGTTGCGCAGGAACTTGAACGCGATCCCGCGCGGGACGCAGTAGTCCCAGATCGCCTCGAGCGTCCGCCCGACATCCGCGAGCCGCGCCGAGACATGGATCTTCCAGCCCTGCTGCGGCAGCTGGAGGCCTTCCGGCGCGTAGTGCATCCAGGTCTCGCCCGGTACATGGCGCCAACCGTCCGGCACCGGCCGCTGGAAGATCGGGAAATCCGGATGCTGAGCACCACGATTGGCCGGCGTCTCGTAGAACCGCCGATCCGCAAGGCAGTAGAACTCGTAACTCTCATGCATGACTGTCCGACCCCCTCTCTCGTGGTGCCCCGGAACATCTTGGGCGCCGAGAGAGGGCCGGCGTAGTGCACGATGTCATCACTCAGGTGTGAATAATCCACACACTACGAGTGAGTAACTAAACACTCTTCGTTACCTGACCGCCGCCTCTGAGCGTGAATCCCCCCGTAACAACATGTCAATCCGCGACAACCCTGTCACACCACGTAACTTCATTCCGTGTGCATCGTGCTCGCTGCATCGGTTTCCGTCACCTCTACCCCTTACCGTCAACTCGTGGCCGAAAGCACATCCTGGAAGATCCACAACGAACGCCTAGTGGACGACACCCGCCGCCTCCGCCTGAGCATCGCCTCGGTCGAGCGCTGGGTCTGGGAGCTCCCCGGCGGTTACGTCGACCCCGACGAGGATCCAGCCGCCACTGCGTCACGCGAGGTCGAGGAGGAAACGGGCTGGCGCCCGCGATCCGTCAAGCCACTCGTCTCCCTACAACCCTCAGTGGGTACGACGGACGCCGAGAACCTCCTCTACATCTCGTACGGCGCCGACCACATCGGCGATCCCCCAGACATCAACGAAGCCGAACGCATCGCCTGGCTCCCCTTGCGCAACATCCCAGCCCGCATCCAGTCCGGCGAAATCATCGGCGCCGCCTCGCTGGTAGGACTCCTCCACGTACTGGCGTTCCCGCACCCATGACCGACGCCTGGCTGGACGTACGTCGCCAACTGCAGACCAACCGTCACGCGTGGGGTACTGATGCGGCCGCCGACTACCCTGCCGAGCGTTGGGTGGCCGGCACACCTCTGCTCGCGCCCGCGTCGTGGTTCCCGGTGCAGCCGATTCCGTTGGGGGCTATTCGGTTGGAGTACGACGCTGCCGCGGTGTTCAACGGGGTTACGGGTGAGGGGTCCAACGCTGTTCCCTCGTCGTACTCGTCCTATGCCGACGCGATCGCCGCGTTGGCCCGGCCGGCTGTCTTCGAGAACCGGCCCACCTACCGGCTCTTGTCCGCAGACCTCACGGCGCCAGATCCCGTGCTTCGGCTCGGTCGCGGGACCTACTTCGACAGCATCAACACCGGTGAGGCCTCGGCCCACGAGTACGCCGCTCGCCGTCTGGGCATGCAGTCCTCGACACCCCTGCGAGATGCGATCGGCCATCCCTGGGAACCAGCCCGGCGCCCGACCAACCTCGCCATCAGCACGCTGGTGATTCGCAAAGACACCACCTCCACTTTCCTGATGCACTGGCGAGACCCCACGAAGGTCGGACACGCCGGCGGCCTGTATCAGGTAGTCCCCTCCGGCATCTTCCAACCCAGCGCCGACGCCACCTGGAACGAACTCCACGACTTCAACCTGTGGCACAACCTCACCCGAGAACTAGCCGAAGAACTCCTAGGCACCTCCGAAGACCACGGCAGCAACAACGCCCCCATCAACTACGACACCTGGCCCTTCGCCACCACCCTCACAGCCGCCCTCACCAACGGCACAGCCCACGCGTACTGCGTAGGCCTAGGCGTAGACCCCCTAACCTTCGCCACCGACCTCCTAACCATCCTGATAATCGACGCCACCACGTACGACGCCCTTTTCCCCACAACCATCACCCACAACACCGAAGGCCGAGTCCTAACCCCCCAACCCTTCACCCCCGCCGTCCTAAAAGACTTCATCCACCACAAACCCCTCCAACCAGCCGGCGCCGCAATCCTCCAACTCGCCTGGGACAACAACCTGGCCTAAGGCCGGCGCGAGCAGGTTGCAGTCAACCGACCCAGGTGACATCGAAGATGCGGATCAGTTCGCCCTGCTCATCGACATGGAAGGACAGCAGGCCGAGGGAGCCGAAGATGCACTGACGAAAGTGGGGGTCGTGCGGGTCGAGGATGTGAGCTTCCCACGGAGTACCAACCAGCTTCGTGACGCGCTCGACCAAGGCGTCGAACGCCTGAGGAGGCAATCCCTGAAGCTGAGCGAGTGCTGCCGCGTGGAACTCCACGCGAAAGGTCACTGGCGATCTGGCCAGCCCGGGATCACCCGTTCAGCGGATGTGAACTCGTCTGCTCTGTTCTCACGGACTGCTTGGAGTGCGTCGCTGAAGCCTGGACTGGAATAGGCGACGGCCCGGAGGTGCCACAGATGGAGCACATCTCGCAGGTGCTGAAAGCGCCAGACCTCGTGAGCGGCGTCGAGCGCCTGGTGATATTCGTCGAGGAACTGCTCATGCCACTCAGGCGGCAGCAGACGGAGGATCTGTGCTGGATCCTCCGGCGAGCTGTCTACAGGCTGCGCAGTCATGCCCTCACAGTACTGGGTGAACCCCCGGCCGATCGAGATATCCACAGGCCAGATCGGGTCGGGCCGGTGCAGCGATTTATGTTCAGTCTGCACGCGTGGGGAGGAAATCTCTCACACCGGGTAGGTGGTTATTTCGGTGGCTTTTAGGGTGGTGTGGAGGGGTTGGCCGGGGGATAGGTGGAGGTCGGCTACTGCGGCGGTGGTTATGTCGGCCAGGAGGACGGGTGGGCCGGCGGGGGTGGCGTCTAGGCGGACTCGGACTGTGTGGGCGTGTTGTTCAATGCCGGTGACTGTCGCGGGCCAGGTGTTGCGAGGGCTGCCTGCGGGTGGGGACACGTAGAGGCTGACCGCGGTGGGCGGGAAGGCGACATGGACTGGCCCGGTAGCTGGTTCGGCGAGGGTGATCGTGCCGCCGTCCATCAAGGTGACCGCAGTTCCGGAGGCGGTGCCTCGGTAGAGGTTCAGGCCGACCAGCTGGGCTACGTAGTCGGTGCGCGGGCGGCGGGCGATCTCCGTCGGGCGGCCTTCTTGGACGATGCGGCCGTCTTCGATGATGATCAGGCGGTCCGCGAGCACCATGGCGTCCAGCGGGTCGTGTGTGACCAGCAGAGTGCGCCCCGCGAAGCGACCAAGGTGCTGACCCAGTTCGGCGCGGACGTGCAGCGTCGTACTGGCGTCCAACGCAGCCAAAGGCTCGTCCAGCAACAAAAGCTCGGGCTCGGTCGCCAACGCACGAGCCAGCGCCACCCGCTGAGCCTGCCCGCCGGACAACGACCGCGGCCGAGTACGCGCGTACGACGACAACCCAACCGTCTCGAGCCAACGCAAGGCCTCGGCGCGTGCTGTCTGTTTGTCGACACCGCGGGCACGGAGGCCGAAGGCAACGTTCTCCAAACAGCTCAGGTGATCGAACAGCAGGTAGTCCTGGAACACCACGCCGATCGGCCGGCGGTCCGGCGTACGGAAGGTCCGTGGCGGTTCGTCCCACACCTCAGCCCCCAGAGCGATCCGCCCACCGCCCAAGGGCAGCAGGCCCGCGATCGCCCGCAAGGCAGTCGTCTTACCAGCACCGTTGGGCCCCAGCAACGCAACGACCTCGCCGGGTTCGACAACCAACTCCAGCCCGAGCTCAAAGGCTCCACGCGCAACCCGGACGTCGGCGTACAGAGTCATCGGAGCCCACTGATCCAGCGCTCGCGCAGAGACGCCAATACGGCGACAGACACGATCAGGAGCACCAGGCTGAGTACGACGGCCACGTCCGGGTCGGTCTCCAACGCGAGGTACACCGCCAGCGGCATGGTCGTCGTAGTACCAGGCAGGTTGCCCGCAAACGTGATGGTGGCGCCAAACTCACCCAATGCACGAGCCCAGCACAGTACGGCGCCAGCCACGACACCCGGTGCGATAGACGGCAACGTCACCCGCCGGAACGTCAGCCACCGCCCTGCGCCGAGTGTTGCGGCCGCCTCCTCGTAGCGAGGGTCAGCGGCCCGCAGTGCACCCTCAACCGAGATCACTAGGAACGGCATGGCAACAAACGCCTCCGCCACGATCACCCCGGCCGTGGTGAACGGCAAAGAGATGCCAAACCACATATCCAGGTGCTGACCGATCAGACCGCGCCGCCCCAGCACCAGCAGCAACGCAACACCACCCACCACAGGTGGCAACACCAGCGGAACCGTCACCAGCGCGCGAATAAGGCCACGGCCAGGCAGACCCCCGCGAGCGAGCAGCCACGCCAGCGGGATGCCCAAGAGCAGGCAGAGCACAGTGGCAGCCGTTGCGCACAGCAAGGACAGCTTCAGCGCGGTCCACACGTCCGCACTGAACAGGCGGCTCGGTAGCGTCGACCAAGGTGCCTTGACCAGCAGACCGATCAGCGGGACCAGCAGAAACGCCAGTCCGAGCACTGCGGGCAGCAGAAGCACCAGGGGCAACCGCCCACTGGTGCTTCGGCCACGACGACTCACAGTGCGTCGAAACTACTACGACTTCGGCGCGTCGAACCCTGCGGCGCTCAGGACCGCTTTGCCCTTGTCGGACAGCACGTAGTCCACGAAGGCCTTGGCGCCGTCCGGGTTGGGCGCTTTGGTCAACGTGGCGATCGGGTACTCGTTGATCGCCTTGTTCGCCTCGGGGAACTCGATGCCGTCGACCTTGCCCTTGGCGGCCAGTACGTCGGTCTTGTACACCAGCGCGGCGTCCACCTCACCGAGGCTGACTTTGGTCAGCGCGGCCTTCACGTCCTGCTCGAGGCTGTCCGGCTGCGGCGTGATCCCGACCGCCTTGAACACCTTGTCTGCCGCGGCGCCACACGGCACCTGTACGGCGCAGAGCGCGATCTTCTTGCTCTTGTCCGAGAAGTCCTTGAGCCCAGTGATCTTGGCCGGGTTCCCCTTCGGCACGGCGATCTCGAGCGTGTTCTGTACGAACGTCGTCGCCGTGCCCTTCTCCTTCACGTCGTCCATGTTCTTCGGCGCGGCCGATGCGAATACGTCCGCGGGAGCACCCTGGTTGATCTGCTGCGCCAGGGCCGAGCTGCCGGCGAAGTTGAAGGTCACCTTCACGCCGGGGTTCGCGGCCTCGAAGTCCTTGCCCAGTTGGGTGAACGTGCCGGTCAGCGAGGCCGCCGCGAACACGGTGATGCTCCCGGACACAGCCGGCGTGCTGGAAGTGCTGCTGCTGCCCGAGGGCGAGGACGACGCGGCCGGGCTGTCGTCACCGCAGCCGGCGAAGGTGAGCGCGGCAACAGCGGCGAGCGCGGCGAACGCGGTACGGCGGAACATCAGGCCTCCGGGATTTCGACGACGACATGGGTGGACTTGATCGAGGCGACGGCGACCACACCTGGCTCCAGACCGAGCTCATCGGCGGCCTCGCGACTCATCAGCGACACGACGCGGAACGGCCCGGCCTGCATCTCGACCTGGGCCATCACACCGTCCTTGAGGACGCGGGTGACGATCCCCCGCATCCGGTTGCGCGCCGACGCCGCGGTGGTGTTGCCCGGCTCCGGCGTCTCCGCCAGTTCCTGGGCGAACTTGGCGAGCGCTTGCCCTTCGACGGCCATCCGGCCGCTCTCCTGGATGGACGGCAATCGACCCTGGTCGACCCAGCGGCGAACGGTGTCGTCGCTGACTCCCAAGAGTGCCGCCGCCTCACTGATCCGCAAGTTCGGCACGGGAGACAGCATACTGCCGCAAATGCGGATCGCTCCTGGTTTTCCACACTTACGAAGTGGTGACGGAAAGTGGCCACGAATCCGCATAAGTTAAGAGCATGAGCAGATCGGGGATGCGGGACTACCTGGACGGGCCGCATAAGGCGGCCCGCGACACCGTGCGCGCCGAGTTGGCGGCGCATGCGGAGCTGGGCGACCTGGCCGTGCGGCTGCCGCGGGACGAGTACCGGGACAAGGTGCTCGAGCTGCTGCAGCAGGCGGCCGCGGCCGGCCCGCCGGCGCGCGGTTTTCCGAAGGAGTACGGCGGTGAGGGCGATCTCGGCGGGTTCATCGCCGGCTTCGAGACGCTGGCCTTCGGAGACCTCTCGCTGATGGTGAAGGCGGGCGTGCAGTTCGGCCTGTTCGCCGGCGCGATCCTGCACTTGGGGACCGAGAAGCACCACGAGCGCTATCTCACCGACGCGGTCGCCGGCCGGCTGCTCGGTTGTTTCGCGATGACCGAGACAGGCCACGGTTCGAACGTCCAGGCGCTCGGTACGACGGCGACGTACGACGACTCGACCGGGGAGTTCGTCGTCCACACACCGGATGAGGCGTCGCGGAAGGACTACATCGGCAACGCGGCGCGGCATGGGCGGATGGCGGCCGTCTTCGCGCAGCTCGTGGTCGGTGGTGAGACGCACGGGGTGCATTGCCTGCTGGTCCCGATCAGGGCCGAGGACGGTACGGCGATGCCCGGTGTGACGCTGTCCGACTGCGGGCCGAAGCTGGGGCTGAACGGGGTGGACAACGGGCGGATCGTGTTCGACCAGGTCCGGGTGCCGCGGGAGGCGCTGCTGGACCGCTATGCCCAGGTGGATGCTGACGGCAACTACCAGAGCGAGATCGAGAATCCGGACCGCCGGTTCTTCACCATGCTCGGGACGCTGGTGCAAGGACGGGTGTCGGTCGGTGGTGCGGCCATCAACGCGAGCAAGGTCGCACTGACGATCGCGATCCGGTACGGCGCTGAGCGGCGGCAGTTCGGTGCGCCGGGGAGTGCGGACGAGGCGCTGCTGCTCGACTATCGGATGCACCAGCGGCGATTGTTGCCGTTGCTCGCGCGGACGTATGCGCTGCACTTCGCCCAGGCTGAGCTGGTCGAAGAGTTCGTGCGGGTGTTCGAGGACAGCAGTAACGAGCACGACCGGCGGGCGTTGGAGGCGCAGGCGGCCGGGACGAAGGCGCTCGGCACGTGGCACGCGACCGAGACGATCCAGATGTGCCGCGAGGCGTGTGGTGGAGCCGGTTACCTGGCGGAGAACCGGTTGGCCACCTTGAAGGCGGACACCGATGTGTTTACCACCTTCGAGGGGGACAACACTGTTCTCCTCCAGCTGGTGGCCAAGGGGTTGCTGACCGATTATCGGGAGTCGTTCGGGAAGCTGGATCCGCTCGGCACGGCCCGGTTCATCGCCGCCCAGGCGGTGGAGATAGCGGTCGAGAAGGCGGCCCTTCGTCCGCTGATCGAGCGGCTGCGCGACGTCGTACCGAATCGGAGTGATGCGGCGGACCCGGATGCAGGGTTGCGGGACGACGCTTATCACTCCGGGCTCGTGCGGTTCCGGGAGGAACACATGCTCGCCGGGGTAGCGCGGCGGCTGAAGGCGGGGATCGACGCCGGGGATGATGCGTTCGACGTGTTCAACCGGTGCCAGGACCACGTCATCGCGGCTGGGCGGGCGCATGTGGACCGGGTCGTCCTCGAGGCGTTCCAGGTTGCGGTTCAGAATGCGCCGGACGAGATTCGCGAGCTGCTGAAGGATGTGTACGACCTGCACGCGCTCGCGACGATCGAGGCGGAGCGGGCCTGGTATCTCGAACACGGGCGGTTGTCGCCGGGGCGGTCGAAGGCGATCACGGCGCTGGTGAACGAGTTGTGTGGGGCTGTCCGGCCGGCCGCGATCGAGCTTGTGGACGCGTTCGGCGTACCGGGCTCGGCAGTCGATGTGCCGATGGTTGTACGGTCGCAGCATGAGTGAGCCGATCGAACCCGCGTCGGCCGCCGAGGCCGCCCGCGAACTCGCCCGGGTGCTGCTGGAGCAGGCCGACGCTCTGGACCTGCACGACCTGCGGGCCACCGGCGCGATCGAGAACGTCCGGGTCCAGGCCCGGGCGCTCGCGGACGCCGTGCACGAACGAGGCTGGGGTGACATCTTCCTCGGGATCGACTCGTACGACCCCGACGAGCTGGACGACCTGCCGCTCGGGCCGGACGACTTCGACGATCCCGCGGACTACCGCGAGATCGTCGAGGGCGACAACCCGGACGATCTCGACGAGCTGGAAGAGTCGCTGCTGCCGACCGACGGCGTCCGGGTCAGCTACCAGGCCCGGTACGACTATGTGGTGACTGACCCCGACGCGTTCGTCGAGTACGTGCGCAGTCGTGCCCACGAGGCGCAGAACGACGAGGTCATCGACGACATCGAGGACGCGCAGTCGGCGTTCGAGCTGCTCTGCTACCTCGACGGGCTGGGTTCCAAGGACTACGACAACACCGGTCTCATCCCGGCCGGCGGCGAGGAGTCCCACAAGATCGTCGAGTTCTCCCTCTGGGACCTCGACCCCACCCGCCGCGACGACACCTACCCGTACTAACCCGTCCCCGGACCAACCACCCGTCTTCGGACCAGCCACCGGTCGTAGCCCCGCGCGAGAAATCGCCGGGGCTACTTCTACGTGTCCCCTCACCCAACTCGTAAGTTCTGCACCCCTGAGCGCCAACTCCGGGGAGCCTGCCGCGTGCCTGCAAGCTGGTTCCTGGTCGGTGAGTGCACCGTGAACACGCGTACCGGTCGTGACCTGAGCGGACGCCCACTGAGGCCCGGGTTGTTGTTGCGGAAGGCAACATATGCACGGTAAGTGAGGGAAATTTCACAGAGCGTCGCCTTATTCAAAGGCAATGCAAATGTTTGATCGGAGGGATTCTCGGGGAGAGCGCCGCCGTGACAACGTTCTTCTTGTCGGCGGCGGACGGGTCGCTGACACAGGCTCCAGGTGGTTCCCGACATGCTCCCGTCCGCGACCGGACTGTACCTCCCCTGCTGGTCGCGGAATGAGCATCGGGCCCGCCCTCCTTCGGGCCGACTTGCCCTCTCGGGGCAACAGCAGGACGCCGGTCGTGCCGCGTGGGCAGCCGGTCGCCAGTGAGGTGGCGACCGACGCCCGGCACGGCCGGCGTTTCTTTCCCGGGTGGTGTCTGGTGCTGCTGGGGACCAGACACCACCGGGAACTTCCAGAGGTCAGGCGAGTTCGAGAGCCGGTCGGCTCGGGACTTCGCCGTACGTCGTGGTGCGTTGGCGGGCCGGGCGGCCGGCGGCCGTGGCCATCGCGGTGAGTTCGGCGATGGACTTGCGGGAGCCGTGTTTCGAACCGGCCATCCGGCTGATCGTCTCCTCCATCAGCGTGCCGCCGATGTCGTTGACGCCGCCGTTCAGGACCGCGACGCAGCCGTCGACGCCGAGCTTCACCCACGAGCACTGGATGTTGTCGATCCGGCCGTGCAGCATGATCCGCGCCATCGCGTGCACCGCGCGGTTCTCGTCGTACGTCGGTCCCGGCCGGGCCACGCCGGCCAGGTAGATCGGCGAGTTCTGGTGGATGAACGGGAGCAGCACGAACTCGGTGAATCCGCCGGTCCGGTCCTGGACGGCCGCGATCGTGCGCAGGTGCTGGACCCAGTGGTGCGGTGCGTCGACGTGGCCGTACATCATCGTCGAGCTGGACGGCAGTCCGACCTTGTGGGCCGTGCTGATGACCTCGATCCACGATGCCGTCGGCAACTTTCCCTTGGTGAGGATCCAACGGACGTCGTCGTCCAGGATCTCCGCCGCGGTACCGGGGACGCTGTCCAGCCCGGCCTCTTTCACCGAGATCAGGAACTCCTCGATCGACAGTCCGGTCCGCACCGAGCCGTTCACGATCTCCATCGGCGAGTACGCGTGGACGTGCATGTCCGGCACCCGGTCCTTGACCGCGCGGACCAGATCGGCGTACGCCGTCCCTGGCAGGTCGGGGTGGATACCGCCCTGCATGCAGACCTCGGTGGCGCCGATGACCCAGGCTTCCTCGGCCCGCTGCCCGACCTCGTCCATCGACAGCGAGTAGGCGTCGGCGTCGGTGCGGCGCTGGGCGAACGCGCAGAACCGGCACCCGGTGTAGCAGACGTTGGTGAAGTTGATGTTCCGGTTGACAACGTAGGTAACGTCATCGCCGACCGTTGCCTTGCGCAACTCATCCGCGATCCCGGCGAGCGCGTCCAAGGCGGGACCGGTCGACGTCATCAGCGTGAGAGCTTGGGCGTCGGACAATCCGGCCGGATCGCGCTCGGCCGCCGCGAGAGCAGCCTTCACATCGGCCTCGATGCGCTCCGGCACGCCCGCGGCTGCATCGACGGCACGACGCGCCTCGACGTCCTCGCGCAGTACATCCCAATCGCCGTACGCCGCATCGAAGTCCGAACGCGTCTCGGTCCGGCGTCCCTCGGTGTCGATCGCAGTGTGCAGATCGGTCCGCCCAACGCTGTCCCATCCACCGTCCGGCTCCTGCCACGGCAGGCCAGCCGGAAGAGCAGCCTCATCGGCCAGCCCGGTTGCGGGATCAAGCAGTGCCTCGACGTGCGAGATCAACCGCGGGTCGAGCCAGGGCTCACGCAAGTACTCCGGATGCGCGGTCAATCGCTCGCGCAACTCGAAGCCCGCCGCAGCAGTCACAGCCCTCAGGTCATCGATCTGCGGCCACGGCCGCTCCGGGTTCACGTGGTCGGGCGTCAGTGGCGACACCCCGCCGAAGTCGTCGATACCGGCGTCGAGGAGTAGCCGGCATTCGGCCAGATCCACCAGGTTCGGCGGCGCCTGCACCCGGACGCGCGGCCCGAGCACGACGCGGGTGACAGCGATCGCGGCCAGCCACTCGTCCAGCGGTACGTCGGCGTCGTTGCGCATCGCCGTATCCGGCTTCACCCGGAAGCCCTGGATGATCACTTCCTGGATCCCGTTGTACTGCCGGGCAATGCGACGCAGCGCGAAGATCGAGTCGGCCCGCTCCACCAGGTTCTCGCCGATCCCGATCAGCAGCCCGGTCGTGAACGGCACGTTCGACCGGCCCGCATCCTCGAGCACCCGCAGCCGGATCGCAGGGTCCTTGTCCGGCGAGCCGAAGTGCGGCTGACCCTTCTCCTCGAACAGCCGCCGCGACGTCGTCTCCAGCATCATCCCCATGCTCGGCGCGACCGGCTTCAACCGCTGCAGGTCCTGCCACGACATCACCCCGGGGTTGAGGTGCGGCAGCAGCCCGGTCTCCTCGAGGACGCGGATCGACATCGCCCGGACGTAGTCGAGCGTGCTGTCGTACCCGGCCTCCTCCAGCCACTGCCGAGCCGCCTCCCAGCGGTCCTCGGGCGCGTCGCCGAGCGTGAAGAGCGCCTCCTTGCACCCCAGTGCCGCACCCTGCCGCGCGATCTCGAGCACCTCGTCCGGCGAGAGGTACGGCGAGTGCACCCGCCCCGGCGTGGTCGCGAACGTGCAGTAGTGACACCTGTCCCGGCACAACCGGGTCAGCGGGATGAAGACCTTCTTCGAGAACGTCACCACACCCGGCCGGCCCGCATCCGCCAGACCCTGGTCGCGTACCCGGGCCGCCGTCGCCATCAGGGCGGTCAGCGCGTCACCCGAAGCACCGAGCAGTACCTCGGCCTCCGTCGCGTCGAGGGTCTTGCCGTCGGCCGCCCGCTTCAGCGCGCGCCGCATCGCCGTACTCATGTCATTGGTTGTCACGTCACCCGAGCCTAGGTCTCGAACGGCGGTCGAACCCGCGATTCCTGGCACGAAAAACAATCCGTACAGACGTCCTGATAGTTTGCTGTTCGTGCAGGTCAGGAGGGTGATCGACGGCCGCCGGGTGCGCGGTGAGCAGCGGCGGAACGAGCTGCTGCGGGCAACGCTGGCCGTGATTGAGCGCGACGGAGTCGCAGGTGTGAGCCATCGCGCGGTGGCCGCGACGGCGGATGTGTCGGTCGCGTCGGTCACCTACCACTTCGCGACGCTGGACGAATTGCTCGTCGCAGCGCTGACCTGGGCGGCGGAGGATCTGGCCGCCGAGCTGCACGCGCGGGGGAGTGAGTGGGGCGCGCGGCCGGCCGATGAGCTGGCACGGTTGATCGAGCACAGCGTCGTACGGCGACGTGGGCGGACGCTGGCGCTGTACGAGCTCTATCTGTACGCCGCTCGCCGGCCGGAGCTCAGGCCCGCCGCGGGTGCGTGGCTCGAACCGTTGACGGAGATCGCGCGGGCCTTCACCGCGGATCCGCAGAAGGCGCGACTGTTGGTGGCGGCGCTGGACGGCCTGCTGATGCAAGCGTTGATCGGCGCCCGCGAGGTGGACCGGGCCGACTTCGCCGCGCTGCTCGAGGTCCTGAGGTAGCGCGCGGGCTACCTCACATCGGGCGCGACGGCCCGGTGCATCCGACCACCAAGCCGGTTGGGTGGAGGCATGCTGAGGTTGTCTGTGGGAGCCGTGCGTACAAGGTGGCAGTTGTTCGCGGGCGCGGTGGTCGCTGTCACGCTCGGAGTCGGCCTGGTGCAGTCGGGCCTGCAGGTGCTCGCCGCGACCGATCACCCCGACCTGCCGGCCGGACTGTCGGCGTACGACCGGGCCAGGGTTCGCGAGGGGTACGTCGGGGCCGCGACGCTGCTCGGGATGTCGGTGATGCTGGCGGTCTTCCTGACCGTGTTCATCGTCAGTACGACGTTCGGCTTCACGGTCGTCCAGCGACGACGGGAACTCGGCCTGCTGCGGTTGGTCGGCGCGCAGCGCGGTTACCTCTGCCTCATGCTCCTCACTGAGGCGGGACTGCTCGGCCTGCTGGGAACAGTGGTCGGGGTGCCGCTCGGTCTGATCGGGACCTGGGCGCAGTCCTGGCTGCTGATCAAGCTGGGCATGCTGCCGACGTGGTTCCACGCGCCTTGGGACCAGGGCGCGGTCTGGGCCGCGATGATCATCGGGGTGAGTACGGCGTTGACCGGCGTACTCGCGGCGGCCTGGCGCGCGTCTCGGGTCAGCGCGCTCGAAGCGCTCGCCGAGAGCCGGGCGGCGTTGCGAGTGATGACCGGGTGGCGATGGTTCTGGGGATTGTCGGCCGCGGCGTGCACTGTGCTCCTGGTGATCACCGCGCAGGCCGCGCGTGATCTCGTTGCCGGCTTGATGATCGGGCTCGTCGTGATGATCAGTGGCTCGGTCGCTCTCAGCCAGCTGAGCCCGGTCGTGGTCCCGCTGGCCGGTCGCCTTCCCGCTGCGATCCTCCGGGGCAACCTGATCGCAGACCTGGCCCGGGCCGGCGTCCTGCATGCGGTACGACGAAGCGCGGCGACGGCGGCGCCCTTGATCGTGTTGGTGGGGCTCGTGGTCGGGTTGTGGGGCACGTTCGGGTCGCTGGCGAAGGCGGTCGGGGTCGAGCAGGAGCGGCTGATCACCGCAGACGTGGTCGTCGATCGTGCGGTGCTCGCTGGGCCGGGTATCGCGGTCGCGTCGGCGCAGACCGCCGTACCCGTGACTGTGCGGAGGGGGAAGAGCACGGTCTACTCGGAGGCGATCGGGATCGATCCGGGAGCTTACGAGCAGACGCACAAGCTGCGGCCGCGGAAGGGTTCGCTCGATCGGCTGACCGGCCGGACGATTGCCATCGGCCCCGGAATGGCTGCCGAGGGCTACAAACTCGGATCGACGGTGAAGATTGCGCTGGGCGACAGGACGATGAGCGTCAAGGTTGTCGCGATCATGCCGGAGACCCTGGATGTCAGCGAGAACTTCTTCATTCCCAGGGCGTTGCTGCCCGCGGGCGGTCGAACCGAGACGCTGGTCAAGCTGAAGCCTGGGGCGACATTCGACGGTATGACGGTAAAGAAGTGGGCGGAGGGGCGCGGGGAAGCTCAGCAGCGCAGCAACTCCGGACTATTCGCTGCGTTGATGGGACTGGCGGGCATCTTCGCGGCTGTTGCCGTCGTCAACGCTGTGGTGATGTCGACGGCCGATCGGCGACGGGAGTTTGCCCTGGCCCGGATGGCTGGATTGACTCGTGGGCAGGTTGTTGCAGTCGCTTTGGTGGAGTCGGCGACCGTGGTGGTGGTCGGCGTACTGCTCGGATCCCTTGTTGCTGCGGCTGCACTCGCGGGGATCGCTGCTGGGCCGTATGGCCTTGCTGCGTTGGCGATTCCGTGGCAGCTGCTCGGTCTGATCTTCGGTGCGGCGCTGGTGGTTGTCGGTGCGGCTTCGGCCTTCACCGCCTATCAGGCGACGAAGGCGCATCCGGTCAGGTTGCTAGCGGCCCGCGAGTGAGCCGGTCCGGCACATGTTCAGCAGCACGAGGTGATGGAACGGGCGGATCAGGTTGTAGTAGAAGCGGCCGCTCGCTCGCAGATACTGCACCAGCGTCACGACTTTGAAGTTGGCCGGCCGGTCGTTGTCGGTGATGATCGCCAGCCAGCCGATCAGGTGCTTGTCGGTCACCTTCAGCAGCAGGTAGTGGTCCTCCTCGCCACGCACCACCGTGAAGAACGCGGCCGGATCACCTGGGGTGAAGCTCACGGTCTCCGGGGTCAACTGCTTGGACCGCGGTATGCCACTCGTCTCCAACCGAAGCAGGGCTGCGATCGGGATCCGGGCTGCGAACAACACCTTCACCCACAGTGGCGCATGACCAAGCGCGCTCGCGGTGAACTCCCGCAGCGTCACGTCCCCACGAGCAGTCTTCACATCAACAATGTCGACGATCGGCAGCAGATCGTCCAATTCCGGCAGGTCTGTGCGGGTAGGCATAGCGACTCCTCTAGTCGATGGCCAGGCGCAGGGTGAGGTCGTAGATTTCGCGAAGGTCGGCTCTGGTGATGGGCGGGACGACCTGCTCGGCGCCGATCAGGATCAGGTAGAGCAGTTGGGCGAACCGGTCCGGATCCACGTCCGTCTTCAGCCCACGGCACAGCTCCTGCAGGTACGCCGTACGCGCCTTGTCCACCCGCTCCTGCGCAGCCCGAACCTCAGCATCCTGCAACGCCCAAGCCCGCACAGCGATCTCGAGCGCGGTGTGGTCCGGATCGGTCAGCACCAACCGCAGGAGATGCGTCAGCTTCGCGGCTGGTGCCACCCCGGGCTCACGCTCGATCTCCTCGATCAGCCGGGCGGTGAATTGCGCCTCGAAGTACTCCAGGAGCGCCGTCTTGTAACCGGCGGCGCCCTTGAAGTGGTGATAGTACGAGCCTTTGGTCACGCCAAGCTCGCCGGTGAGCCGCTCGATCGTCACCGCCGGCGCACCTTCGGTTGCCAGCAGATCGAGCCCCGCATCCAGCCACTCCATCCGCGTCACCATGCAAAAACCATACCATACCGTTTGGTATGGTCAGCGAGCTCGGATTGTCCAGGGCATGGGTGATGCTGGGTGGTGGGTTAGCGGGTGGGGTGAGTTAGAGAACCTCGATCGAGGTGATGTTTGGGTGGCCTTCGCGGGTGTGGAGGGTTTGGGTGGTTAGGTCGTAGGTGCCGTAGGCGTTGCCGGTGGACCAGAAGAGGGTTTGCATGCCGGGGAGTTTTGGGGCGAAGCGCATGACGCCGGTTCGGCCGTCGTAGTCGAAGCCGGTGAGGGCGATGACCGCGCCCCAGCTCGCCATTGCGCGGGCGTAGTGGTGACCGCACTCGGCTTCGTCGAACGGGTTGCGGCGTTCGCCGTCGTACCGGGCCCGGATGTCCGTGATCACCTTCAGGCCCTCGTCGACCAGGCCCTCCGTGATCAGGCCGACCGCAAGGATGTGCTCGAACCCGGTCATCACCTCGGTGAAGTACGGGAACGGCCGCTCGGGGCGGTTGCCGCGCGGATAGCTGCACATCAGTACGGCGGACTCGTCCCCCAGCACGTAGCTGCGCATGTTGTTGAAGTGCCCGTCGAACCCGGAGCGCCCGTTGTGCTCGAGGATGCTGCGCAACGTCGTGACGACGCGCTCCGGATCGTGCAGCGTGCCGAGTTGAGTCAGACGAGCGAGATGCTGACCGACCAATTGGTCGATGAGGCAACCATCACCCAACTGCAGCTCCGGCTTGGTCGGATCAGCGGCACCCATCGTTTCGCGGAGACCGTCCGCGACATCCGCCGCGGACACCGGCGGCCGGACCTCGTGCCGGTAGTACTCGCCGTTGAACAGTTCGGCGTCCATCCACGCACTGCCATTGTCGAAGAGCTTCCGGCACTCGTCCGCCAACGCACCATCACCGACGTACCGGGCCATCTCCTCGGAGGCACGCAGCGCGGCCAGATACCAGGACTGCATCTGCGGATTCGGACCGTAGTACTCGACGTCCATCGTGTTGTGCTGGCAGCCCTCCATCACGCCATCGCGGTCGGCATCCCAACCACCAGGGATCCAGCAGAACTCGAGCGCGCGCCGAGCCGCCGGCCAGAGTGACCGCAGGAGTTCGTCATCGCCGCTGAGTCGCCAGTCGCGGTAGAGCTTGACCAGACATCCGAGCTGACCATCGGCCGCGGCGACCTTCCAGTCCTGCGCACTCGAATCCAGCGGCAGCCCGACGCGGAAGCTCATCAGCCCACGCTCGTCGGTCGCGTGCGCAAACTCGACCTCACGCAAAGACCGGGCGATCTCGCCGAACAAGAAGGGGGTTGCCTGCTCGTAGTTCCAGACGTGCGTACAGCTGCCGAAGCAACTGCCGACGTGATCGGAACAGCCCTCCCACCCGAAGAACCGCCCGTCCGGTGTGCGGAAGACGGTCTGGGTGCGCAGCGTGCTGAGGTTGAAGAGCGCGGCCTCCTTGACCTCATCGGGCAGGTCGCTACCGAGGAAGTCGGTGACGAAGGCAACGGTACGGCGCTCGAGCTCGTCGAGTTGCGGCGCGAAGCTGCAGAGTGCGGTCCACGCGTCGTCGACCAGCGTCGTGTAGTAGTTGCCGACGATGTCGGGCTTCTCCCACGCGCGCCGGTTCGGGAAGTGCCAGGCGAGCAGGAACGTGAAGCGCTCGGTCGCGCCGGCTGCGACCGTACGGCGGTCTGCCACCGAGGCGATCGGGGTTGTCGCCTCATCGGTCGGCTCGTCCAGCCGGCCGTCAAAAGTGAAGTCGTCCCAGAATTCGAGTAGACCACCGTTCCAGGTCCGGTCCGCCCAGGTCGTACGGCGGCTCACGTCCTGTGCGTCGAGCACGGCCAGCGCAACCGAGCCGAACTGCTCGGCGCCGGGATCGACGCCGCTGCGCAGCAGCACGCCGTCCGCGCCGACCTCCGAGCCGTCCAGCCTGCCGACTTCACCGGTCGCCGCGGTGTTGTAGTTGCCGGAAGCAACATCCGAGGCTCCGTCCCGGCCGATGAAGTTCTGCAGGGACCCGGCCAGCGACACGGTCAGCGGCTCGGTGGCCCGGTTCGTGACGACGAAACGCAGGACCGCGACCGGCCACGAGCTGGCCTCGACATCCGCCGGGACGAGCGGGTTGAACGCCTCCAGCTCGACCTCGACCGGTACGTCGTCATCGCGGAGCGCGAGTCGTCCGAACGGGTAGGCCGTACTGAACGACGCGTCGCGGAATCGGGGGAGACCGTGGTTCTGCGTGCCGCTGCCGTGGGCGCCTTCGTATTCACTGAGGTCCAGCGGACCCTCAACGGCGCGGGCGGTCACGCTGCCGTCGGGGGATTCGGTGCGGATCGCGAAGAACGCCGTACCCGGGTGGAAGCCCTTGGCCGGGCGGTTCACGATCTCCCAGTCGCGGAGGTTGCCGCGGCCGCCGAGGCTGACGGTCCCGGTGCCGATGCCGCCGAGCGGCAGGGCGATCCGGCGGAGCTGACGGTCGGTGTACGTGCGGAGCGTTGGCCAGGTCGTCATGTCAATCGACCCTAAGCGCCACAACCCGCCGGGGAAATCGTTCTCCGGCGGGTCGAGTGGACCAATCAGCGAAGGTCAGGCGTCGGCCACGGTCAGCGCCTCGGCTTCGACCTTGGAGTGGTTGGCCGGGACGCGCAGGTGCGACAACGGCTTCCAGCCACTGGCCAGGACGCCGACTCCGAGCAGCACTGCGAACGCACCGACATAGAACGGGAGCTGGATGTTGACCTCTTCGCCGAGCTTGCCGGCCAGCCACGGAGCGACCGCGCCGCCGGAGAACCGGACGAAGGAGTACGCCGCGGACGCGGTCGCACGCTCGACCGGAGCGGCTCCCATCACGGCCTCGGTGATCAGGGTGTTGTTGATACCGAGGAACAGTCCGGCCACGACCACGCCGATCGCCAGGACCGCCTTGTGGTGCGCGAACAGACCCATCAACGCGAGGTCCGCGCTGAACAGCAGCAGCGAGGCCATCACCACCGGCAGCGTCCCGAACCAGCGCTGCAGTCGCGGCGCGGCGAACACCGAGGTGATCGCCAGGCAGAGACCCCAGCCGAAGAAGATCAGGCCGATCTGCCGGGCCGACATCGCCAGCGGGAACGGGGTGAACGCGAGCAGCGTGAAGAAGCCGAAGTTGTACAGCAGTGCCGTCACACCGACGGTCGCCAGGGACCGGTGCCGCAGTGCCTTCAGCGGTTCGAGGATCGACGTACGACGTGCTTCGCGCGGTGATGCGGGGAGCAAGAAAGCGGTCGCGGCCAGGGCGATCGTCATCAGGACCGCGACGCCGAAGAACGGGCCGCGCCACGAGATCGTGCCGAGCTCACCGCCGACCAGCGGACCGGCCGCGATACCGACACCGAGAGCGGCCTCGTAGAGGATGATCGCTTCCGCGACCGAACCGCTTGCGGAGTTGACGATCGTGGCCAGCGCGGTCGCAATGAACAGCGCGTTGCCGAGACCCCAACCGGCCCGGAAGGCGACGATCGCGCCTATGGAGTTGGACAGGCCGGCCAGGGCGCTGAACACGACGATGATGGCCAGGCCGATCAGCAGGGTGCGCTTCGCGCCGATCCGGCTGGAGACCGCGCCGGTGATCAGCATCGCGACACCGATGACCGCCATGTAGCTGGTGAACAGCAGCGACACCTGGGACGGGCTCGCGTGCAGTTGCTCGGCGATCGGCTTCAGGATCGGGTCCACCAGGCCGATGCCCATGAACGCGATCACACAGGCGAAGGCGACCGCCCAGACGGACTTGGGTTGCTTGAGAAACGATGAGTTGCTCACCGGGGCGTGTCCTCCAATGGTTCGAGGGTGAGGAGTTTGTGGATGACGGCGACCGCGTCCCGCAGGGTGGTGAGGTCGGTCGCGGGGAGCTGACTCAGTCGGGCGGCCAGGTCGGCGCCGGCTTGCCGCCGGGCGCTGGTCAGTTCGGCGAGTCCGGCATCGGTGAGGCTGATCAGGCTGGCGCGCGAGTCGGCCGGATCGGGCGCGCGATGCACCAGGCCCTGCTTCTCCAGTCGTTGCACCAGGGTGGACATGGTCGGCTGGGAGCACCGGTCGGCCTTGGCCAGCTCGCTGATTCCGGCCTGCCCGAGCTCGTCCAGCCGCCCGAGCACCCGCATCGCGGCATGCGGCAGCGTGCTCAGGTCCCGGGTGGCCATCCGGTTCAGTCGCGATGACGCGACGACGACGTCCTCGCCGAGTCGGGTCAGGTCGGTAGCAGTCACACTCCTCAATATACATAGCAAACCTATGCATATCTATTCGCCGCAGGATGACGCCGATCACGCCGCAAGGAACCCGGACGACGAGCTGGTCGGGATCGCCGCGGGAGTTTCGACTGAGATCGAAGGGCGGGAGATGCGCTGCCGGGCCGGGTAGAACAGAGGCGTCATGTCATCGGAGATTCGGAGTTGCGAATGCGCGAAGAGACGGACAAGCAGGAGTACGAGCGTCCGACCCTGACCCGGCACGGTGAGTTCGGGCAGGTGACGGCCGGGCGGACCGGGAAGCGGGAAGACGGATCCGGCGGACGACTCGGACTGTGACCCCCTGACCACCGGGGAAACTCGCGCGCAGCCCGTCCGGGTGACCGGACGGGCTGCGTCTGCGGGGTCCTGGTTCGTCGCGCTGCCGGATACCGAGGCGGCGATCGCGGTGGCCGACCTGCTCCGGCCGGAGGCGGACAACGAGATCCGGCATCCGTCCGGGCGGCCGTTCGTGCTCGGCCGCTGGGGTAGGGCGGCAGCGGCCCGAGGCCGCGACATCCACGTGGTCGCGATCGGAGAGGTCGAGCCTGACCTCAGGTACGTCGACCGGGTGGCGGCGGGCGGCACGGCAGGTACGGCGGCCGGCAGTCACCACCTGCTGGTCTCGACGGGCGGCACCGTGCGGGTCCGTGGCACGGCATCAGGTCTTCGCAAGATCTTCCACGCCGACCTCGGCGGCGTCACGGTCGCCTCGGACCGAACCGATGTCCTTGCCCGGTTGACCGGCGCCGAGCCTGACCCGACCAGGTTGGCGCTGCGGCTGCTGTCACCGGGAGCGCCCTGGCCGCTGGTCTGGCAGTCGGTCCGATCGGGTGTCGTCGCGGTGCCACCGGGGCATTGGCTGGTTCTCGACTCGGCTCGGCACGAGCGCTGGTGGACGCCGCCGGAGCCGGAGCTGTCGCTCGCGGATGCGGGTGTGGCGCTGCGAGACGCGCTCGACACCGCGGTCGCGATTCGCCTTCAGGGCAAGGCGAAAGTGGCCTGTGACCTCAGCGGACTCGATTCCAGTTCGCTCTTCGGGCTTGCCGTGCGAGGTGCTCCGGTGGTCGCTCTCACCTACCAGGCTGACGATCCGGGTGACGAGGACGTCGCCGCTGCGCAGTACCTGGTCGAGACCTGTGGGACCGAGCACGACGTGCTGCCGGCGTCCGCGGCTCCGCTGCCGTTCCAGGATCTGGGGCACGACTTCGGCCTGTTCGACGAGCCGACCTGGGTGTCGGCGTACCGCGCCAGGATCGGTACGGCGAGCGCTCGTGCCGCTGCCCACCACGCCGAGCTGCGGTTCGCGGGCCACGGTGGCGACGAGCTGCTGATGCCGCCGCCCGCCTGGCTCGCCGACATCGCGCGCCGCCATCCGGTGCGTGCCGCCCGGCTGGCTCGACGCATCCAGGCGAAGTACCGGCTTCCGGCGTCAGCGCTCGCGGCTGCGGTCGCCGACCGTACGTCGTACTCCGACTGGCTCGCCACCAGCCTCGACCAGGAACAGACCAAGGAATGGCAGGTCATGAGCTGGGGAGTCCCGCCCAGCACGCCCAGTTGGTTGACGTCCGATGCCGTCGGTCTGGTCCGGGACGCGATCGGACAGGTGAACAGCGAGCCGCTGGCCGATGCGCGAGGCATGCACGCGACGCTTGAACTGGCCCATACCGGCGCCGCCGCCGCGCGCCACGTCGCACAGCTCGGCGAAGCTGACGGGATGCCGGTAGCCGTTCCGTTCTTCGACGACAAAGTGCTCGAAGCCTGCCTGGCAGTCCGTCCCGACGAGGCCATCGACCCGCGACGCTACAAGCCGCAACTCGTGGCGGCGATGACCGGAGTCCTTCCGCCGCGAACCCTGCACCGGACCAGCAAATCCGAGATCTCGATGACCGTCGACCGGGGCTGGAGCAGTCATCGCGGCCAGATCCTGAGTCTGCTCGACGGCTCCGAGCTCGGCCGGCTCGGCCTCGTCGACGTGGCCGCGCTGCGGCAGATCTGCCGGGGTCCGTATCACGCGGACACCTGTGGGCCGGTCCGGCAAGCGCTCGAAGTAGAAGCCTGGTTGCGTTCGGCGAAAGGGGAGCGATGAAACTCGATCCGGCAGTCACCATGGTGGAGACGGACTACGGCTGGGTGCTCCTGGACGAGTCGGCCGGTGCGTACTACAGCCTCAATCCGACCGGAGTGGTCGCGTTGCGGGCCCTGCTCGACGGCGCGGACCTGGAGACGGCGATCACGCGGATCACGACGCAGTACGACGTGGATGCCGAGACCGCCCGCTCGGACGTAGAGGACCTGCTGTGGCAGCTCGACCAGGCGAAGCTGGTGGCGCGATGAGCGTCACCGGTGTGATCACCTATGACCCGAGTGCGGTGTCGTGGCGGCAACGCGTCGCCGTCCGGCTCGTCGTACCGGTCGCCCGTCTGCTCGCGACCCGGTCGCCCGCTCAACTTCGCCGGGTCATGGGCGTGCTCGCCAAGGGAACGCGCCCGGCCGACGGGCAGGTCACCACCCGGGCGCGGGCCGCGGTCGTCGCCGTCAGCATGTCGTGCTCCGGCCCGCAAGGCTGTCTGCCGCGGTCCATCGCCACCGCGTTGCTCTGCCGCGCCCGAGGTCAGTGGCCGGTCTGGTGTGTCGGCGTACGACGTTATCCGCCGTTCGGAGCGCACGCGTGGGTCGAAGTCGGCGGCAAGGCCATCGGCGAACCGTATCCCACCGACTACCACGCCAAGCTGATCTCGGTCGGACCCTCCAGACCTCCCCGGTGATCCACCACGGCGGACGTTTCGGGCAGCGCCGAATCGTCGCGAGTGGCGCGGCGGTGGCTGAACCTGCTGCCACGTCCCTCCGCCAGTGAGGGCTCAGAGAAGGAGTCGTCGTGGACCGATTCATCACTCGCGCTGTCCGGACCGGGGTGGTGGCTGCCTCGGTGTTCGGCCTCGCCGCGCCTGCCGTCGCCGCCGCGTCGCCCGCAGGTGCCGGCACGGTGCGGGACCAGGCCAAGTCCTGTGCCCAGAAGTTCGAGAAGGCGCAGCGAACCGACATGGAGTCGTTCCGCGACTTCGACTGGGACACCTGGATCCACGGGCACGACAAGGGCGTGGTGAGCATCGTCGCCGACGGTCGCGTCCGGACCGGCCTGGACGCGGTCGCCGCGGCGAGCAGGCCGCGGTTCGACAGCAAGGACTCGGTATGGTCGTGGACGGAGCTGACACGCAAGGTCGACGGCTGCAGTACGGGCTTCGTCGTCTACACCACCAAGTACGCCATTCCGCGCCTGGACTACTGGTTCACGGCCGTCACGACCGTGACGTACGAGTTCAAGCACGGGCGGTGGCTGGTGATCCTGGACCAGGGAACGTTGCTCGAGGAGCACGTCGGATCGGCCTGAACCCATGATCGAGCTGGAACTGACGGTGCCGGACCTCACCAAGGTCCGGTTCACCAGTGATGCCGTGTGGGAGACGGTGGCGAGCCTGACCCTGATCAACCACCGGCAGCATTTCCAGCTGCACCGGCACCTGCGACCCCGGGTGCCGCAGGACCCGGCGTTCGACCTGGACCTGCTGCTCGAGCTCACCCGCGGAGATCATTTCGTGCCTGATCTCCTGGGGCCCTCGCCATCGGCCGTTCCAGGTCATCCGCTCGACCAGTTCGCCCGGATCGCGAGCGCCGACGAGCAGGTGCTCGAGTCCGACCTCCGCACGCTGCGGGAGCTGGATCCAGCCTCCCGCAGCGCGCGGATGGGCACCCGCGAGCTCGCCGAGCGGACCGCCGAAGCCATGGCGGCGTACTGGCTTGCGGTACTCGAGCCACTCTGGGGACGCATCGAGGCGATCACCGGCGCGGACATCGCGCACCGCTCCGTCGGGCTTGCGTCCGACGGTCTCGAACGAGCGCTCGACGAGCTCGACCCCGAGGTCACCTGGACCGGAGGTGGCCTGGCTCTCGCGATCGGCCCTGGCCGGGTCCGGCAGCCCTCCGCGGGGCGGGGGTTGTGGCTGCTTCCGCTGGTCTTCCGGGGGCGGGGTGTCATGCTCGCCGACAACGCGTCGCCACCGGTCATCGCCTACTCCGCCCGCGGCGCGGGACAGCTCTGGGAGCGGCCGGTCGAGTCGATCGTCGGCGGGCTGGACGCGCTGATCGGCCGCTCCCGCGCGGCGATCCTGGCCCGGCTGAGCATCCCGCTGACCACGACGGCCCTCGCCGATGCGCTGTTGCTCAGCCCGGGAACCGTCAGCCAGCACCTGTCGGTTCTTGTCTCTGCCGGCCTGTGCAGCTCACGGCGGGACGGGAAGCGGGTCCTCTACGCCCGGACGCCGCGAGCCGAGTTGCTGATCGACATCGACGCCGCGCAGGCACGCTGACAGCCGTCTCGGTACGGCGTCCTCAGAGCTGTTCGGCGATGACCTTGGCGGACTCGGTCGGGCCGTCGACAGCGGCGTACAGCTGCTGGATCTTTTCGGCGGCGTCGCGATAGCTCGGGGTGGCGAGCATGTGGGCGGCGGTCTCGGCGAGCGGGCCGGTGCGGGCGGCGCCCAGGCGTTCGACCAGGGCGACGTTGAGGTCCTGCTCGATGTGGAGCGGGATGCCGAGGAGTGGTGTCCCGCTGGCCATCGCGGTTTGGACGCTGCCCTGGCCGCCGGTGGTGATCGCCAGGTCGACCTGGGGCATGACGAGGTGGCTGGGCAGAACGCCCTGGATCATGACCTGGTTGCTGGCGAGATCGCCGAGTTTGTGAATGGTGCCGGCGACCAGGATGCGTACGTCGAGACCGGCCAGTTCGGCGATCGCCTGGCGGACCTGTGCCGGTGGCGTCGACGTCATCGCGAGGTAGATCGTCGGTCCGGGGTGGTCCAGGAACTGCTGGACCCCCTCCGGCATCAGCAGGTCGAGCTGCGCGAAGAGCGGGCCGACCGCCCGGAGTTGTGAGCCAGGGCGGTACCCCTTGCCGGGGCGCCAGGCAGCGAGCTCGGTGGCCGAGATTCCCAGTACTTCAGGGACTTCCGGGACCAGTGACAGGTCGCCGAGCAACAGGGCGGCGAGGCTGGGAATGCCTTCCACACCCAGCTCCGCGGCGACCCGGTTGAAGCCGCCGATGTATCCCGTGAAGCGATTCGGGGTCCGGTTGATGAGGAACCGGGCCAGCCAGGCCGGTGCTCGCTTCAACCGCGGATCGACCGGATGGGATGGCGCCGGCAGTAGCCGGTGCTCGAAGACCGGCGGCACGAAGCTCCCGGCATGCTCAGTGATCACGCGTACGCCGGTCAATCGCGACGACAGCAATGTGGTGAGCGTGAACCCCGTGACGGCGACTGTGATCCCGTGCGCACGGAAGTACTCCGCCTCGGCCGCGACGTACGTCCGGATCTCGGCATCGTCGTACATGCTCTGCCGGGGATCGCCGAGCCCGACCGCCGAACCGACGAACCTGGCCGCCCGCGCCGCGGACAGTCCCGGGCCGAGGACGTCGTACTCGATGCCGGCCTCGGCGAGGAGGCGTTCGTGCGGGCCGCCATGGGTGGCGACGCGGACCTCGAGGCCGAGCTGGGTGAGGGCACGGTGCAGCTCGAGCATCCGGGAGGTCTCGGACAAGTAGGCGCAGTGCGGCAGTAGGCAGATCATGGTTGCCCCCTTCGAGAGTGATAGGTAATGTATTGCCTATGTCGTCGATGGACAAGGCCGAGAAGGTGTTCGGGCTCGGAGCGGAGTCGGAGCTGACGCCGCCGATCAGGGCGTTCCGGACCGCCCTGATGCTCGGGCAGAAGCTGCGCAACGAGATGGATGAGCGACTTCGTTCGGATGGGCTCACCACCCAGCAGGCCGCCCTGATCACCGCCGTCAAGGCGATAGGCAAGCCGTCGCTGGCCGAGGCGGCGGCGGCCCTCGGGAGCACACATCAGAACGTTGCTCAGATCGTCGCAGCCCTGCAGCGTAAGGAACTATTGCAGGTCGAGCCCGATCCCACCGACAAGCGTCGCAAGTTGCTGTCAGCAACGAATCACAGCGCGAGCTACTGGCGCGAGCGCGATGCGGGCGACTTCGCCGCCGTCGCCGACTGGTTCGCCGACCTGAGCCCCGCCGAGCTCGAGACCTTCTGCGAGCTCTCCGAACGCGTGCTCGCCAGGCTCGACCATGCTTAAGGAAGCCCTCGGCAGTACGGCGTTCTTCTTCGCCGCACCCTGCGTGGTCGGCGGACTGTTGCCGTGGGCGATCAGTGGCTGGGCAGCGCCGCGCTTCTGGCCGGGCCTCGTATTGGTCGCCGCCGGGCGCGTTCGTCGTACTCCGTGCCTTCGTGCGATTCGTCCGTGAGGGCCACGGGACGCCGGCCCCGGTCGCACCGACGGACACGTTGGTTGTCGGCGGTGACTACCGCTTCGTGCGCAACCCCATGTACGTCGGTGTCGTGACCGCGATCCTCGGCCAGGCCCTCACCTTCCTGGATCCCTGGGTGCTCGGGTACGGCGTACTGGCCTGGGCGGTAATGGCCTCCTTCGTCCGGTTCTACGAGGAGCCGGTACTGCGGGAGCAGTACGGCCGGCAGTACGACGACTACTGCCGAGCCGTCCCCGCCTGGTTGCCTTCCTGGTCGCGGAAGCGGGCCAGTGGGATGGGGCCGCGGTGAAGGATGTGCGGGATGTCAGCCCAGGGGTAGAGCGGCTCGGTGGCGTTGAGCGTGCGGAGTCGGTGCAGGGCGCGCTCTGACGGGGTGGAGAGCTCAGCGACGGTGCGTGGGTCGTAGGGGATGAAGTCTTCGGCGGGTTGGGGTCGGAGTTGCGGGTCGTGGCGTTTGAGCAGGATGCAGGTACGGGCGGGATCCAGCAGGTCGGCGTCGAGGGTCCAGTAGTCGATGGTGACCGGGCCGATCCGGCCGGACTCCTGCAGGGCGGCGAAGATCGGCGCGGGGTGCACGGGCGACAGGAAGACGACATCGCTCCAGCAGCAGTCCAGCGGATAGACCGGGTTGTTCAGCGTTTCCAGTCGGGCGGCGTACTTCTCGAGTTCGCGGGCGTAGAGGTCGGGGTAGCGGTCACGGAGGCCGTTGAGCGGAAGGATGTCTGTGCCGCGGATCGGGCCGGCGGCTTTGTAGAGATAGGTCACATACAAAAGCCTCCGCACACCGGAAGGGGGTGCTGGAGGCTGTAAACACATTCTAGTGGCAGTAGGGGTCTGTGTAGGTTATTCCGCATGGACAAGCGTTTTCTTGGTCGGACCGGACTGGAAGTCAGTGAGCTCTGCCTCGGCACGATGACGTTCGGCGGTGCGACCGACGAGTCGACCGGTCACCGGATCCTGGACGACTTCGTCGCCGCCGGCGGCACGATGATCGACACCGCCGACACGTACTCCGGCGGCGTCTCCGAGGAGATCGTCGGAAGCTGGCTGAAGACCAAGAACCGCGACGACCTGGTGATCGCCACCAAGGTGTACGGCGAGGCCGGGCCGGGACTACCGGTCCGTGGCGCCGGGCGCAAACACATCATGGCCGGTGTCGAAGACAGCCTGCGCAGGCTGCAGACCGACTTCATCGACCTGTACCAGATTCACGTCTGGGACGACGCGACGCCGCTGGAAGAGACGCTGACCACGCTCGACACCTTGGTGACCAGCGGGAAGGTTCGCTTCATCGGCGCGAGCAACCTGACCGGTTGGCAACTGCAGAAAGCGATCGACCTCTCCAACCACCGCGGCCTCGAGCCGTACGTGTGTCTGCAGCCGCTCTACAACCTGCTCGACCGCGACGCCGAGCTCGACCTGATCCCGGTCAGTCAGAACGAGGGCGTGGGCGTGATCGCGTGGAGCCCGCTGGCTGGTGGATGGCTGTCCGGTAAGTACAGCAAGGACCAGGGCGGGCCGCCGGCCGGCTCGCGCTCCAACCAGGCGGACTGGGACGCGCACGACAACGACCGGACCTGGCGAGTGCTCAACGCCCTCCGCTGGGTGGCGGACGAGGTCGGGAAGACGCCCGCTCAGGTCGCCCTGCGTTGGGTGATGCAGCGACCGGGCCTGACCGCGCCGATCATTGGTGCGCGGACTCCGGAACAGCTCGCCGACAACGTGGGTGCCGTCGGCTGGAGCCTCGACGACGACCAGATGCGTCGGTTGACCGAGGCCGGCGACGGGCCGCTGCCGTACCCCCACAACATCCTCCGGCTGCCGCAGTTCGTCCGTCGTCCTGACGCTCGGTAGTTGCCCAGGTAGAAATCTGCAGTACTGCAAGATTTCAGGGTTAATAGTTTGCAGTGACTGCAAAATTCCACCTAGCCTGGTCCGGTGAGGCAGGCAGAGGGTGGGCTGCGGGAGCGGAAGAAGCGGGAGACGCGGGCCGCGCTGGCGGAGGCGGCGTTGCGCCTGGCCCTGGAGAAGGGGCCGGACCACGTCACGGTCGAGGAGATCGCCGAGGCGGCCGACGTGTCGGTGCGGACGTTCTTCAACTACTTCCCGCACAAGGAGCACGCGATTCTCGGGCGCAATCCCGAGCACCTCGAGCGCGCGCTGGAGCGGATGCGGACGGCGCCCGCCGAGGAGTCGCCGCTGACCACGATGTGGTTCGTCGTCAGCGGCGTACTGCGCGATCTCGAGAACGAAGGTGAGTTGTCCCGGCGCGGTGAGCTGATCATGGGCTCGCCGGCTCTGCTCTACCAGCTGATGATGTCCAGCTTCGACGACGAGCGGCAGCTCACCGCCGCGCTGGCCGCCCGGATGGGCGAGCCGGCGTCCTCGGTCCGGCCGGCCCTGATCGTCGGCGCGGCCGGGACCGCCTGCCGGGTGGCGATGGAGCTGCACAAGAACTCCCCGGAGCGACCGGTCAGCGAACTGGTCGCCGAGGGTTTCCATGTACTTGCCCAAGGCATCGATCCCGCCTTCGGCCGCCGGCGATGAGCTCGGCAAAGACGGAACCGAACGAATACGAAAGGTCACTCATGACTACGACCTCTTCGCCCACGCCGGAACCGGCGACGACGGGTGAGGTCACCACTACCCCGACGGCAGCACTGACGCCGAGGCAGACCATCCAGGCCATGTCCGGCCTGATGATGGGGCTGTTCGTGGCAATCCTGGCCGGCACCGTGGTGTCGACCGCCTTGCCGCGGATCATTCACGACCTGGGGGCGAGCCAGTCGTCGTACACCTGGGTCGTCACCCTCGAGCTGCTCACGATGACGGCCACCGTGCCGTTGTGGGGCAAGCTCGCCGACCTCTACAACAACAAACTGCTGATCCAGCTGTCGCTGAGCTTCTTCGTGGTCGGCTCGCTGGTCGCCGGCCTGGCGCCGAACATCGAGGTGCTGCTCGGGAGCCGGGTGCTCCAGGGTCTCGGCGGCGGCGGTCTGACCGCGCTCGTGCAGATCGTGATGGCGGCGATCATCCCGCCGCGCGAGCTCGGCCGGTACTCCGGCATCTTCGGCGCGATCTTCGCGTCGGCGACTGTCGGTGGACCGCTGCTCGGTGGATTTCTGGTCGACTCGCCGCTGGGCTGGCGGGCCTGCTTCCTGGTCGGGGTCCCGTTCGTACTCGCGGCCATCGTGCTGCTGCAGCGCACGCTGAAGCTGCCGACCGTCCGCCGCGAGGTGAAGATCGACTGGTGGGGCGCGGTCCTGATCCTGGGTGGCGTCAGTACCTTGCTGGTCTGGTCCTCGTTCGCGGGCAACAAGTTCGAGTGGGCTTCGGCCTGGAGCTTCGGTCTGGTCGGGGTTGCGCTGGTCGCACTGGTGATCGCGGTGCTGGTCGAGCGCAAGCACCCGGAGCCGATCATCCCGATGGACCTGTTCCGCAACCGCACCGTGACGCTGTCGATCGTGGCCAGCGCGCTGGTCGGTGTCGCGATGTTCGGTGGCTCGGTGTTCCTCGCGCAGTACTTCCAGATCGCGCAGGGCTACTCGCCGACCAAGGCCGGGCTGATGAGCCTGCCGCTGATCCTCGGCATGATGGTCGCCTCCACGATCGCGGGTGGGCTGATCACGAAGTACGGGAAGTGGAAGATCTACCTGGTGATCGGCAGCGTGCTGTTGCCGATCGGGCTGGGGCTGTTCGGCACGATCGACGCGCACACGTCGAAGTACATGCTGTGGGCCTTCATGGTCGTGCTCGGCGTCGGGATCGGCCTGGTCATGCAGAACCTGGTGCTCGCGGCGCAGAACGACGTACCGGCCAAGGAGCTGGGCGCGGCCACTTCGTCGGTGAGCTTCTTCCGCAGCATGGGCGGCACGATCGGGGTCAGCGTGCTCGGCGCGATCCTGGCCAACAAGGTCACCGAGACGCTGAACCCGGGCGGCGCGTCGGCCGGCGGCAGCAACGCGGTGCCGAACATCGCGGAGCTCCCGGACGAGGTCCGGACCGTCGTCGAGAACGCGTACGGCGCGGCCACCGCGGACCTGTTCACGATGTCGGTGCCGTTCGCGGTGCTGGCCCTGGTCGCGGTGCTGTTCATCAAGGAGAAGGCCCTGCTGACCACCTCGGGTGCGGAGCGCCGCGCCAACGAGGAGGCCGTGCAGGACGAGGTCTGAGGAGAGGCTGGCAAGCTGGGTGCATGATCGTCGCATTCAGCATCAGCCCGTCCGGTGGTGACGAGACCGGAGGCGTGAGCGAAGCGGTGGCCGAGGCCGTCCGCGTGGTTCGCGCCTCCGGTCTTCCCAATGAGACCAACGCCATGTTCACCAACCTCGAAGGCGAGTGGGACGAGGTGATGGCGGTCGTCAAGCAGGCAGTGGATGCCGTCGCCGCGGTCTCGCCGCGGGTCAGCCTAGTTCTGAAGGCGGACATCCGCCCTGGTTTCACCGGCCAGCTCACCGCCAAGGTCGAGCGGATCGAGCAAGCGCTAGCGGACTGAGTTGAGTACGCCGATCACCTGGTCGTAGCGGTTCTCGCGTTCGGCGTCGCGGAGGAAGCGGACACGGTCGACGAGGATCTCGTCGGCGTCGGGCTGCTGCTCGAGGAGACTGACGGACTCGTCGATGAACTCGTCCAGTGGCATCCACTCCGGATCCGGGGTGTCGCCGAGCAGACCGGTCTGGACGGCCGGCGGGACCAGCTCGATCACTTGCAGGCTGGTGTCCGCGAGCTGGATCCGCAGACTCTGCGTGTAGCTGTGGATCGCGGCCTTGGTCGCGTTGTACGTCGGCGTCAGTACGAGCGGGACGAATGCCAGCCCGGACGACACCGTCATGATCACCCCGTCCGGCTTGGTCAGCAGGTACGGCGTGAACGCGGCGATGGTCCGGATCGTGCCGAGCAGGTTGATCCCGATCGTCTCCTCGCTGGTCGCCAGGTGAGCGGGGTCGTGCAGGTCCTCGACCTGCATGATGCCGGCCATCGTGATGACCACGTTGAGGTCCGGGTGCTGGGTGGTGACCGTGTCGAAGGCGGCTGCGATCGAGTCCGGGTCGGCGACGTCGAGCGCGATGCCTTCGATGCCGTCCGACGCGGCGATCTGGTCGAGCAGGTCCTTGCGGCGGCCGCTGATGATCACGGTGTTGCCGAGGTCGCGGAACCTACGGGCGAGCTCGAGGCCGATACCCGACGTACCGCCGGTCAGGAAGATGGTGTTTCCGGTGGTCTTCATGGTTCCAGCCTGGGATCGGATGCCCGACGGCAACCAGGCTCGGCTCAGCCTCTGCTCGGTAAGCAGTGGATAACTGGTGTGGGTTGGCGACACTGGAGGCATGGAGTACGTCGAGCTGTCCGACTTCCTGCGTAAGCGGCGAGAGGCCCTGCAACCCGAGGACGTCGGGATGCCGCGCGGCCGACGGCGGCGTACGCCCGGACTTCGGCGCGAGGAGGTCGCGGCGCTGGCGTCGATGTCGGCCGACTACTACAGCCGGCTCGAAGGCGGCCGGGGCCCGCAGCCGTCGGTTGACATGCTGGGTGCGATCGCCCGAGCGTTGCGGCTGACGACGGAAGAGCGCGACCACCTGTTCGTGCTCGCCGGGCACGGTACGCCGCCACGCATGACTCGGGCCTGTCACGTCGACCCCGGGATGCTGCGGATCCTGGACCGGCTGCACGATACGCCCGCCCTGCTCGTCAACCGGTGTGGCGAGACGCTCGCGCAGACGCCGGCGCACGTCGCGTTCGCAGGGGAGCAGACGAACTTCGAGGGGATGGAGCGCAGCGAGATCTACCGCTGGTTCGTCCATCCCGAGGGTCGGACTCTCTACCGTGAGCCCGATCTGTCCACGCACAGCCGGATGCTGGTCTCGATGCTGCGGACGGTCGTCACGGCCGACGGGCAGAAGTCGTACGCCGCCTCGCTGGTCCGGGCGCTGGAGAAGGTCAGCCCCGAGTTCGTGAAGGTGTGGGACGCGCACGAGATCGGCATCATGCACAGCCGGACCAAACACTTCGACCATCCGGTGGTCGGCGAGCTGGACCTGTACTGCGAGGTCATCGACAACCGCGACCAGCAGCAGACCCTGGTGGTCTTCACCGCGGAGCCGGGCAGCGAGAGTGCGGACAAACTGCGGTTGCTGGGAGTTCTGGGCAGCCAGTCGATGAGCTCTGGACAGGACTTTGATCCAGAGTTAATTTAAGTCCTGAAATTTCATAAGTCACCGCACCGGAAAGGGCCGCCCCCATGCTTTCCGATCGCTTCCGCCTGCCCGCGTTCCTGCTCACGCTGGTGCTGCTGATCAGCAGCCTCGCGATTCCGTCCGCCACCGCTCAAGTGCAAGCGAACTTCAACGTGCTCGCGTTCTACAGCGGCACCTGGGACGCCGCGCACATCGACTTCGAGAAGGAAGCGAACCAGCGCTTCCCGCAGTTCGGCGCGCAGACCGGCTTCAACTACACGGCCACCAACAACTGGGATCAACTCAACAACCTGAGTGCTTCGCAGTACCAGGTGGTGATGTTCCTGGATGATTCGCCGCACACCGACGCGCAGAAGACCGGGTTCCAGCGGTACATGAACAATGGTGGCGCGTTCTTCGGCTTCCATGTGTCGGCGTACAACGATGCGAGCGGTGGCTGGCCCTGGTTCAACAACACGCTCCTCGGGACCGGCCGGTTCCAGTCGAACACCTGGGGACCGAGCGCGGTCACGCTGAAGGCGGAGAACCGTTCGCACCCGGCGCTGGTGAACACGGGCGCGACGTTCCGGTCGTCGGTGAGTGAGTGGTACAGCTGGCAGAACGATCTGCGGAACAACCCCGACATCCAGGTCCTCGCCTCGATCGACCCGTCCAGCTTCCCGGTCGGCAACCAGCAGGGCAACATCTGGACTTCCGGTTACTACCCGATCATCTGGACCAACAAGAACTACAAGATGATCTACGCGAACTTCGGCCACAACGCGATGAACTACGACACCAACACCCGGCTGTCGTCGACGTTCGACAGCCCGGCGCAGAACCAGTTCATGATGGACGCGCTCAAGTGGCTCGGCGGTGCCGGTACGACGCCGCCGGTGGACCAGCCGTCTCCGACCGCCTGGTACACGCTCGCGAACAAGGCCAACGGCAAGTGCGTCGACGCCCGCGCGGCCGGAGTCGCGAACGGCACCGTGATCCAGCAGTACAGCTGCAACTCGTCCCAGGCGCAGCAGTTCCAGTTCCAGGCGACGTCCGGCGGCTTCACCCGGGTGAACAACCGCAACGACGCGACCAAGGTGATCGACGTGACCGGCGTATCGGCCGCTGACAACGCCGGCCTGCAGTTGTGGACGTACAGCAACGGCACCAACCAGCAGTGGCAGGCCGTTTCCGAAGGCAGCGGCTACTTCCACTTCGTCAGCCGCTTCAGCTCCAAGTGCCTGACCGTCCCCGGCGCCTCCACCGCCGACAGCACCCAACTAGTCCAACTCACCTGCAACGGAGGCACAGCCCAGTCCTTCAAGCTGACGACTGCCTGACCAACAGCCTCACCATGGGCTAGGTTCACGCGCATGAGAATCCTGCGTGTGGCCGCTGTGGCGGCAGGAGGTCTGCTGTTGATGTCTCAGCTCGTCCCCGCCCAGGCGAGCGGAACCCCGTCGTACCACTGGAAGGCAACCCCGACCGGGAGTACGTCGCAGTTCCGTGGGCTGGCCGCGGTCAGCAAGGACGTTGCCTGGATCGGAGGGTCCGCAGGTCAGGTGCTGCGGACCCTCGACGGCGGGAAGCACTGGCAGAACGTCAGTCCGCCGGGCGCCGGTGAGCTCGAGTTCCGCGATGTCGAGGCGTTCGACGCGAAGCGTGCGGTGGTGCTGTCGATCGGGAACGGCGAGGACTCGCGCATCTACCGGACGGTGGACGGCGGTAAGTCGTGGACCGAGACGTTCCGGAACACCGACGCCGCGGCGTTCTACGACTGCTTCGCCTTCAACGACAACAGGCACGGGCTGGCGTTGAGTGACCCGGTGGACGGGAAGTTCCGGATCGCGGCGACGTCGGACGGCGGCAAGTCGTGGAAGGTTCAGCCGAGTGCCGGGATGCCGGCCGCGCTGACCGGTGAGTTCGCTTTCGCGGCGAGCGGGACCTGCCTGGTCGCGGGTCCGGGCCGGACGGCCTGGTTCGCATCCGGTGGTGGCGACCGGCCGCGGGTGTTCCGGACCGTCGACGGTGGCCGGCACTGGAAGGTGACCGATTCGCCGATGGCCAGTGGTGCGGCCGCGGGCATCTTCAGCCTCGCCTTCCGCGGTGGCCTGTTCGGGGTGGCGGTCGGCGGTGACTTCGAGAAGCCGACCGAGGCGACCAAGGCGGCCTCGGTCACGTACGACGGCGGTCGCAGCTGGAAGCTGGTCCCGGCGGACAAGGCGCCGAAGGGATATCGCAGCGGATCGCACTTCGTGCCGTGGTCGCTGTCGACCGTCATTGCGGTCGGTCCGTCGGGGAGTGACGTGAGCTTCGACGGCGGTCGCAGCTGGAAGCAGTTCTATGACGGCAGCTTCGACAGCGTGGAATGCGCCGGCCACGGCTCCCAGGCCGGTTGCTGGGCCTCCGGCGCAAAGGGCGCCGTCGCCCGGCTCGTGCACTGACATTCAAACCGGCGACACTCGCTCGTCATGCGAGTGTCGCCGGTTTTCCGGAAGGATGGGGTTATGCGTAAATTGCTAACCGTCTTCGTGGGGTTGATGATGCTGGTGCCGAGCGTTGCCGCGGCCCAGCCCGACGGTGGCCGCCCGCCGCGGCCGCTCACCGTCATGACCTACAACATCCACCACGGCGCCGGCATCGACGGCGTACTCGACCTCGAGCGGATCGCCGTACTGATCGAGAAGTCCGGTGCGGACGTGATCGGGCTGCAGGAGGTCGACCGGCACTGGGACGTCCGGAGCAACTGGGAGGACCAGCCGGCCTGGTTCGCCAAGCGCCTCCACATGCACTACGCGTACGCCGCCAACCTCGACCTCCCGCCGGTGAACCCGGGGGAGCCGCGCCGTCAGTACGGGACCGCGATCCTGTCGAAGTACCCGATCAAGAAGTTCACCAACACCCTGCTGCCGCTCTATCCGACCGGTGAGCAGCGCGGGCTGGCGGTGGCGTCGATCAAGGTGCGCGGTGCCGACCTGCGGTTCGCGAACACCCACCTGACCAGCAACAACAACGCCGAGCGGCTGGAGCAGGCCCAGAAGGTGGTCGAGCTGCTCGGTACGTCGAAGGTGCCGACGCTGCTCGTCGGCGACCTGAACGCGACGCCGGAGGCGCCGGAGATCAAGACGCTGACCGCCGTACTCGACGACACCTGGACCGAGGTCGGTGTCGGACCGGGCTACACGATCGAGGCGGACAACCCGACCAAGCGGATCGACTTCCAGCTCCACAGCGACGGTCTGCGCCCGATCAGGGCCTCGGTCCCGGTCACGCCGGCCTCCGACCATCTCCCGGTGGTGGCATCTTTTAACCTGCGCTGACAGCTAGTTCTGCGCCTGGTTCTGCCCTCATTCAGCGGCGCTCGTCCGGTCTCCGGACGGGCGCCGTTGCATTTGCCGTGAATTACAAGCTTGTAGTTTGTCAAGCCGACACGCAGGTGCAACAAAGTTACTTGTGTGAATAGTGTTCCCAATGGGGCTGTGGGCAACTAGTGTCACGTATGTGGTCCACGAGGACCAAAAGGGCACGAACCCTGGGGAAGGGGTTCGTGACACGGTGGAAGGAACGATTCCGATGCGGACGCCCTCGCGGGACACGTCCGGCAGGCGGATCGGGAGCACTGGGAAGACCGGCAGAGTGCTGCTCTCCGGGGTGCTCGCGATCTGCTTGGCCGGCTCCATGGCGGTACAACCGATCCAGGCCGACGCTGCGAAGCCGAAGCCGCCGGTCATTCCCTCCAAGGCTGCGGTCGAGCGGGCCAAGCAAGCCGCCGCCTCGAAGGCCGGTCAGGTAGCCGTGATCGAGCAGCAGCTGGCTGCGGCGAACACCCGGCTCGAGCAGCTCGGCATCCAGTCCGGCATCGCGGACGAGGCCTACAACGGCGCGCTCTACAAACTGCAGCAGGCCAAGGCCGAGGCCGCCGACGCGGCGGCCCGGGCAGCGAAGGCGCAGCAGACGCTGACCACCCAGCGGCAGCAGATCGGCCGGTACGCGGCGGCGTCGTACCAGGGTGGTGGTGAGCTGGCGCGGGTCGCGCCGCTGCTCACTTCGGACGGTCCGCAGGAGCTGCTCGACTCAGCCGGTACGGCGCACACCGTGTCGACCGCGATGCAGGCGTCGTACCTGCGATTCACGGCGACCCAGGTCGTCACGAACCTGTTCAAGGTCCAGGCCGAGCAGGCCCTGGCCAAGGTGAAGAAGGCGACCGACGAGGCTGCCAAGGCGAAGAAGGCGGCCGAGGACGCCGAGGCGGCACAGGCCGCCGCGGTGACCGCGATGGATGTGCTGCGGACCAAGTCGATCGCGCAGCTCGCCGTACTGCAGAACACGTCGATCAAGGTGGCTGCCCAGCGGCAGCGAGGGCTCGAGGAGCTTGCGCGACAACGAGCCGCCGCACTCGCCGCGAGGAAGGCCGCCGAACTGGCCCGGCGGATCGCCGCCCGCGAGGCCGCCGAGAAGGCCCGGGAGAAGGCCGAGCAGGCCCGGGAGAAGGCCGAGCAGGCGCGCGAGGAGAAGGAAGCCCGCGAGCAGGCGAAGAAGAACCACGGCAAGAAGCCGCCGAAGCACCACAAGCCGGACAAGCCCCGTCGCGACGACGACAACGACAACGGCGGTGGCAGTTCCGGCCGCGGTGCGGGGTCGGCGATCGACTTCGCGCTGTCCCAGCTCGGCGACATGTACCTGTGGGGCGGCACCGGGCCGTCGCGCTGGGACTGCTCGGGGCTGATGATGGGCGCCTGGAAGCGGGCCGGCGTCCAGCTGCCGCACTACAGCGTTGCGCAGTACGAGGCGATCCGGCACATCAACGAGGACGACCTCCGCCCCGGCGACCTGATCTTCTGGGCGGTGAACCCGAACGACCCGGGGACCATCCACCACGTCGCCATGTACCTCGGCAACGGGCGGATGATCCACGCGCCCCGGACCGGCAAGCCGGTGCAGATCGACAGCGTCTACTACTGGGTGCCGCCGAACTTCTTCGGCCGCCCGTAACCCACCTCAGCTACCTAGACCAGCCGGTGTCCGCCGTCGGCATGCAGGACGGTGCCAGTGATGAATCCATTGCGCAGCAGGGCGATGATCGCGTCCGCGATGTCCTGGGTCCGGCCGATCCGGCCGGCCGGGAGACGAGCCGCCATCGCGGCCAAGGTCTCGGCGGTCGCGTCTCCGGCCACGTGCTGCCAGATCGGGGTGTCGACCCAGCCGGGCGACACCACGTTGACCCGGAGCGGCGCCAGCTCGACCGCGAGCGCCGCGGCGAGTGATGCGAGTGCGCCGTTGAGTGCCGCGAGCAACGATGCCCGCGGCCCCGGCCGGTACGCCGCGATGCCCGAAGTGAACACGATCGAGCCATCGGGCTCGAGTACGGACATGCCGTGTTTGGCGAGTAACAGCGGGCCGAAGAGCTTGGAGTCGACCGCGGACCGGGCCGCGTCCACGTCGTACTCCTTGATCGGCTGGTAGGCGCCGCCGACGTCGGCGGCGGTCGTGACGAGATGGTTGATCGTGCCGGTGGTCGCGAAGAGCCGTTCGATGTCGCGTTCGACTCCGATGTCCATGGCAACGGTCCGTACGCCGAGCTCGCGCCGGACGTCGTCGAGTTTGTGCTGCGACCGTCCGGCCACGGTGACCTCGCTGCCTTGGGCAACCAGTTCGGCGGCGAGAGCGCGGCCCATGCCGGAGCTGCCGCCGACGATCACTACATGTTCTTGCACGTGAGACTTCCTTCGGTGGTTGGTGTTTCGAGCCAACCACCGCGTGCGTCAGTCCGCCACGACTTGTTGCCTAATGACCGTTAGGCCGGGGCTAACGGTCATTGCCTGGAGCACTGGGTTGTGCGAGTCGGTTCGCCAGATGGCGGCGTACCGGGCCATCAGCGGTCGGCCCTTCAACGGGCGCCAGACGATGTCGGGGGTGGCGGCGCGACGTGAGCCGAGGCTGATCGCGGACCGGCGTACCAGCAGGGCCGAGTGGACCTGGGAGTGGCTCATGCTGATGTCGCTGACCCGGATCCCGCCACCCAGACGGCTGAGTGAGTCGTCGTAGAACTCGGGGGCGGTGGCGCGGGGGATCCAGATCAGCTCGAGGCCGGTGAGGTCGTCGAGGGTGAGCTCGGTGTTCGCGGCCAGCGGGTGTGTGGCGGTCAGCAGTACGCCGAGCTCTTCGTCGGCCAGGTGCTCCGAGGTCATTGCCGGTGGCAACGTGAGCGGAGTGCGAACCAGGCCGAGGTCGATCTCGCCGGCGGTGAGCATGCGGAGCTGGTCGGTGGTGGTGCCGGCCTCCAGCGTGACGGTGCTGGTCGGGAAGCGTTCGGTGGCGAGTTGTTCGAGGGCGGCGGGCAGCCGGCCGGGGACGCCGTTGAGCAGGCCGAGCCGGAGCACGGGTTCGTCCAGGCCGGCCGCCCGGCGCGTGTCCTTCAGCACCAGGCCGGCCGCCTGGATCGTCTCCCGGGCCCGGGCCAGGAAGACCTGCCCGGCCGGGGTGAGCTCGACCCCGCGGCTGTGCCGGATCAAGAGCGCCGTACCGACCTCACGTTCGAGCTGCTTGATCTGCTGGCTGAGGGTCGGGGTGGAGATGTACAGCCGCTCGGCGGCGCGGCCGAAATGCAGCTCTTCCGCGACGCCGACGAAATACCGCAGCTGCCGGAGCTCCACGGGGTGATTTTATCCGGACGGGCTTCAGGTGGTTGCGATCAGGCGGCCGAGGTTCGTGCGGGCGTCGAGGGTTTCGTGGATGCGGATCACGTCGGTCAAGGGGTGGGTGGAGTCGACGACCGGGTGCAGGTCGCCGGACTGCCAGCGGCGGGTGACCTCGGCGATGTCGGCGCGGGCGCCGTCGGGGCGGACCTGGCGCCAGCCGAGCATCGAGACGCCGGTGACGGACTGGAGCCCGAACAGGCTGTGCGCCGGGATCACCGGCAGCTCGGTGGTGATGGCGCCGTACGTGACCATCGTGCCGAGTGGCTTGACCAGGCCGAGGCCCTGGTCGAAGACGGTGCCGCCGACCGAGTCGAGGACGGCGTCGGCGCCTTCGGGGGCGAGTTCGCGGACCCTGGCCGGCCAGTCCGGGTCGGTCAGGTCGACGGGTTCGGCGCCGAGTTCGCGGATGAAGTCGAGCCGGTGCGGGGAGGACGCCGTACCGATGATCGTCTTCGGGTCGAAGAACCGGGCCAGCTGGACGGCGAGGTGGCCGACGGTGCCGGCGGCGGACTGGATCAGGATCGTGCCGCCGGCCGGGAGGCGGCTCGACTCGAGGAGGCGGAGGGCGAGCGGCGCCGTCATCGACATCATCGTCGCCTCACCCGCGTCGGCGTCGTCGGGGATGGTGGCGAGGAAGTTGGCGTCGGCGGTGGCGAAGTCCGCGAACGCGTCCTCGGTCAGGCCGGCGACTCGTTGGCCGATCGCGACGCCGGGTGGGGTGTCCGGGCCGAGCTTGGTGATCCGGCCGACGACGTCACCGGTGAGGGTGCCGGGAAGCGGGCGGTCCCAGGCGGAGCCGCCGCGGCGGAGGACGGCGTCGATGGCGTTGGCGCCGATCGCCTCGACCTCGATCAGGACCTGGCCGGCGGTGGGTTCGGGTACGTCGACCTCGTCGAGTCGCAGGACCTCGGGGCCGCCGTGCTGGTGGAAGCGCACTGCGCGCATGGGCCTCTCTCCATATCGTGGGAGTCGTAAATAATGGGCGACTCCCACGATAACGCCGGCCGAGGTCGCTGCCAATAGAGTTGATCGGGTGAAGAAGTCGTCGAGACATCGTCTGTCCGACCGGGTGCTGTGGGCGCTCGGCCGGTCGAGCCAGCAGGCGCATCGACTGGTCCGGCAGCACATGACGGAGGCCGGCGTACGGACGCTGCACTACCACGTCCTCGCCAGTCTCGCCGACGACGGAGAGGGCGCACAGGCGACCCTCGCGGACCGGATCGGGCTTGACCGCAGCGATCTGGTCACGCTGCTCGACGAACTGGAGGAGCTCAAGTACGTCGAACGCCGGGTCGACGCCGCCGACCGACGGCGCAAGATCGTCGCGATCACCCCGGTCGGCGAGAAGCAGCTACTCGCGATGGACCAACTGATCGCGGCGGCGGAGACAGAGCTACTGGAGCCCCTCACGCCCGCCGAGCAGGAAACCCTCCTCGGACTGCTCCGCCGCCTCGCTAAGGACTAGGGCGTGTCTCCTAGTGGCCTTCGGTCTTCAGGCGTTGGAAGGAGGCGGTGACCTCGGCCTCGGCGTCGGCGCGGCCGACCCAGCTGGCGCCTTCGACGGACTTGCCCGGCTCGAGGTCCTTGTAGACCTCGAAGAAGTGCTGGATCTCCAGCCGGTCGAACTCCGGCACGTGGTGGATGTCGCGCAGGTGCTCCTGGCGCGGGTCACCGGCGGGGACGCAGAGGACCTTGTCGTCCGGCCCCTTCTCGTCGGTCATCCGGAACATGCCGATCGCCCGGGCCTTGATCAGGCAGCCGGGGAAGGTCGGCTCGCTCAGCAGGACGAGGGCGTCCAGGGGGTCGCCGTCCTGGCCCAGGGTGTCCTCGATGAACCCGTAGTCGGACGGGTACTGAGTGGCCGTGAAGAGGGTCCGGTCCAGCCGGAGCCGACCCGTCTTGTGGTCCAGCTCGTACTTGTTGCGGGTGCCCTTGGGGATCTCGATGAAGACGTCGAACTCCATACGGCAGATACTGTCACGGTTCCGACCGACCGAATGACAGGAGCAGCCCGGTGGCCCGTCCGCCTCGTGCGGTGTTCGTCACCCTGCTCGCCACAGCTCTGACCACGAGCCTGGTGAGCGGTGCACGCGCCGTACCCGGATCAGTACAGACCGCCCAGCAGGCACCCGTGGTGCTGGCACCCGCCACGGCGGAGGGCGTCGCACCGACGGCAGCCGGCGTACAGAAGGCCCTGGCCGCCGTTCTCGCGGACCCGTCGCTCGGCAAACACCGGGGCATCTACGTGTACGACGCCTCCCGGAACAAGCCGGTGTTCTCGGTCGGTGCGTCCTCGACGTACATCCCTGCCTCCACGCTCAAGCTCCTGACCACCGTGTCGGCCCTGGACACACTCGGCCCGGATCACACCTTCGCCACGAGGACTGTGAGTGCGGCCAAGGGCTCACTCATCCTGGTCGGCGGCGGTGACCCCCTACTCGTCGCGAAGCGCCCCACCGACCCGACCGACTTCCCGGCCCGGGCGTCGCTCCAGGACCTGGCAGTGAGTACGGCGAAGGCTCTCAAGGCGCAGGGCGTCAGCAGCATCACCCTCGGGTACGACGCCTCCCTCTTCACCGGACCTGCGATCAACAAGAACTGGGAAGCGAACTACGTCCCCGAGGGCATCGCCGCTCCCACCTCCGCGCTCTGGGTGAACGAAGGTCGCATCACCCCAGGCATGGCGAAGCGAGCAACCTCCCCGCCCCAGGCGGCCGCCACTGCCTTCGCCGCCCAACTGCGGGCCGCCGGCATCACGGTCGCCCCCACCCTGAAGCCGACCGTCGCTCCGGCCACGGCCAAGCCGGTAGCCCAGGTCAAGTCGCCGACAGTCGGCCAGATCGTCGAGTACGTGAACCTGCACAGCGACAACGACGGCGCTGAGGTCCTGCAGCGCCAGGTCGGCCTGGCCACCAAGAACGGTGGCTCCTACGCCGGTGGTGTCGCCGGAGTACGCGCGACTCTCACCAAGCTGGGCCTGGACGTCAGCAAGGCCAAGATCTTCGACGGCAGCGGACTGACCCGGGCCAACCACGTTCCGCTCGACCTGCTCGCCGGTGCGATCCGGGTGGCCGCCTCACCCCAGCACCCGGAGCTGCGTCACCTGCTGACCGGCCTGCCGGTGGCGGGGTTCAGCGGCAGCCTCGAGGACCGCTTCGCCGCGCCTGGCACCAGCACGGGCACCGGACTGGTCCATGCGAAGACCGGGACGCTCACCGGCGTACACAGTCTGGCCGGACTGGCCCGGGACCGGACAGGCACGCTTCTGGTGTTCGCAGTGGCCACGGACAGTGTCGCCGTACCGCAGACGCTCAACGCGCGGGCAGCGCTCGACCGGGCCACCGCGATCCTCGCGAACTGCGGTTGCCAGGCCTGAGGCCAAGCGCAGGTTGGGACATACGACTAGGGTCGGAATATGAGTACGGCGGAAGGCGGGACCGAAGGCAAGGTCGGAGCCGAGATGGTCGACTGGCAGCTGGCGATCGGGGTGGCGCGGAAGTTGCTGCGCCCCGGACCTGCGGTCAGCCGCACGGAGGCGGACCAGGTGGTGGCCGAGCTGCGCCAGTTCGCGGCCGACTCCGAGCATCATGTGCGCGAGTTCACCGGACTGCAGGCGACGTCCGCGACGGCGCCCGTCGTGATCGTGGACCGGCCCGGCTGGGTCCAGGCGAACGCGGACGGCTTCCGGACCGTGCTGCAGCCGCTGGCCGACAAGCTGCGCGAGAAGGCCGAGCGGACCGGCGGACTGTCGTCCGCGGTCGGTTCACGCGTCACTGCGATCGAGGCCGGCGCACTGCTTGCCTTCCTCTCTTCTCGGGTGCTGGGTCAGTTCGACCCGTTCTACCCGGCCGAGCCGGACCCGGACCGTCCTGATCTGACCGGTCGCCTCCTGCTGGTGGCGCCCAACGTGATGCAGGTCGAGACCGAGCTGGGCGTCGTACCGCGGGACTTCAGGTTGTGGGTGTGCCTGCACGAGGAGACGCACCGGGTGCAGTTCACCGCCGTCCCCTGGCTGCGGGACCACCTGCGGTCGGAGATCGCGCTGTTCCTGGACCAGGCCGAGCTGGACGCTTCGGCGTACGCGGCGATGTTCCGGGAGGCCGTGCAGCGGCTGGGACGGTCGGTGCGGGGTGAGGCCGAGCTGAGTCTGGTCGATCTGATGCAGTCCCCGGAGCAGCGGGCCGTGCTGGACCGGCTGACCGCGGTGATGTCACTGCTGGAAGGCCACGCGGACTTCGTCATGGACGGGGTCGGGCCGTCGGTGATTCCGACCGTGGAGCAGATCCGGTCCAAGTTCACGTCGCGCCGGCAGAGTGGCAACCCGGTCGATCAGCTGCTGAAGCGGCTGCTCGGGCTGGACGCCAAGCTGCGGCAGTACAAGGACGGCGCCGCGTTCGTACGCCGAGTCGTCGATCAGGTCGGCATGGACGGGTTCAACCGGGTCTGGACCGGCCCCAACACGCTGCCGACCAAGAACGAGATCGCCAACCCGGATGCCTGGGTCGCCCGGCTCCACGGCTGAGCCGCCGGGCCAGGCGGCCGCCGAGGAGCTCGTGGAGAACCGCAGAGGAAAGCTGCACCCTGCCGTCGCACGGACGCGGGAGGCGGTCCGCAACCTGCTGGGCGAACTGCCGCACGGCACGACGGTCCTGGTCGCCTGCTCGGGGGGCACCGACTCGCTCGCCCTGGCCGCTGCGACCGCCTTCGAGGCACCCAAGCTCAACCTGCGCGCGGGGGCCGTCATCGTCGACCACGGTCTTCAGGCTGACTCCGCCCACGTCGCAGAGACGGCCGCCGGGCAGTGCCGGGCGCTCGGACTCGATCCTGTCGACGTACGCGCCGTAGAGGTCGGCTCCGAGGGCGGTCCGGAGGGCGCTGCGCGCTCGGCCCGGTACGACGCGCTGCGGGACGCGGCCGACGAGTTCGGGGCAGACGTCGTACTGCTGGCTCACACCCGGGATGACCAGGCCGAGACTGTGTTGCTGGGGTTGGCCAGGGGATCGGGTGGCCGGTCGCTGGCCGGTATGGCTCCGGTGGCCGGACTGCTCCGGCGACCGTTTCTCGAGCTGCCCCGCGCGACGACGGCGGCCGCGTGCATCGCGTCGGGGCTCCGGCCCTGGCATGACCCGCACAACGACGACCCGCAGTTCACCCGGGTCAGAGTCCGCCACGAGGTGCTACCGGTCCTGGAAGAGGCCCTCGGGCCTGGCGTCATCGAGGCCCTCGCCCGTACGGCGGGACTCCTCCGCGCCGACGCGGACGCGCTGGACGTACTCGCGGCAGACCTGGCCGAGACGGCGCTGCGGCGGGATGACAAAGAGGTGCACTGTGAGATCGGGGCGCTGGCGGACGAGCCTGCGGCGCTCCGGACCAGAGTGCTCCGGCAGGCCGCGTTGGAGGCAGGCTGCCGCGCCACCGACCTCACCGCCGGCCACATCGCGGCCGTCGACGCGCTGATCACAGACTGGCGCGGCCAACGCTGGATCGACCTACCCCAAGGGATCCGGGCGATCCGCCGGGGCGGATTCATCGTCCTGGCCGAAGGTGTGACAGGCTGACCGTGTGGATGCTTCGGACATCGAGAAGGACTTGACCAAGGTCCATTACACCGAGGATCAGATCCTGGCGAAGCTGCAGGAGCTGGCCGGTCGGATCGAGCAGGACTACGAGGGCAAGGACCTGCTGCTGGTCGGCGTCCTGCGGGGCGCGGTGATGGTGATGGCCGATCTGGCCCGCTCGTTCACCCGGCACGTGGAGATGGACTGGATGGCCATCTCGTCGTACGGCTCGGGGACCAAGTCGTCCGGGGTGGTCCGGATCCAGAAGGACCTGGACACCGACATCACCAACCGGCACGTGCTGATCGTCGAGGACATCATCGACACCGGCCTGACGCTGAGCTGGCTGGTCAGCAACTTGGAGTCACGGAAGCCGGCCTCGCTGGAGCTCTGCACCGCCTTCGTGAAGCCGGGCGCGGCCAAGATGCGGGTCCCGGTCAAGTACGTCGGTCTCGAGCTGCCGGACGAGTTCGTGGTCGGATACGGCCTGGATTACGCGGAGAAGTACCGGAACCTGCGTTGCGTGGCCACGCTGGCGCCGCACGTCTACTCCTGAGCTACTCCTGAACCACCCTTGAGGGCAGACTTGGTGACGGCCTGTACAACAGGTCGTACCGTCCTTTGGTGACCCTCGTGCTGTGTTGTCTTGTGCGACACGAGACACTTGGACTGGTGTTACCGTCTCAAGCCCGCAATCCCGGGCCTGCCGAGCTAGGAGGGACGGGGCGTAGGCCTCGATCATGGACGTGAAGCGCATCTTCCGCGGACCCCTGTTCTGGATTGTCGTCGCCTTCCTGGGCGTACTGGTGATCGGACAGCTCCTGACCGGCTCGACCGGGTACAAGACCGAGCCCACCGGCCAGGTCGTCCAGCTGATCCAGCAGGCGAAGTCGTCGAGCGACAAGACGATCAAGTCCGTGACGCTGATCGATCCCGACCAGGAGATCCGGGTCGAGAAGACCGACGGGACCAAGGTCCGGGCGCACTGGGTCGACGGCCAGGGCACGAACCTCGGCGGCGACCTGCAGACCCTGTTCCAGGACGGCAAGATCGAGCGGTACGACGTCGAGAACCCGAAGCCGAGCTTCATCGGCCAGGTCTTCTCCACGCTGATCCCGTTCCTGCTGATCGCGGTGGTCTTCATCTTCTTGATGAACTCGATGCAGGGCGGTGGCTCGCGGGTGATGAGCTTCGCCAAGTCGAAGGCCAAGCTGATCACCAAGGACACCCCGAAGACCACGTTCGCCGACGTCGCCGGCTGTGACGAGGCGATCGAGGAGCTCGGCGAGATCAAGGAGTTCCTGCAGGAGCCGGGCAAGTTCCAGGCGGTCGGGGCGAAGATTCCGAAGGGCGTCCTGCTCTACGGCCAGCCCGGTACCGGTAAGACCCTGCTGGCCCGCGCGGTCGCCGGCGAGGCCGGTGTGCCGTTCTACTCGATCTCCGGTTCGGACTTCGTCGAGATGTTCGTCGGTGTCGGTGCCTCCCGGGTCCGGGACCTGTTCGAGCAGGCCAAGACGAACGCCCCGGCGATCGTGTTCATCGACGAGATCGACGCCGTCGGCCGGCACCGTGGTGCGGGCCTCGGCGGTGGTCACGACGAGCGCGAGCAGACGCTGAACCAGCTGCTGGTCGAGATGGACGGCTTCGACGTCCGCGGCGGTGTGATCCTGATCGCGGCCACCAACCGGCCCGACGTGCTCGACCCGGCGCTGCTGCGGCCCGGCCGGTTCGACCGGCAGATCGCCGTCGACGCGCCGGACCTGCCCGGACGTGAGCAGATCCTCAAGGTGCACGCCCGCGGCAAGCCGATGTCCCAGGACGTCGACCTGCGGGCCGTTGCTCGTCGTACGCCGGGCTTCACCGGTGCCGACCTGGCCAACGTGCTGAACGAGGCGGCCCTGCTGACCGCCCGGTCGAACCTGCAGGTGATCGACAACAACATGCTCGACGAGGCGATCGACCGGGTCATCGCCGGTCCGCAGCGCCGGAGCCGGCTGATGTCGGACAAGGAGAAGGTGCTGACGGCGTACCACGAGGGCGGACACGCCCTGGTCGCTGCCGCGCTGCCGCACTCCGACCCGGTGCAGAAGGTGACGATCCTGCCGCGTGGCCGGGCGCTCGGCTACACGATGGTGATGCCGGACGAGGACAAGTACTCGACCACCCGGTCCGAGATGCTGGACAAGCTGGCCTACATGCTCGGTGGCCGCGCCGCCGAGGAGATGGTCTTCCACGACCCGACCACCGGTGCGAGCAACGACATCGAGAAGGCGTCGGCACTGGCCCGGGCGATGGTCACGCAATACGGCATGACCGAGCGGCTGGGCGCGATCAAGTTCGGCTCGGACGGCAGTGAGCCGTTCCTGGGCCGCGACTTCGGCAGCCAGCGGAACTACTCCGAGGAGATCGCGGCCGCGGTCGACGAGGAGGTCGGCAAGCTGATCCTGAACGCGCACCAGGAGGCCTTCGACATCCTGGTCGAGAACCGTGCGGTGCTGGACCACCTGGTCGAGGAGCTCCTGGAGAAGGAGACCCTGGACAAGAACGAGATCGCCCGGATCTTCGAGCCCGTGGTCAAGCGGGACCGGCGGCCGGCCTGGACCGGTTCGTCCACCCGGGTGCCGTCGGACCAGCCGCCGGTGATGCCGGTGCCGACCCGCGCCGAGCAGAACGGCTCGCTCTCCGACGTCCTCCCCGGCGGAGCGGTCGGCCCCGACGAGAACGTCAGGCCGCCGAACTACGGCAGCGGCCCGACCCCGCCGTCACCGAACGACTGACCGAAACAAACCGAAGCACCGTCACCCTTCCGGGCGGCGGTGCTTCTGTTTGCGGGCAAAGTTCAGGTCGCTGTTTAGCATGGCCGGATGACGTCGCCTAAGTTCGATCACGCGCGGGCTGAGCGGGCTGTCCGCGAACTGCTGATCGCGATCGGGGAGGACCCGGACCGCGAGGGCCTGCAGGACACCCCGGCCCGCGTGGCACGCTCGTACGCCGAGATCACGGCCGGTCTGGGACAGACGGCCGAGGAGGTCATGCGGACGACGTTCGACATCGGGCACGACGAGATGATCCTGGTAAAGGACATCGAGGTCTGGAGCATCTGCGAACATCACCTGGTCCCGTTCACCGGGGTCGCCCACGTCGGGTACATCCCCAGCCGGGACGGCCGGATCACCGGCCTGTCCAAGCTCGCCCGGCTGGTCGACGTGTACGCGAAACGACCGCAGGTCCAGGAACGGCTGACCACCCAGGTCGCCGATTCGCTGGTCGAGTTGCTCGAGCCCCGCGGCGTGATCGTCGTGATCGAGTGCGAACACCTCTGCATGACCATGCGCGGCGTCCGCAAGGCCGGCGCCAAGACCATCACCTCCGCGGTCCGCGGCCAGCTCCGCAATCCGGTCACCCGCGCCGAGGCGATGAGCCTGATCGTCGGCTAGGGCGGGTCTCCCGACTCCCGGCCGTAGCCTCCGGCGTGGTCGGGTCGTTGACGTTTGAGACACAAGACCTGTGGACATTCTGTCGCTAAGCGTTTACTTTCCGTAGTGGTGATCGGTCGACGGGGACCGGTCGCCTGCGTGAGGAGGACAGATGTCGGGGCGTTACCGGGTCGGCGCCGCACTTGCCGGGGTCGTCGTACTGACGGCCGGTGGGCTGGTGGCGGCGAACTGGGCCACCGCGGACACGCGGACCAAGTCGACCGGGCAGAAGACGGGCGAGCCGGCCGCGGTCGGCAAGGTGACCGAGCGGTCGCCGCTCGTCGCCGAAGCACTGGAATCACAGCTCGGGTCCGACTCGGGCGTCGTGGGCAGCTACTTCGACGACACCGGCGCCCTCGTGGTCGCGGTGTCCGATCTGACCACGGCACAGCTGGTCCGCGACGCCGGCGCGATCCCGCGGCTCGTCCGCTTCACGATCGGCCAGCTCAACGCCGTACAGAACGAGCTGAACAAGCTTGCGACCAGCTCCAGCGCCGGCAAGGTCCGGTCCTGGTACGTCGATCCGCTGTCCGGGACTGTGGTCGTCACAGTGCCGCGGGGCGCGCGTGACTCGGTCACGAAGCGGTTCCTGTCCCGCGCCCAGGCGAACGGCGACAAGGTGACGGTCCGCACGGCGCCCGGCAAGGTGACGACGACCGCGGACGACTTCAGCCTTCGGGGTGGTTTCCAGGTCGACAAGAACACCGGATACGTGTGCTCGCTCGGCTTCAACGCCCGGACCACCAAGGGCAACCCGATCTTCCTCACCGCCGGGCACTGCACGGCGGGCAAGCCGTCGTTCTCCCGCAACGGGTACATCCTCGGCAACACCTACACCTCGAGCTTCCCGGGCAACGACTTCGGCTCGGTCGGCGTGATCGAGGGCTGGGACCAGCAGGGGTACGTCGAGGGTTGGGGCGCCGGCAACATCCCGGTCCGGGGGATCGCCAACCAGACAGTCGGATCCACGCTGTGCAAGTCGGGCAAGAGCACCGGCTGGACCTGCGGGCGGATCGTCGCGCGGAACGTGACGGTGAACTACGGGAGCAACCGCGTGGTGCGCGGACTGTTCCAGCACACCGCGTGCGTCGAGGCCGGTGACTCCGGCGGCGCGAACATGACCGGCGACTATGCCCAGGGCATCACCAGCGGCGGTGCCCTCATCAACGGCCAGTGCCTGGAGAAGTCCGGCCAGACCAACGAGTCGTACGCGCAGCCCATCGCCGAAGCCCTGAAGGCGACGCAATCACGGTTGATCCTCAGTAACTGAGCCCTGGCTGCGGGGTGGGGGTGGCGGCCACTACGGTGGTCGGGTGAGTGATGGGTCGTGGGGTCACGTAGACGGGCTGCCGGTGCTGGACCGGTGTCTCGTGATGGGTGTTGTCAACGTGACGCCGGATTCGTTCTCCGACGGTGGTGAGTGGTTCGAGCCGTCCGCCGCGATCAAGCACGGCCGCGAACTCCTGGCCGAAGGCGCCGACCTGCTCGACGTCGGCGGCGAGTCGACCCGGCCAGGTGCCGCCCGTCCCGCCCCCGAAGAGGAGATCCGCCGGGTCCTCCCGGTGATCGAGACCCTCGCCGCCGAAGGTGCACTGATCTCTGTCGACACCATGCGGTCCGGTGTCGCGGCGCTCGCCCTCGACGCCGGTGCGGTGATGATCAACGACGTCTCGGGCGGCCAGGCCGACCCGGACATGCTTTCGCTGGTAGCAGAACGCCGTACGCCGTATGTCTGCATGCACTGGCGCGGACACTCGATCGACATGCAGAACAAGGCCGAGTACGTCGATGTCGTCGCCGAGGTGATCGACGAACTGGCCGAGCGGATCGACGCGATGCGCCAGGCTGGTGTTGATCTCAACCGGGTTGCCCTGGACCCTGGACTCGGTTTCGCGAAGAACGCGGAGCACAACTGGGAGGTTCTGCGCAGATTGCGGGAATTCGCCGTACTGGAACGACCGTTACTCATCGGTGCGTCCCGGAAGGCGTTCCTCGGTAGGCTGCTCGCCGACGAGCAGACCGGTGAACCCAGACCGGCCGTACGACGAGATGACGCGAGCGCGGCCGTATCCGCCCTGGCCGCCGCCGCGGGAGCCTGGTGTGTCCGGGCCCACGCGGTGGCACCAAATGCGGACGCGGTCCGGGTGGCGAAGAGATGGGGAACGGTATGACGGACGGACCCGGCGGTCCGCGGCAGGACGCCAGTGGTGAGCGTCCGCCCAAGGGTCGCAGCGCCTCGGTGGAGGACGTCGTACTGACTGCCAACACCGCGTTCTACAACGCGTTCGAGGCCGGCGACCTGGATCTGATGGCGGCGGTGTGGCTGCCCGAGCCGGATCCGGTCTGCATCCATCCCGGCAACGCGGCGATCTCCGGGTACGCCGAGATGATGCGGGCCTGGGCGATGATCTTCGCGAACACGCCGTACATCCAGTTCTTCCTGACCGATGTGCAGGTTCGCGTCGATGAAGACGTGGCATACGTCACGTGTACGGAGAATGTCCTGTCGTCGGGTGAGGGTGCGCCCGAAGAGGGATTCGCGGGCGGCAAGGCCCTGGCCACGAATGTCTTCCGCAGAACTTCCACCGGCTGGCGGTTGTGGATACACCATGCCTCCCCGGTACTGTCGTCGTCTGGGGGCCGACAGGAGGAGGCGGAATGAGCGGTCCCGCACGTTCTGCGTTGTCTCCTGACGTGATCGAGATCCGTGGCATCCGCGGTTTCGGGCGCCACGGGGTGTTCGACCACGAGCGGGCCGACGGGCAGGAGTTCGTCGTGGACGTCCGGCTGGAGCTGGACACCCGGCCCGCCGCGGCCACCGATGACCTGGCCGACACCGTGAACTACGGGGTGGTGGCCGAGCAGGTGCACCAGGCGATCGAGACCGACCCGGTGAACCTGATCGAGACCCTCGCCCAGCGCATCGCGGAGCTGTGCCTCGCCGACCGGCGGGTGACGGCGACCGCGGTGACGATCCACAAACCCTCGGCACCGATCACGGTGCCGTTCGACGACGTTGTCCTGACCGTGCAGCGCAGAGCCGGAGAATCCTCGTGACTGAGACCCCAAGTCCCCACGTCATCGACGCGGACACCCTGAGCGGTGGCCTGAAGCCGATCCGCCAGGTCATCCTGTCGCTCGGCAGCAATCTCGGCGATCGTGAGGCGAACCTGCAGGGCGCGGTCGACGCACTGCGGGACACCCCGGACGTCGTGGTCGTCGACGTCTCGCCGCTGTACGAGACCCAGCCGATCGGTGGTCCCGACGAGTCCGGCCCGTACCTGAACGTCGTACTGCTGGCCGACTCGACCTTGTCGGTCGACCTGCTGCTGGACCGCGCGCACGCGATCGAGCAGGCGTTCGGCCGCGAGCGCAGCGTGCCGGGTGCGCCGCGGACCCTCGACGTCGACCTGATCACGTACGGCCAGAAGACGATCGAGACCGAGGAGCTGACCGTTCCGCACCCGCGGGCGCACGAGCGTGCGTTCGTGCTGGCGCCCTGGCTCGACATCGAGCCGGACGCGGTACTGCCGGGCCGCGGTCCGGTCACGGAGCTGCTCGCCAAGGTCGGCACCGACGGCGTGACCAAGCTCGACATCGAGCTCCAGTAGTGGTCTCCGGCGGTCCGGACCCGGGCCGGGCGCCCGGCAAGGAGCCGCCGCGTCCTGGCTCGGTCCGGCCGACCTCACGCCGGCTGCTGATCGCGATCGCCGTCCTCGGGGCGGCGATCGGTCTGACCATGGTGAAGGCGATCGAGTCCGGCGGCGGGGTCGCGCCCTCGGTCTCCTGGCTGACGCTGATCGCCTGGGGGTTCCTGGCCGCGCTGCTGTTCGTTGCGGCCCGCAACACCCACCAGCGGATCCAGGTCCGGCGGGAGCGGATGGAAGCGTCCCGCGCGGTGTTCCTGTTGCTGATCGGGAAGGCCAGCGCGTTCGTCGGCGCGTTGTGCACCGGGGTTTACGCGGGGTTCGCGTTATCCTTCCTGCAAGCAATGGGGGCCTCAGGTCCTCGTAACCGTGTGATCATGGCCGGTGCCGCGGCGGTGATCTCTGTGCTGGTCGTCACGGCCGGATTGTTGCTCGAACGCGCGTGTCGTATTCCCGAGGACCCTGACGAGACCCCCTAACATGTCGGTCCATGGGGTCAAGGGGTAGCCGCCGTCGAACCAGGACCACAGTTCTCACCGTTGCCAACGGTCTGCTGATCGTTGTCTGTCTCGGTGTGAGTATCGCGCTGTTCTCACAGAATGCCTGGATTCTCCGGGCTGCCGCCGTCGGTGCCGTGCTGGTCGCGATCGCCGGCGCCGTGCTGTTCCGCCACCAGTTGCTGGTCGAGCGGCTGGCCCATTCCGACGAGCGGGCCCAGGTCGCGCAGGAGTACTCGCGGATCACCAGCGCCCGCGTGGTCGAGAACGCCGAGTTCGTCGACCTGATGCAGCGCCGCCTCGACAAGATCGATGCCCGGCTGGACAAGATCGACGAGGAGGTCGCCACGGTCGTTGCCGCGGGCGACAAACACTCCCAGGCGGACGCACCGACCGTGGTCGACCTCAAACTCCGGGGCCTCGCCGCGTCCTAGTAGGTTCGTGGTGTGGATCTCGCCGAACTGCTGAAGGTTGCCGGAGCCGCTGTCGATCGTGGGCGGGTGGTGACCGATTCCCGCGAGCCTGGTGAGCTCACGTCCAAGGGCGACCGCGACATGGCGTCCGAGGTCGACTTCGCCGTGGAGCGGGAGGTACGGGCGTTCCTCGAGCGCGCGACGCCGGAGATCGGCGTACTGGGCGAGGAGGAGGGCGGCGCGACCGACGGGACGCGCTGGGTGCTCGATCCGATCGACGGGACCGTGAACTTCATCCACGGGGTGCCGTTGTGGGGGATCTCGCTCGGCCTGATCCACGAGGGTCGCGCGGTGGCCGGTGTGATCGACCACCCGGCGCTCGGGACCCGGTACGCCGCGGCCGAGGGGCTCGGCGCCACCTGCAACGGGAAGCCGATCCGCGGCAGCGAGAGCACCAGCCTGACCGACGCATTGGTTGCCGTGGGCGACTATGCGGTCGGGCCGGAAGGGGCGGTCAAGAACGCCGAGCGGACCGCGCTGACCGAATTGCTGTACCCACGCGTTCAGCGAATCCGGATGATCGGCACGGCGGCCACCGCCCTGACCTGGACCGCCAACGGCTTCTTCGACGCCACCATCATGTTCTCCAACAAGCCCTGGGACACCATGGCCGGCGTCAGCATCTGCCGTGAGGCGGGCCTGCGCGTCCTCGACCTGGACGGCTCGGAACACGCTCCCGAATCCCGCGGTACGTTCGCGGTCTCGGCCGGCCTCGCCGACGCTCTGCTGGAATTGATCGCACAAGCGATGGGGTGAGGAATCCATGGCGACACTCGGAGTGATCGGGAGCGGGAACATCGGCTCCACGGTGTCCTGGCTCGCGGGCGAAGCAGGCCTCGACGTGGTGATGGCGAACTCGCGAGGGCCGGAAAGCCTGGCGGACAAGGTCCGTGACCTCCGCGTCCGCGCGGCGACCGTGGAGGAGGCCGTGCGGGCGGCGGACTGGGTGCTCGTGGCCATTCCGCTCGGTCGCTATCTCGAGTTGCCGGTCGAGCCGTTCGGGGGCAAGACCGTGCTCGACACGATGAACTACTACCCGAGCCGGGACGGCCGGATCGAGCGGCTCGACCGCGAGCAGGTGGTGACGGCGCAGCTGCTGCAGGAGCGGTTGCCTGCCGCGCACACCGTGAAGGCGTTCAACAACATCAGCGCCCGCAATATCGTCAGCTTGGCCAGGCCCGCCGACGCGCCCGATCGCAGCGCGTTGCCGATCGCCGGTGACGACGCCGACGCGAAGGTTTCGGCCACGGAGCTCATCCAGCTGCTGGGATTCGACGTGGTCGATGTCGGCCCGCTACGGGAGAGCTGGCGGTTCGAGCCGGAGACACCGGCGTACGTCACGCCGTACCTGTCGAAGGCGAGTACGGCGAAGCAGCGGGCCGCCGGCCAGGCCGATCCCGGCAAACCACTGCCGGTAGCCGGCCTCGTGCAGCTGATCGCGGCCGCACACCGTCCGCCCGTCGCCCAGCGGGAGTTCTGAACCGCTACTTGTCGATGTCGCCGACGACGAAGAACATGCTGCCGAGGATCGCGATCATGTCGGGGATCATCGTGCCGGGCAGGAGAGCGGGCAGGGCGGAGATGTTGTTGAAGCTCGCCGAGCGGAGCTTGAGTCGCCACGGGGTCTTGTCGCCGCGGGAGACCAGGTAGTAGCCGTTGATGCCCAGGGGGCTCTCGGTCCACGCGTAGGTCTGGCCCTCGGGGACCTTGAGGATCTTCGGCAGCCGGACGTTGATCGGGCCGGCGGGCAGAGCGGACAGCTTGTCCAGGCAGGCGTCGACCAGGTCGAGCGACACCTTCACCTGCTCGAGCAGTACGGCGAAGCGCGCGAAGCAGTCGCCGTCGGTCCGGGTGACGACCCGGAGTACGCCGTCGCGCTGCAGTTCGTCGTACCCGAGATAGGGCTCGTCGCGGCGGAGGTCGGCGTCGACGCCGGAGGCGCGGGCGATCGGGCCGGAGACGCCGTACTGCGCGATCAGCTCGGGGGAGAGCTTGCCGATGCCGACCGTGCGGGCGCGGAAGATCTCGTTGCCGAGGACAATGTTCTCGATATCGGGGAGCCGTTTGCGGACCGCGGCCGACGCCTCGGACGCGCGGCCGAGCCAGCCGTAGGGCAGGTCCTCCTTGAGGCCGCCGACGCGGTTGAACATGTAGTGCATCCGGCCGCCGGACAGCTCTTCCATCACCGCCTGGATCGTCTCCCGCTCGCGGAACGCGTAGAAGACCGGCGTGATCGCGCCGAGCTCGAGCGGGTACGAGCCGAGGAACATCAGGTGGTTCAGGATCCGGTTGAGCTCGGCCAGCAGCGTGCGCATCCAGACCGCGCGGACCGGGACCTCGAGGCCCATCATCCGCTCGACCGCGATCACGACGCCGAGCTCGTTGGCGAACGCGGACAGCCAGTCGTGCCGGTTCGCCAGCACGATGATCTGCCGGTAGTCGCGGACCTCGAACAGCTTCTCCGCGCCGCGGTGCATGTAGCCGATGATCGGCTCGCAGCCGACGATCCGCTCGCCGTCCAGGGTCAGCCGCAGCCGGAGTACGCCGTGCGTCGCCGGGTGCTGTGGACCGATGTTGAGCACCATGTCGGTGGTCGCGATCTCCGAGCCACTCCCGGTCCCGCCCCGCTCGTACGCAGGGTCGAACCCGGCCGCCCCCGCGCCGACTCCAACGACTTTTTCCGTACTCATGACCACTATCGTGACAGGCTTTACCCGTGGATGACCTCTTCGCACCCTCGGATGTCAGCTGGACGCCGGTCTCGCCGAAGCTGGCGTCGGTCCGTCGCGTGAGTGCCGCGGTGATGTTCGGCCTCGTCGCGATCGTCGCTCTGGTCGCGCTCGGCCTGACCATCGGCTGGGTGTACGGCGTACTCGCGGTGGTCGTACTCGGGGCCGGGTTCGCCTGGTCCTGGGTCCTGATCGGCCGCAACCAGCGGTCCTGGAAGTACGCCGAACGCGAGGACGAGCTGCTGGTCAGCCACGGGATCATGTTCCGCGAGCTCGTGGTCGTGCCGTACGGACGGATGCAGTTCGTCGACGTCGCCGCGGGACCACTGGAACGCGCGTACGGGATCGCCACTGTGGAGCTGCACACCGCGACCCCGGCGACGGACGCCAAGATCCCCGGGCTGCACCCGGACGAGGCGAGCCGGCTGCGCGACCGCCTCTCCGCCCTCGGCCAGGCGCAGGCGTGGGGCCTGTGACCGAGCCAAACCCGGGGACCGCAGTCGTCGAGCCGACCGGCGCGCGGCTGCATCCGCTCACCCCGTTCGTGAAGGGCTGGGGGTACTTCGTCGTCGCGGCCGTCGCCCTGGTCAACAACGAGGGTCTGCGGAGCAATCTGGAGATCGCCGGCATCGGACTGGCCGCCGTACTCGTCGGCGGCATCCTGCTCGGCGCACTGTCCTGGTGGTTCACCAAATGGCAGCTGACGGCCGATGCGATCCGCGTGGACAGCGGCTTCCTGTTCCGCCGGACCCGGATCATCCGGTTCGACCGGATCCAGGCGATCGACGTGGCCCAGCCGTTCGTCGCGCGCATCTTCGGGATGGCCGAGCTGCGGATGGACGTGGCCGGCGGTGGCAAGAGCGATGGCAAGCTGAGCTACTTCCGGTACGACGAAGCCGTCAAGCTCCGCGGCCTCCTGCTGGTCCGGGCCAAGGGTGAGCACGGCGCCGAACAGCAGGAGGAGCAGGTCGACTCGGCACCGCTGCTGGTGGTCCCGACCAGCCGCCTGCTCGGTGCGACCCTGCTGTCCTCCACAGTCATCGGTAGTGCCGGCGCGCTGATCTGGCTGATCGTCGCGACCATGGTCCTGAACTTCCACATCGGTCTGTTCGCCGGCCTGCCGCTGCTGCTGGGTGTGGTCCAGCCGATCTGGAAGCAGGTCGTCGGCAACCACGGCTTCACGTTGTCGGAGTCCAACCACGGTCTACGCACCAAACGCGGCCTGTTCGACGTACAGCGGCAGACCGTGCCGCCCGGCCGGGTCCAGGGCCTGTTGATCACCGAGCCGCTGATCTGGCGTCTGCTCGGCTGGTCCCGGGTCGAGCTGGACATCGCCGGTGTGGCAGGCAAGAAGGAGGACGGCGACGACGAGCACGAAGGCGCGCAGCTCCTCCCGGTCGGCGAACGCGCTGAGGTGGCGAGCGTGCTGGCGCGCGTCCTGCCCGGGTTCGACCTGGCCGGCATCCCGATGCACGTCGCACCGGAGCGTGCGAAGTGGTTGCGCCCGATCGGCTGGCGTTTCCTCTCGTACGGCAACGACGACCAGGTGCTCGTCACCACCCGAGGCTGGGTGAGCCGCCGTACGTCGATCGTGCTGCACCACAAGACCCAGTCCGTTCGGGTGGAGCAGGGCCCGCTCCAGCGGCGGCTGGGGCTCGCCAACGTGCACGTGGACACGCCACTCGGCCCGACCGACGCTGTCGCGCTACACCGCGACCAACGCGAGGCTGCGGCACTGGTGCAGGCTCAGGCGGACAGGGCGCGGGAGGCCCGCCGTACGGCGTCTGCGCCGACCGCTGTCCACACCCAGCCGAACGCACCGAGGCCGGAGGGGTCGAGCAATTCGGCGGCTTCGCCGGCCGACGACAACTCGGCCAGGTAGCGGAGGGGTTCGGCCTGGGCCAGGTCCAGGCTCGGTCGGGTCGCACTGACTCCTAGAGCGCGCAGGGCGTCCCGTTGGCGGACGAGCGAGCCGCCGAGCGAGTCCAGGGCCACGTGGGCGGTCACATCGCAGCTGCCATCCAGCACCGGGTCACACTCACGGCCCGCGCGGAAACCGGTCAGTGTCGGGTAGAGCGGTCGGTCGGCGCGGACATGGCCGTAGTCGATCGCCACAGCGACCGCACCGACAGACAACCGGCCGAGGACATCGGTCCAGGCGTCGTCGCGGGTCAGACCGATCTCGGCCCGGTCGCCCGGCTCCAGCAGTGGCCACCACGTCGTCAGCCATCGCAGATCGTTGCCCTCGACAACATCACCGAGGGACAGGTCGGCCTGCAGGTAGCGCGGCACGCCGTCGTCGTCCAGTTCGACCAGCTCGCACGGGATGTTGTCGAGCCACTCGTTCGCGATCACCAGGCCGGTGAGCGTCGCCGGCAGCTCGTCGTCGAGCTCGATCTCCAGCACCGACAGGCCCTCACCGCGCAACACCTTCCCGAGCTCACCCGACCCGGCCCCGATATCCACAACCTCCTCAGCCCCCACCGCACGCGCCAACCGGGCAATCGCCTGCCCGAACAACGCCGACGCGTGCACCGACGTACGAAAGTGCGCCGCCGGCCGCTCCCGACGGTAGAACCCGGCAGACCCGTACAGAGCGTCGTACCAGGCGGTGCGGAAGGTGTCGGGCATCATCAGCCGTTCGAAAGAGGTGTGGACCGGAACGATCCTAGAATCCAACCGCGCGGACCGACCACGAGGGAGATCATGCCGAATCTGCCGGACGAGCTGAACGTCCTGTTCACCGACGAGCCCGTTCTGCACATTCTCGGCGGCCGGAAGCCCTGGCGGTACCCGGACGGCTGGCTGGAGAAGACGCGGGCGAAGGCGCACGCGTTGATCACGGACCCGGCGTTCGCCGACGTCACGGTCACCCGGAAAGGGTCGACCTTCAAGCCGTCCGTGCCGGTGCTCGCCGTTGCTCTCTGGGACCTGGTCTGGATGCTCTACCCGCCGCTGGCCGCCGTGGTCGGTGGCGGCCGCAATCTGTACGGTCAGCTCGTCGGCCCGTACCTGAAAACACCCCCGGTACTGAAGAACGACGGCTGGAGCTCGAATTCGGTCGGGCGGTTCGCCCCGCCGCCCGCTTTCGAGTCGACCGCCGGCCAGCCCGAGCTGCGCGAGAAGCTGGTCGCGTTCCACTCCGACGCGCTGGCGCTGCTCGAAGAGGTCGAGCCGCTCGAGCCACGACGTACGGTGCTGGCCGGTCTCTGGGACCGGGTGGCGTCCGACGAGGAGCTGCTGGCGGCGCATCGCACCTCGTCCCGGAGCGAGCTGATCACGCTTTGGCAGGACACGTTCTTCACCGACGACGCGGCCTTCGATGCGTTCCCCGAACAGACCAGGAACCCGCTGGACCTGCTGCTGGTAGGAGTCGCCCGCCTGCAGGCCGCGCATGAAGCAATCGCCGGACACACGCCGGAGACCGACCGTACGTTCAACGAGACGATGGCAGCCCTGGTCCACCAGGTCGAGCGCGTCGACGTGCCGGCCGGACTCTCGTACACGGTCCTGGGAGCCGACGGCGCCGCTGAGGTGCAGCGCCTGTTCGAGCGCCAGGCCGACGAGGTGGACCGGGTCAAGTGGCGGCGGCGCCAGGAAGCCTGGCTGGCCAGGGCGGTCGAGGCGGGGGCCGCGCGCCTGGCCGAGGAGTGGCTCGCGGCGCTGTACCTGACCGGCGGATGCCTGGCCGGTCTGCCGGACCGGGCGGAGGAGTCCGGCCAGCTCAACCTGCCCTGGAAGTTCCTCGGCTCGCTCCGGGCCGTGTACGAGCTCCGGCCGCGCCCGGCCAAGCCGGCCCCGACCACGCCGGAGATCCAGCCGGTCCCGACCGCGCCGGAGCAGAGCAATGACCCCGAGGCCGAGCTCGCAAACCTGATCGGACTGACCGAGGTGAAGGCGTGCGTCGCCGAGCTCGTCGCGGAGGCCAAGGTCGCTGGACTGCGCGCCGCAGCCGGCGTCCGGCCGCCGACGGCGACCCGGCACCTGATCTTCACCGGCAACGCGGGAACGGGGAAGACGACGGTCGCACGCCTGCTCGGCGGCATCTACCGCAAGTACGGCGCTCTGTCGTCCGGGCAGCTGGTCGAGGTCGGGCGAGCCGACCTGGTCGGTGAGTTCGTCGGCAAGACCGCGCCGATGGTCGAGCGGGTGATCGAGCGAGCACTCGGTGGGGTGCTGTTCATCGACGAGGCCTATGCGTTGGCCGAGGGTGGCAAGAACGACCTGGGTCCCGAGGTCTTGTCGACGTTGATCGCGGCGATGGAGAACCACCGCGACGATCTCGTCGTCGTGATGGCCGGCTATCCGGCCGAGATGGAGACCTTGCTCGACAGCAATCCCGGGCTGCGGTCCCGCGTCGCACGATCGATCCACTTCCCGGACTACACCGACGAGGAGATGCTGGCGATCTTCCGGCTGCTCGCGGCGGAGAGTGGATTCGAGGTGGCCGGGGAGACCGCCGAGAAGGTGACGACGACGTTGCACAGGTTGCCTCGGGCACCTGGTTTCGGCAACGGGAGGGCGGCTCGTTCGCTGCTGGAACGGCTGTCCGCCCGACAGGCCGTCCGGGTGGCAGGCCTGGTCGATCCGGCTCCGGAGGAGGTCAGGCAACTACTGGTGCAGGATCTGCCGCCGGTCTCCGGGTCGACGCTGGCTGCGGGCGGTGCGGTCGTCGCCGTCGGTCCCGAGGCGGAGCTGGAGCGCCTGGTCGGCCTGGACGAGGTGAAGAAGATCGCCCGGGAACTGGCCGCCGAGGCGAAGGCCGAGACGCTGCGGATCCGGGCCGGAATGCCGCCGACCGACCGAAGCCGGCACCTGGTCTTCCTCGGGAACCCGGGCACCGGCAAGACCACGGTCGCCCGGATCCTGGCCGGCATCTATCGCGACCTCGGCCTGCTCGGGTCCGGTCAGCTGATCGAGGTCACCCGGACCGATCTGATCGCCGAGTACCTCGGGCAGACCGCGCCGCGGGTACGCAAGGTCGTGCAGCGCGCGCTCGGCGGGGTCCTGTTCATCGACGAGGCCTATTCGCTCAACGACAGTCAGTCGTACGGCGCTGAGGCGATCGCCACCCTGGTCCAGGAGATCGAGGAGCATCGCGGTGAGCTCGTCGTGGTGATGGCCGGATACGAGCGCGAGATGAAGCTCCTGCTGGATGCCAACAGTGGACTGCGGTCCCGGTTCCCGACCGTCCTCACTTTCCCTGACTACAGCCGTGGCGAGCTGCAGACGATCTATGCCGACCTGGCGTCGACCGCGGGCTACACGCTCGAGCCGGGCCTGCTCACCGGGGTCAGCGCGCTGATCGAGCCGTTCCGGGGCATGCTCGGCTTCGGCAACGGACGGCTGGCACGCACGGCCTTCGAACAAACGATCCTGCGCCAGGCCACCCGCATCACCCAACTGGCCGATCCCGCGCCCGACCAGGTCCGTTCGCTGCTCAAGGCTGACCTGCCGGATCGCCTGGCCGGTGACATCGAGGACGCTTCCCCCTACCTCTGACCGCCACCGGCTCCCATCGCCTACCCTGGCGGGTAGATCGTCTGGTACCCCTGCGGGACTGGAACGAAGAGAGTGAGTGATGGAACGGATCGGCTTGATCGGAGCCGGCCGGGCCGGGACCGCCGTGGTAGCAGCCTTGGCGGCAGCCGGACAACCCGTGGTCGGCGTTACCGCACGGTCGAGCGCGTCTCGTGAACGCGCCGCCCGGCTTCTTCCGCACGTGCCCGTGCTGACCGCCGACGAGGTCTGTACGCGCGCCGACGTCATCGTGGTCGCCGTACCGGACGACCTGATCCATGACGTGGTCCGGATGTTGCCGCTCACGCAGCAGCAGTACGTCGTTCATCTGTCCGGAGCGCACGGGCTCACCGCGCTGTCCGGCGTACCGGCGGTTCCGGTCGCGCTGCACCCGTCGATGACGTTCCTCGGTGAAGTCATCAGCTTGGACGGCGTGATGTTCACCGCGACCGCACCGGACGACGCACGGGTGCTGGTCGAGCGGCTGGTCAAGTCCCTGGGTGCGCAGGTGCAGTGGGTGGCCGATGAGCAGCGAGCGCGGTACCACGCGGGTCTCGTGCACGGAGCGAACCACCTGACAACGTTGCTCACGCAGGCGATCGACGTACTGCGGGAGGCCGGGGTGGCGGATCCGGCCGCAACACTCGGGCCACTGGTGTCCGCAACCCTCGACAACACGCTGCGATCCGGTCATCATGCGCTCACCGGGCCGATCGCCCGGGGCGATGTCGACACGGTGGCAGCACATCTCGCCGTACTGCGGAATCGGACGGCGAGCACGTACGCCGAACTGGCGCGCGCGACGGTGGAGCTGGCAGCGGCGGACGGACGGCTGGACGCGGAGACGGCGGCCCGGTTCGGCGAGGTGCTGAACGAGCATCCGGCGCGAGCCGCCGGCGAGGTGCTGGAGCGCGATCGGACAGGGGAGGCACCGCGATGAGACTCACCCAGACCAAGGCCGAGCTACGGGCGGCCGCGGCGATCCGGCCACGGGCGGTCGTGATGACCATGGGCGCGCTGCACGAAGGGCATGCGGCCCTGCTGGCCGAGGCCCGCGAGCGGGTCGGGCCGGACGGCAGCGTCGTACTGACGATCTTCGTGAACCCGCTGCAGTTCGGGCCGGCCGAGGACTTCGACCGCTATCCACGCACGCTGGCCAGTGACCTGGCGATCGCCAAGAACGAGGGCGTCGACCTGGTCTTCAACCCGTCCCGCGACGAGCTCTACCCGAACGAGCCGTCCATCACCGTGCATCCGGGACCGCTGGCCGACGAGCTCGAGGGGATGGTCCGGCCGGGGCACTTCGCCGGGGTGCTGACGGTGGTGGCGAAGATGCTGCACCTGACCGCGCCCGATCTGGCCCTGTTCGGCGAGAAGGACTACCAGCAGCTCACGCTGATCCGCGAGATGGTGTGCGACCTGGATTGGGATGTCGACATCGTGCCGGTGCCGACCGTTCGCGAGCCGGACGGACTCGCGTTGTCATCCCGCAACCGGTACCTGGACGAGACCGAGCGTGACGAGGCGCTGGTGCTGTACCGCGCGCTGACCGCGGGGGCGAAGGCCGGGATGAACGGGCCGGACGCCGTACTGGCCGCTGCCCACGCCGAACTGGAGGCGGTTCCGTCGGTCGGGATCGACTATCTCGCCCTGCGCGCACCGGATCTCGGGCCGGTGATCGGCCCGGGGGAGGCCCGCATGCTGATCGCGGCCCGCGTCGGTGCGACCCGTCTCATTGACAACATTTCCATCACGCTGCGGTGAAATCGATTGATACGGTCGCTGGATGACCGTGCTGAATGCCGCACCTGCAGTCCCGCAGCGGCTGGCTGCGCCCGAGCCCGGCTGGACCGACACCGTCGACGTGGTGGTGATCGGTTCGGGGATCGCCGGGCTGACCGCCGCCCTCAAGGCTCGTGAGCTGGGCACCGTACTGGTGGTGACGAAGGATGTCGTCGCCTCCGGCTCGACCCAGTGGGCCCAGGGCGGTATCGCCGCGGCCCTCGATCCCGAGGACTCGCCCGAGGAACACCTCCAGGACACCCTGGTCGCGGGCGCCGGCCTCAGCGACCCGGCCGCCGTCCGCGTGCTGGTGACCGAGGGACCGGACGCCGTCCGCGACCTGATCGATCTCGGTGCGCGGTTCGACACCGTCGACGGTGACCTGTCGCTGGGGCGGGAAGGCGGCCACCACCGCAACCGCATCGCGCACGCGGGTGGGGACGCGACCGGCGCGGAGATCGAGCGAGCCCTGGTGGCCGCGGTCAAGCGCCTCCCGGACATCCGGCTGATCGAGCACGCCCTGGTGATCGACCTACTGACCGCCGAGGACGGCGGCGTCGCGGGCGTCACCCTGCACGTGATGGGCGAGGGACAGCTCGACGGCGTCGGCGCGGTCCGCAGCCGCGTGGTCATCCTCGCCTCCGGCGGCATCGGTCAGTTGTACGCCGCCACCACCAACCCGAGCGTGTCGACTGGTGACGGCATGGCGCTGGCGTTGCGGGCCGGGGCGAAGGTGCGGGACCTGGAGTTCGTCCAGTTCCACCCGACCGTGCTCTGGCTCGGCAAGAGCGCGAAAGGCCAGCAGCCGTTGGTGTCGGAGGCGGTCCGGGGTGAAGGCGCGTTCCTGGTCGACCACGAGGGCAAGCGGTTCATGCAGGGCCAGCACGAACTGGCCGATCTCGCTCCGCGCGACATCGTGGCGAAGGCGATCATGCGGCAGATGCTTGCCACCGGCAAGGATCACGTCTACCTGGACGCGCGCCACTTCGGGGACGAGAAGTGGCGGGTCCGGTTCCCGACCATCCTGGCGTCCTGCCGTTCGCACGGTATCGACCCGGTCCGGGACCTGATCCCGGTTGCGCCGGCCTGCCACTACTCGTCCGGCGGGGTGTGGACCGACCTGGACGGACGGACGTCCGTGCCCGGTCTGTACGCGTGCGGTGAGGTTGCGTGCACCGGCGTACACGGCGCCAACCGGCTCGCGTCGAACTCGTTGCTCGAGGGGCTCGTCTTCGCCCGGCGGATCACCCGGCACCTGGCCGAGGGGCTGCCCGAGCTGCGCAAGCCGGCTGAGGACGCCCGTGTCCCGGGTCTCGTCGACGCCGACGTCGTACCCGAGTTGCAGCGGGTGATGACGGTCGGTGCCGGTGTGATCCGGAGCGCGAGCGGACTGTCCGAGGCGGGCGCGGCGCTCGGCAAGCTGATCGAGCAGCCGGCCGGCGAGCCTGGTACGGGCGGCTGGGAGGCGACCAACCTGGTCACGGTGGCTTCCGCGCTGATCTCCTCCGCGACCGTGCGCGAAGAGAGCCGGGGCTCGCACTGGCGTGAGGACCACCCCGATCGTGACGACGCTCGGTGGTCGGGCAATCTGGACCTGACCCTCCCGTCCGAGGGCCACAGCGCGAGACCTACGACGACGTTCGTCCCGCATGAGAACGAGGAGAACCACCAGCATGGATGAGACTGTCGACCGGCAGTGGGTCGGTGACCTCGTGCGGGCCACGATCGAAGAGGATCTGGCGGGTGGCGTCGACGTCACCACGACCGCGACGGTCGATCCGGACCAGATCTCGGTGGCCGAACTGGTCGCCCGGGCCGACGGCGTGGTGGCCGGCCTGGAGATCGCCGAGATGGTGATCAGGCTCGTCGCCGCCCCGGCGGAGGTCGAGCTCGAGTACTCCGTGCGCGACGGTGCGTCCGTGCACAAGGGCGACGTCCTGATGACGATCCGCGGCAAGACCCGGCAGTTGCTGACCGCCGAGCGGACGACGCTCAACCTGCTGTGTCACCTGTCCGGCGTGGCCACGCTGACCCGGCGCTGGGTCGACGCGGTCGAGGGCACCGGCGCGGTGATTCGCGATACCCGCAAGACGATGCCGTTGCTCCGGTCGCTGGAGAAGTACGCCGTCCGCTGCGGTGGCGGCAAGAACCACCGGATGGGCCTGTCCGACGCGGCGCTGATCAAGGACAACCACGTGATCGCGGCCGGTGGGGTCGCCGAGGCGTTCCGGCTGGTCCGCAAGGCGTATCCGGATATCGCGATCGAGGTCGAGGTGGACTCGGTCGACGACGCGCTGATCGCGCTCGAGTCCGGGGCCGACCTGATCCTGCTGGACAACATGGACGTCCCGTTGCTGCGCGAGGCGGTCGAGAAGGTGGCCGGCCGGGCGCGGCTGGAGGCCTCCGGCGGGTTGACGCTCGACAAGGCGCGAGCGGTCGCGGAGACCGGAGTCGACTTCCTCGCGATCGGTGCGCTGACCCACTCGGCGCCCGTGCTGGACATCGCGCTGGACCTGCGGGAATCCTGATGCTGCTCGCCGTTGCCGTCGAAAACACCCGGACGCTCGTCGGCCTGGTGTTCGAGGGCACGGTCAAGCGGCATTGGTGGGTCGGCACGGACCCACGGCGTACGGCGGACGAGTGGGCCGTCCTGTTGCAGGGACTGCTGGCCGGTGAGTCGCCGGTGTCCGGGATCGCGGTCTGTTCCGCCGTACCGCATGTGCTGCACGAGTTGCGCGATGTGGTGTCGCGCTACTACCGGAACGTGCCGAGCGTGGTGGTCGAGCCGGGGGTGAAGACCGGGCTACCGGTGCTGGTGGACAACCCGCGCGAGGTCGGGACCGATCGGATCGCCAACGCGCTCGCGGCGGTCCATCGGTACGGCGCTCCGTGCCTCGTCGTCGATGTGGGTACGGCGATCACGATCGACGTGGTCAGCCAGGCCGGAGCCTTCATCGGTGGAGTGATTGCCCCAGGCATCGAAACCGCGACCGATGCGCTCGGCAACGCGGCGGCCCAGTTGCGCCGGGTCGAGTTGGTCCGGCCACGCTCGGTGGTGGCCAAGAACACCGTCGAAGCCCTGCAATCCGGAGCGATCCACGGATTCGCGGCCTTGGTCGACGGGTTGGTGGAGCGAATCAGGACCGAGCAGTCCCTCGATCCCGCGACGCCGGTCGTCGTCACCGGCGCCCTCGCCCCACTCCTGGTGGACGAGCTGGCAACGGAGATCCGTCACGAGCCGTTGCTCACCCTGCACGGTCTGCAGCAAGCGTTCGCTCGCAACCATCAATAGCTGCCTGAACGGGCAATACCTCTTGCGCGCTTGAGTGAGCTGGATCACCCTGACCTGAGGGGAACAACCGGGGTTGGGGGAAGTCATGAGGTCTACGTATCGGGTACTGGCCGGTCTCATCGCGATCGGAGTGGTGGTGCAGGCGATGGCTATCGCGCTTGCCTGGTTCACGGTCATCAAGGATGTCGACGGCGGATTGGTGTTCGACAAGAATTCCGACTACAACGTCGGGCATATGACGCATTCCATCGTCGGGAGCGGCGTCATCCCACTGCTCGCGATCGTGCTGCTGATCATCTCGTTCTTCGCGAAGGTCGACAGCGGCGTCAAGTGGGCCCTGTACGTGTTCGGTCTGGTCGTGCTGCAGTTCGGGCTGGCTGCCCTGTCGTTCGGGGTCGCCGCGATCGGCGCCCTGCACGGCCTGAACGCGTTCGCCCTGCTCGCCGTCGCGGCCATGGCGTCCCGCCGGGCGGCCGGTCCGGTACCGGCGGCCGCCACGTCCACGGAGACGACCGAGGCGACCACTTAGATGCCGTTGGCAACTGATAGGCGGCCGTGACGATGCGGCCGCCGCGCCGCGGCGTCTTGATCGCGATCGCCGCCACGCTCGTGGTGCTGGCTCCGCTCGCGTTCTTCTGGCAGCGGAGCCTGGTGCCGAACGACCTCTCGGCGATGTCGATGGGGTACGCCGATCACGGCGGTGGGCCGGCTGAACACGCGCATCACGGAATCGACGTCAGCACGCTCAAAGCGCCGTCGGGTCCGGCCGACGTGAGTGTCGATCTCACGGCCCGCAAGGAGAAGTTCGACATCCCAGCTCGCGGGCCGATGGACGGCTACACGTTGAACCACACGTCACCCGGGCCGCAGATCGTCGCAAAACAAGGCGATCTGGTGCAGGTGACGCTGCACAACGAGTCCGTGCCCGAAGGAATCACGCTGCACTGGCACGGCGTCGACGTACCGGCTGCCGAGGATGGTGTCGCCGGGGTCACCCAAGACGCGGTGGGGGTCGGGAAGTCGTTCGTCTATCGCTTCGTGGCGAAGGACGCCGGGACGTATTGGTACCACTCGCACCAGGTCTCGCACGAACAGGTGAAGAAGGGGCTGTACGGCGTACTGATCGTCCAGCCCACGCCCGCCGACGTGATCGCGGCCGTGCACACGTACGACAAGGTGCGGACGGTCAACGGCGGGTACGGCGAACGCCGGGTGGAGGCGCCGGGTTCGACTGTTCGGGTGCGGCTGATCAACACGGACAACGGACCGATGGCGGCGTGGGTCGACGGGGCGCCGTACAAGGTGGTCGCTGTTGACGGGACCGAGGTGAGTTCGCCGCCTGAGGTGCGTGACAAGAGTGTGCTGGTGACGGCGGGTGGGCGCATCGATGTGCAGGTGACGATGCCGCAGGGCTCGGCGGTGCGGATCGGACTGGGTGGTGGGCCGACCACGCTCGTGATCGGTGCAGGCAACGCGCCGACCGGGACTCAGCCGCGGGATCAGGTCGACCTGCTGACCTACGGTGTACCGAAGGCGCTCCCGTTCGATCCGGCGAAGGCGACGCGGGTGTTCCAGTACAACATCGGCCGGCGGATCGGGTTCTTCGACGGGAAGCCCGGGCTGTGGTGGACGATCAACGGGCATCAGTACCCGAACGTACCGATGTTCGTGGTGACCGAGGGCGATGTGGTCCGGATGACGATCAAGAACACGTCCGGGCAGGTCCACCCGATGCACCTGCACGGCCATCACGTCGTCGTACTGAGCCGGAACGGGGTCAAGGCGACGGGCAGCCCCTGGTGGACCGACTCACTCAACGTCGAGGACAACGAGACCTACGAGGTCGCCTTCGTCGCCGACAACCCAGGCATCTGGATGGACCACTGCCACAACCTCCCGCACGCCGCCCAAGGCCTGATAACCCACCTCATGTACACCGGCGTCACCACCAACTTCCACCTCGGCGGCGGTCCGGACAATCAGCCTGAGTGAATCGCCCGCCCAACGGTCAGCGCCGCCCGGAGGGTCTCCGGCAGGTTGTTGAAGGCGGAGTCAGGCTCGGACCCGGTCGCGTCGAGAGTCTTGGAGAAGAACGAGCGGGCAGCCGCGGCCAGTACGACGTCCAGGACGTCCTCGTCTGAGAGCCCATGACTCTTCAGTTCGTCCACGTCCGTCTGCGTAATCGCGTCGGCCGACAGCGCCACCTTCCGCGCGAACGCCATCACCGCCCGATCCACCGGATCGACCGGCGGCTCGGTCACCAGCGCGGCAACCTCCTCGGACGTGTAGAACTTGTCGGCCAGCACCTGGCCGTGCGCGAGGCTGCAGTAGCTGGACTTCAGCGCGGTCGCCGCCGCCAGGGTCGCAAGCTCGTACCGGCGCAGGTCCATGGATTCCTTGATCGCGCCGTTGAGCTGTTTCCACGCGTCGTACACGGCCGGTCGGGCCGCGAACGTGCGGACGAAGTTGGGTATGTGCCCCGCGGGAGCCCGGTTCTCCTCGAAGAACTCCGGCTCCTTGGGTGTGTCGATGAACGCCATGCTGGATCCCCCCTCGGTGGCACCTTCACGGTAGGAGCGGCGTACCGATTCGGCAACGGGGGATCGGGGCGGGTGGGTGGTACTGGGTATGGTTCACCCGGTTGGTTGTGAGGCAGCTGAGACGAGGTGGTTCCTAGTGCGGCGGATTCTCGCCGTGGCGCTGGTTGTGGTGGTGGGGGCGACCCTGCTCACTGCCTGTGCGTCGGACCCCGAGCCGCGGGATGTCGGAGTCGCCTGGGCGCCGAAGGGCCGCGCGGCGGTCCTGGTGACCTGGAAGGACGACAACACCCCGAACCGGATCACCATCGAGGGTGTGCTCAGCGAGAGTCCGTCGTACGTGAAGTACATCCCCGCGGGCGACCCGAACAGCTGGGAGATCCCGACCTCCGCGTTCCCGCCGGACGGGAACTACAAGGTGGCGGTCGCCGCCGGTACCTCGCAGGGTGGCGTGACCAGCAAGTTGGCCCGCTCGGAGGTCTTCGACACCGACGGCCCGGTCCAGCCGAGTGCCGCCGGAGCGAGCCCGATGGGCCGCGGCGTACTGATCAAGTGGTCGGTGCCCACCGCCCCGCAGGACTTCACCCCGAACGATCCGCTCGACGTGAAGGGCAGCCGCACCCAGAGGTACGTGCCGATGATCGGACGGCCCGGGCTGATGGCGAAGGTGATCGGCCCGGCCACGACGTCGACCCGGCAGGTGATCAAGAGCATCAAGCCGCCGTACGTGTTCCAGCTCCGGACCCAGAACGAGTGGAGCACCCGGCTTGGCGGGCAGGTGCTCGGTCTGACCAGCTCGATCAACGCCGCGGTGCCCGGACTCGCGCAGTTCAGCGTGCCGATCCGGATCCGCGGGCGGGTCGTCCTCCAGCAGGTGGTGTGCGAGCCGGAGGCCAAGTGCACGTCGCAGCGGGCGACTCCGGCCGGTGTGCCGGTGGAGGTGCTGACCCAGGTCACCCCGGGCGCGCGCTGGACCCCGGCGGCTCGCGGTTCGACGACCGCGGGTGGTCATTACGACATCGCCGTACCGACCGGTGGGAGCCGGCCGTACAAGATCTCGGTCCCGCAGTACAGCAGGCCCGGAGTGATCACGGGTACGTCGAGTAGCAAACCGGCGTACACGAAGTCCGTGATCCGGCTCGCCTCGGCCGGCTTCATCGGCGGCGAGACGGCCAAGAAGCGCGGTACGAGCGTCACCGTCTTCGCGACCGTGAAACCGGCCCTGAACTCGACCGCGATGCTGCAGGCCTGGAACCGGCAGACCCGGAAATGGGCCAACCTCAAGGCCACCCCGATCCGCAAGGGTCAGACCTCGCTGGCCTTCGTGGCCGCGCAGCCCGGCGACTTCGTCTACCGGTTCGTGATCCCCGCCGCGGTCATGTTCGGCCGGCCGATCGACGGGACCATCACCCCGCAGCTGGCACTACACATCCGCTGACTCGGGCTTCACCGCGACCGGCGCCGGATGCCGGCGACGCCGGACCTTGTGGATCACGTACGCCGAAACCGCGGCGACTGCGATCACGGCCAGGGCCCAGATCGACACCTTGCCGAAGATCTTGTCCGCGTTGTCGCCGATGTTGTACGCGACCAGGCCGATCGTGGTCGACCAGGCGATTCCGCCGGCCGCGTTGGCGGCCAGGAACCGCGGGTAGTGCATCCGCAGCATGCCGGCCATCGGACCGGCAAAGATCCGCAGCAGCGCGACGAACCGGCCGAAGAACACCGTCCAGACGCCGTACTTGTGGAAGTACTTCTCGGCCCGGACCAGCCGGTCCTCGGAGAAGTGGTGGAAGCGTCGGCCGAGCCGTTCGAACAGGCCGCGGCCGGCCTTCCGGCCGATGAAGTACCCGATCGAGTCGCCGACGATCGCCCCGGCCGCGGCCGCGGCGATCACGAACTCGATCCGCAGGTGTCCCTGCGAGGCGAGCAGCGCCGCCGCGATCAGCGTGGTCTCACCGGGTAACGGCACGCCCATGCTCTCGACGCCGATGACCAGTCCCACCACGAGATACGCCAGTACCGCCACCCCGGTCGGGATCGTGATCGCCAGCGCGAGCAAAGGTTCCCCCATGCACCCATAGTGACATTCCCCGGCAACTGTTTACGTGATCGGGCACCTATTTAGGGGGAATCTCAGGGACCTGACCGTTGGGGACTTCGGTGACCTGGTTCTTGGAGAGGTCGGCGAGAGGGCCGTTGAACGCTTTGGTGACGCTCTGCAACGCCGAGGTGACCTCGGACGGGATCACCCAGAAGGTGTTCCCGGGGCCTTTGGCCAGCTCGGGCAGCATCTGCAGGTACTGGTAGGCGAGCAGCTTCGGGTCCGGGTCGTTGCGGTGGATCGCCTCGAACACCGTGTCGATCGCCTTCGCCTGGCCCTCGGCCCGCAGGATCGCCGCCTGCCGGTCGCCCTCCGCGGTCAGGATCCGGGACTGCCGGACACCCTCGGCGGTGAGGATCGCGGCCCGCTTCTCCCGCTCGGCCCGCATCTGCTTCTCCATCGACTCCTTGATTGACGGCGGCGGCTCGATCGCCTTGAGCTCGACCCGGTTCACCCGGATGCCCCACTTGCCGGAGGCCTCGTCGAGGACCCCGCGCAGGATCGAGTTGATGTGCTCACGCGAGGTCAGCGTCTTCTCCAGGTCCAGCGCGCCGATGACGTTGCGCAACGTCGTCACCGTCAACTGCTCGATCGCCTGGATGTAGTTGAAGATCTCGTACGCCGCCGCCCGCGGATCGGTGACCTGGAAATACAGCACGGTGTCGATGTGGACGACCAGGTTGTCCTCGGTGATCACCGAGTTCGGCTCGAACGAGACCACCTGCTCACGCAGGTCGATCAGCTGCCGGGGCCGGTCGATGAACGGGATGACGATGTTCAGACCGGGCTCGAGCGTGCGCAGGTACCGGCCGAGTCGTTCGACGTTGCTCGCCCGCGCCTGCGGAACGATCCGCACCGTCCGCAGGACCAGGACGACGGCGAGTACGGCGAGGACGAGCCCGATGATCAGTGCGGCCATGGATCCTCCTGGGGATGGACGAGGGCGGTCGCGCCCTCGATGGCGAAGACGTCGACCGTTGTGCCCGCGGGGATGACCAGGTCCGGGTCGTAGGCCCGGGCGCTCCACTCCTCGCCGCCGATCTTGACCCGGCCGGGTTCACGACCGCAGGGCGTCAGTACGACGGCCTCCCGTCCGATCAGCGCGGCCACGCCGGTCCGCAGCTGCGGGTACGACGACTGCAGATGGCGGCGTGCGAGCGGCCGGATCAGCGTGATCATCGCGGCGGCCGTGACGGCGAACGCGAGCAGTTGCAGCCCGACTCCGAGCCCGAGGGCGCCGATTCCGCCCGCGGCCAGCGCCGCGACGGCGAGCAGGAGCAGGTCCAAGGTCGCTGTCATCAACTCGGCCGTGCCGAGGACGGCGGCGACGATCAACCACAGAACCCAGGACTGCATGGCGGCACCTCTCTTCGAAGGTACCTCCGGAACCGGGGATCTGAGCTAACGGTTCAGCTATCTTGTGGCGGCTTCCCCGTCGGTACGACGGCCACCAGCGTGGTGACCGCACGAGTACCGGCCGGGTGCGACGTCGCCGTACGGCCCTTGCGGAAGCGCTCGATCAGGTCGTAGAGCTCCTGGCCGAGCTCCTTCGTCTCGTCCCGGGTGAGCCACAGCCGGCTCCGGCTCAGCGCGCTGAACTCGTCCCACGGGTCGTCGGCCGGGAGGTCCTCGAACTGCTCCATCACCCGGTCGACGTTGGTGCGCATCATCGCCTGGCTGGCCACTCGGCCGGCGCCGGTCGACTGCGACGCGATCTGCAGGCCGGTGCCGAGTGCTCGCCACGGGCGCTCCCGGCCGTCGGACGACGCCTCGGCGCGTTCGACGATGCCCCAGCGCTCCAGCGCGCGCAGGTGGTAACTGGTCGCGGACGGCGTCAGACCGACGAGCTCGGCGCACTCGGTCGCGGTCAGCAGCCGGCCGCTGTAGAGCTCGTCGATGATCCGCTGCCGGGCCGGATGGGCCAACGCGCGGATCGCCCGTGGATCACTGATCACCACGCGCCTGTCCTTGGCTTTCCTGTTGGCCACGGCGTCAGCGTAGCGAACCCCTTGACGGAACGGAATATGAAGCATTAACTTCATAACTATGAAGCAACCACTTCAGATCTCGATCTGGTCCTTCCCGGACATCCGCCTCGTCCTGCCCGCCCGCGCGCTGTCCTTCGCGGGTGACTCGATCGCTCTGATCGCCCTGATGCTGCGTGTCTCCGACAACGGCGGCGGTCCGGGCGCACTCACGGCGCTGTTGCTGGCGTTCGCCGTACCGATCGTCGTGATGATCCCGTTCGCCGGGCGGATCGTGGACAGCTATGACTCGCGCACTGTGCTGGTCTGTTCGTCCTTGCTGCAGGCCGCTGCGGGAGTCGCACTTGCCTTTAGTCATGGGCTTGTCGCGACGGTTGCGCTGGTCTGTGTGTTGCAGCTGGGGCAGGCCGTGGCAGGACCCGCGTGGGGTGCGCTGATCCCGCGGATCGTCGGCGAGGACCTTGTCGGGCGGACCACCGGGACGAGCCAGGCGTTGATCGGTGCGGCGACGCTGGCCGGGTCGGCAGCGGGCGGGCTGCTGGTCGGGTGGTCCGGTGATCGAGGTGCGTTGCTGGTGGACGCAATGACGTTCGTCGCGCTTGCTGTGGTCGCGCGATTGGTTCAGACGCGGCGGCGGCCGGAGCGGGGGAGTGTGAAGGAAACCGGCGGCCTGATGGCGGGGCTGCGGAGCATCTTCGGGGACGAGTTGTTGCGGGTGCTGCTGCCGGCTCTCTGGGTCTTCGTGGTCGTCGGCGAGGCGGTCAACGTCGTCGAGGTCTTCCTGGTCACCGACGAGATCGGGTTGGGTCCGACAGCCTTCGGTCTGATCGGAGCCCTCACCGGCGCGGGTGCGATCTTCGGTGCGTGGGGGAGCGGCCGGGTGCGGGACGACCGGATGCGGTCGAGGGCGGTGCTGGTCGGCATGGCCACGATCGGTGGCTCCAGTGTGCTGATGGGTCTCGCGGTCGGACCGTTGACGCTGGGCCTCGGTGCGCTCACGATCGGCGTCGGTAGCGGCATGCTCAATGCCTCGGTCAGCTCGCTGGTGGTGACCCGGACGGCCGACGACCTGCGCGGCCGGGTGGGCGCCGCGATGAACGGGACGATCCGGTGCTTCAGCATCGTGGCGCTGCTGCTCGGCGGGATCGCCGGTGCGGTCTTCGGGCCGCGCGGGACCTTCGTGGGTGGAGGAGCGCTGGGGGTGCTGACCGCCCTCGTGGCCGTCGTACTGCTCACCGTGCGTGGGGCGCGGGCAATTAAGGATTCGGTTGTGGAGGCTGTCAGTCACTAGCCTTTAGGCATGACTGACGCACACGTGAACCCGGTGAGCCCCGACAGCGGGCAGGACGACCTGCCCGAGCAGATGCGGGTTCGCCGGGAGAAGCGTGACCGCCTACTGGCGGAGGGAGTGCAGCCCTACCCGATTTCGGTGCCGCGGACGCACCTGCTCAAGGACCTCCGGACCAGGTACGACGGACAGGACCTCGAGCCCGACACGCGGACCGGAGAGCAGGTCTCGGTGACCGGTCGGGTGATCTTCCTGCGCAACACCGGCAAGCTGTGCTTCGTCCGGCTCCGCGAAGGCGACGGGACCGAGCTGCAGGTGATGCTGTCGCTGGCCGACCTCGGCGAGGAGGAGCTGGCCCGGTTCAAGCAACTCGTCGACATCGGCGACCTCTTGTCCGTCCAGGGCGAGGTCGTGACGAGCCGCCGCGGCGAACTGTCCGTGCAGGCGACCGGCTGGCAGATGGCCGCCAAGACGCTGCGCCCGCTCCCGAACGAGCACACCCCGCTGAACGAAGAGGCCCGTGTCCGGCTCCGGTACGTCGATCTGATCGTCCGCGCCGAGGCCCGTGAAATGGTCCGGACGAAGGCCGCCGTACTTAAGTCACTGCGCGCGACCTTCGACGCCAACGGGTTCATCGAGGTGGAGACCCCGGTCCTGCAGCTCACCAACGGTGGTGCTGCGGCCCGGCCGTTCAGCACGCACCTGAACGCGTTCGACCAGGAGATGAAGCTGCGGATCGCGCTCGAGCTCGATCTCAAGCGAGCCATGATCGGCGGCGTCGACCGGGTGTTCGAGATCGGCCGGACCTTCCGCAACGAGGGTCTGGACTCGACGCATGCGGCGGAATTCTCGATGATCGAGTCCTATCAGGCTTACGGGGATTACGATTCCATCGCCACGGTGACCGAGGAGCTGATCCGGAACGCGGCCCGTGCGGTCGGCCGTACGGTGATCACCGCGCGCGACGGTTCGCAGGTCGACCTGGACCGGCCGTGGCGGCACGCGACGATTTTCGAGCTGGTCTCCGAAGCGGTCGGCGAGAGTGTCGACGCGACTACCGAGACGGCCCGGTTGACGAAGATCGCCGAGCAGCACGACGTGGAGTTGCAACCGGGCTGGAATGCCGGCGAGATCGCGCTGGAGATCTACGAGAAGTTGGTCGAGCACACACTGATCGAGCCGACCTATGTGCGTGACTATCCGGAGTCGGTTCGGCCGTTGGCCAAGCCGCACCGCGAAATTCCGGGCCTGGTCGAGGCCTGGGACCTGGTGATCAACGGGGTCGAGCTCGGCACCGGATACTCGGAGCTGAACGACCCGGTGATCCAGCGTGAACGCCTGGTGGCGCAGTCATTGCTGGCCGCCGCCGGTGATCCCGAGGCGATGGACCTGGACGAGGACTTCCTCCGGGCGATGGAGTTCGGGATGCCGCCGGCCGGCGGGATGGGGATGGGCCTGGACCGGTTGGTGATGCTGTTCACCGGTGCCGGTATCCGGGAGACGATTCTGTTCCCGTTGCTGCGGCCGGAGTGAATCCGCGAAAGGGTACTAGAGTAGTTGCATAGCACAACGGACGACCCCGGCAAATGCCGGGGTCGTTTATTCTGGTCCAGCCGCCTTCGGGTCCCGTGAATACGCAAGGTCACCATCGCTGCACAGTGTCGATCATCACCTCGGTGGACCCCGGGATTTGGTCACATCTTTCCGGCTCATTCCGGGAGGTGAATGACACGAACCCGGTTTGTGAGGTACAAATCAGGTGCAAACAATTCGGCAGGGGGATTGTGCCCGATGGCGGGCGCGGAAAGGTTGTCATCGATGGCGCAAAGGGTGCAGGTGGTTCTCGAGGACGATCTCGACGGCGGTAAGGCCGACGAGACCGTGACCTTCGGGCTGGACGGCACGACGTACGAGATCGACCTGTCCAAGAAGAATGCCGCCAAGTTGCGTGACGCACTGGCCGGTTACGTCGGATCGGGCCGCCGGGTCTCCGGCCGTCGCGGTGCCGCGGGCCGGGCTCGTGGCCGTGGCCGGTCGGCGTCCGACTCGGCCGACATCCGGGCCTGGGCCAAGGAGAACGGGTACGACGTGAGCGAGCGCGGCCGGATCTCCGCCGAGGTGCGCGCGGCGTACAACGAAGCCAAGTAATTCCCACGGACCGCCGGTCCCGGCCCCCGAGAAGGGTGCCGGGACCGTCCGCATTCCGGTTGTTTCACAGTGTGGGACAGACCGGAACCGATCGGTGGAACCCGATGACTGACCGGGCAAGTAGTCCGGCGGAATTCGCTGGTGGCGAACATGCTGTTCGAACACCCGCAGGCGGGAACACGCTGGAGATCCACGGGGTTGTTCCCTTGTGATGCATCCGGACCGGTCGTAGAAGCGGTGATCAGGTGTTCGCCCAGAGCGAGCCTGTCGGTACCGGGGACTAACATGCATGTACGGGGGTCGGCCACCACGGCACGTCCGACTCCTCTGAGGCAAGGAGCGCTTTGGCGATGTTTGAACGATTTACGGACCGCGCCCGTCGGGTAGTCGTCCTGGCTCAGGAAGAGGCCAGGATGCTCAGCCACAACTACATCGGGACCGAGCACATCCTGCTCGGCCTGATCCACGAGGGTGAAGGGGTCGCCGCCAAGGCTCTCGAGAGCCTGGGTATCTCGCTCGAGGCCGTTCGCTCCCAGGTCGAGGAGATCATCGGCCAGGGGCAGCAGGCACCGAGCGGGCACATCCCGTTCACCCCCCGCGCCAAGAAGGTGCTGGAGCTCTCCCTGCGCGAGGCCCTGCAACTGGGTCACAACTACATCGGCACCGAGCACATCCTGCTCGGCCTCATCCGTGAGGGTGAGGGTGTCGCAGCGCAGGTCCTGGTCAAGCTCGGTGCGGACCTGAACAAGGTCCGGCAGCAGGTCATCCAGCTGCTGAGCGGATACCAGGGCAAGGAGCCGTCGAGTGCCGGCGCGCCCGCCGAGGGTGCGCCCAGCAGCTCCCTGGTGCTCGATCAATTCGGCCGGAACTACACCCAGTCCGCACGTGAGGCCAAGCTCGACCCGGTGATCGGGCGCGAGATGGAGATCGAGCGGGTCATGCAGGTGCTGTCCCGGCGGACCAAGAACAACCCTGTCCTGATCGGTGAGCCGGGTGTCGGCAAGACCGCGATCGTGGAAGGTCTGGCCCAGCAGATCGTCCGCGGTGACGTCCCGGAGACGCTGAAGGACAAGCAGATCTACTCCCTCGACCTGGGTGCCCTGGTGGCCGGTTCGCGCTACCGCGGTGACTTCGAGGAACGCCTGAAGAAGGTGCTCAAGGAGATCCGCACCCGCGGCGACATCGTGCTGTTCATCGACGAGATCCACACCCTCGTCGGGGCCGGCGCGGCCGAGGGCGCGATCGACGCGGCGAGCATCCTGAAGCCGATGCTGGCCCGTGGTGAGCTGCAGACCATCGGAGCCACCACCCTCGACGAGTACCGCAAGTACGTCGAGAAGGACGCCGCGCTGGAGCGCCGGTTCCAGCCGATCCAGGTGGCCGAGCCCTCGATCGCGCACACGATCGAGATCCTCAAGGGCCTCCGCGACCGGTACGAGGCGCACCACCGGGTGACCATCACCGACGCCGCACTGGTGAACGCAGCGCAGATGGCCGACCGGTACATCTCGGACCGGTTCCTGCCGGACAAGGCGATCGACCTGATCGACGAGGCCGGGGCCCGGTTGCGGATCCGCCGGATGACGGCTCCGCCGGACCTGCGCGAGTTCGACGAGAAGATCGCGACGGTTCGCCGGGAGAAGGAGTCGGCCATCGACGCGCAGGACTTCGAGCGCGCCGCCGGTCTCCGCGACGACGAGAAGAAGCTGATCAACGCGAAGTCGGAGCGGGAGAAGCAGTGGAAGGCCGGCGACATGGATGTCGTCGCCGAGGTGGACGAGGAGCTGATTGCCGAGGTGCTGAGCACCGCGACCGGCATCCCTGTCTTCAAGCTGACCGAGGAGGAGTCCTCGCGGCTGCTCGACATGGAGAAGGAGCTGGCCAAGCGGTACGTCGGCCAGACCGACGCGGTCAAGGCGCTGTCCCGCTCGATCCGGCGTACTCGCGCCGGCCTGAAGGACCCGCGTCGCCCGAGCGGCTCGTTCATCTTCGCCGGCCCGTCCGGTGTCGGTAAGACCGAGCTGTCCAAGGCGCTGACCGAGTTCCTGTTCGGCGACGAGAACGCGCTGATCAGCCTCGACATGTCGGAGTACTCGGAGAAGCACACCGCGTCCCGGCTGTTCGGTTCACCGCCTGGGTACGTCGGCTACGAAGAGGGTGGCCAGCTGACCGAGAAGGTCCGCCGCAAGCCGTTCTCCGTGGTGCTGTTCGACGAGGTGGAGAAGGCCCACCCGGACATCTTCAACTCGTTGCTGCAGATCCTGGACGAGGGTCGTCTGACCGACGCCCAGGGCCGCGTGGTCGACTTCAAGAACACCGTGATCATCATGACCACGAACCTGGGTACCAAGGACATCGCGAAGGCGGTCAGCCTCGGATTCTCCCAGGCCAGCGACACCGGCGGCTCGTACGAGAAGATGAAGGCGAAGGTCACGGAGGAGCTCAAGCAGCACTTCCGCCCGGAGTTCCTGAACCGCGTCGACGAGATCGTCGTCTTCCACCAGCACGACAAGGCGGCGATCGTGAAGATCGTCGACCTGATGATCGCGCAGGTGGAGGAGCGGCTGAAGGACAAGGACATGGGCATCGAGCTCACCCCGGCGGCGAAGGCACTGGTCGCCGAGCGTGGCTTCGACCCGGTCCTGGGTGCCCGCCCGCTGCGCCGCGCACTGCAGCGCGACGTGGAGGACATCCTGGCCGAGAAGATCCTGTTCGGGGAACTGCGTCCCGGCCAGATCGTCCTGGTCGACGCCGCCCCCGAAGGCACGGTCAACGAGGACGGCCTGGCCGAGTACTTCACCTTCAAGGGCACGCCGAAGTCGACCACTCCTGACCTGGAGCTGACCGACCTCGCTGCCGGCGGTAGCTCGGGTCTGCAGGACTCGTAACCGCACCGACGCACGACAGCAGGCCCCGCGCGAGAGCGTGGGGCCTGCTTTTTTTGGTCTGGACCCACCATCGTCCGCGCCGGGGAAGTAGGCTTCGGGACAGTTGGGGGATGACTACCGGTCCAGTCCGTTTAACGGCGTACTGAGGAGTACTCGTACGGCGGCGTGCGTACAGGGAGACACGCTTGAGTTACACCCTGCCACCTGGATGGTCGTACAGTCCTGCGGAGCGCGCGGTTCAAAAACGAGTTACTTCCGACCCGAGTACCGCGTTGTAACCCTATGACCACGCTGTTGGACCTGGACTGTCGGAAAGGGGGCGAGGGATGGAATCATCTCGTCGCATGGACGCTCCGCGTCTGCCCCTGACCCAGGAACCGGTCGCCGACACCGGTTCCTTTGGCGTGCGGCAGGCGGGCGGCGTGCTCGAGCGCGCGCAGCGGATCGCGGACACCCTGCGCGAGCAGGCCGAGCACGAGAACGATGTTGCCCGCGAGGAAGCCGACCGGGTCAAGACCGAGACCGAGCGCCTGCGGACCGAGGCCGACGAGGCCGCGCGGAAGCTGCGCGCCGACGCGTCGGCTGCCGCGCAGCGCTTGCTGAACGACGCCGAACGAGCCGCCCAGCAACTACGGGCCGAGGCTGAGGCGGACACCGATCGCCTCCGCTCCGAGGCCGAGGACGCCGCCGAGCGCCTCCGCGCCGAGTCCACCGCCGAAGCCGAGCGAGTACGGCGTGATGCTGCCAACGCGGCGCAGAAGCTGCAGAGCGAGTCGACCGCCGAGGCCGAGCGGGTCCGCGCCGAGGCGATGTCGATCGCCGACCGGTTGAAGGCGGATTCCGAAGGCGCTGCCGAGCAGCTCCGGGCCGCGGTCGCCGAAGAGGTGGCCAAGCGCCGGTCCGATTCGGAGGCCGCCGCCGAGCAGTTGCGGACCGAGAGCCAGGCGGCCGCCGACCGGTTGCGCGCCGAGTCGCAGGTTGCCGCGGACCGCCGGATCGCCGCTGCCGAGGTCGAGGCCAACCGGCTCAAAGAAGACGCCGACGAACTCCTCGAAGACGCCCGGCTCGCGCGCGAATCGGCGCAGCAGATGGTCGACCGCGCCGGCCGGCAGGCCCAGCAGCTGGTCGCGGACGCCGGCGAGCAGGCCGCGTTGGTCTCGCAGGCCGCGGTGCGCAACGAGGCGGATCTGATCGCCCGGGCCGAGACCGAGGCGAGCGACCTCCGCGCGGCCGCCGAGCGCGAAGTCGAGGCGGCGCGAGAGAAGTCGCGGATCCAGATCGCCGAGGCGCATGCCGAGATCGAGCGGCTGCGTGGTGAGAACCGGTCCGAGCTCGAGCGCCGGACCGCCGAGCTCGAGGAGACCGAGCGGGCCAAGCTGGCCGCGATCTCGCTCGAGATCGACAAGCTCCGGGCAGCGGCCGTCGTCGACATCGCGGACCGCAAGGCGGAGACCGAGGCCGACAACGAGCGGCTGATGGCCGACGCGCGGGCCCAGGCCAAACTCGTCGTCGACTCCATCGAGGCAGATCGCCGGACGGCGTCCGGTGAGGCACAGCGGATCGTCGAGGACGCCAACAAGGCCGCCGAGTCCGCGCTGGCCGAGGCCGAGAAGCAGACCCGGTGGAGCAAGAAGACGGTCGACGACCTGATCGCCGCGGCCGAGTCCGAGGCGCAGGCGATCCGGGACAAGGCGGCCGCCGACGCGACCGAGCTGCTCCGGCAGAAGCGGGCGCACCTGCGTCGCGTGGTCGGTCGCTCGACCAGCCGGCTCAAGCAGACCCAGGACGCGATCGCCAAGGAGAACGCGGAGCTGACCGCGCTCGCCGAGACAACGTTGACGTCGGCAACCGAACAGGCGGAGGCCACCCTGGCCGCCGCCCAGCAGGAGGCCGAGAAGGTCACCGCCCAGGCGACTGTCCGAGCCGACCGGTTGAAGGGGTCGGCTGCGGGCGACGCCCGCGAGATCATCGAGCGGGCCAATCGGCGTGAGGCCGAAGCCGAGGCCAGCACCCAGGTGCTGCGCGAACGCGCGGCCAACGATCTCGCCGAGGCACAGCGCCAGTCGCACGACCTGATCCGCAAGTCCCGCGCCGAAGCTCAGCAGATCGAGGCGCAGGCCCGCGAGCACGCCGACGACCTGCGTGCCCAGGCCCGAAAACTTCTCGCCGACGCCGAGGCGAGGGTCGCGGCATTGAACCAGCGCCGTGATGAGATCACCAAGGAGCTCACCCAGCTTTCGGGTGTGATCGAGGCACTCGCTGTACCTGGCTTCCGCTCAGGTGGTGGAATGTCCTCCAGCGAGGGTTCCACGGGGGAAACAGGATGAGGACGTGACACTCAGATCCTCGTCAGTGACAATGTGTGATCCACCCACCCACCGAAGTGAGCATCAGAAGACATGAGCAGTGAAAGTCCAACCCCGTTCCGCACCGTTCTGCGTGGCTACGAGCCTGCCCAGGTGGACCAGCACATCCGTGAGCTGACCACCTCGCTGACCGCGCTGCAGCAGCAGTCCGAGCAGTTGCAGCGGCACGTTCAGGAGCTGCAGACCCGCACGGACGCCGCGGAGTCGGCCGTCATCTCCGCCCAGGAGGAGAGCAAGGACCGCGCGCCCACCTTCACCGAGTTCGGTGAGCGGGTAGCGAAGATCCTGTCGCTGGCCGACGACGAGGCCCGCGACCTGGTCACCCGGGCACGCACCGACGCCGAGGCGATCGTCGCCGACGCCGAGGCCCACGCGAAGAAGGTCCGCAAGGAGGCCGAGCAGTACTCCCTGGACTGGAAGAGCGAGGTCGACGCCGAGGCTGCCCGCATCCTCGAGGAGGCGCGCACCCAGGCTGACGACATGCGTGACGAGGCCGAGCGCGACGCGACCGCGCGCCGCAGCGAGGCCCAGGCGCTGTACGAGCAGGAGCGGGCCAAGTCCGCTCAGGCAGCGGCCGCCTTCGAGACCACCCTGGCCGAGCGCCGGGGCAAGGTCGAGCAGGAGTTCGCCGCCCGGACCGCGCTGGCCGAGCAGCAGCTGGCCGCCGTCACGGATCGCGCCGCCCAGGTGCAGCGCGAGGCCGACCGGTCGCGTTCGGAGGCCGAGCGCCTGGCCCAGCAGCAGCTGGCCGACGCGAACCGGCAGGCTCAGGAGATCGTTGCCGCCGCCAAGGACAAGGCGGAGCGGATCCGGGCCGAGTCCGAGCGTGAGCTCGCCGCCGCGACCCAGCGCCGGGACAGCATCAACGCGCAGCTGACCAACGTCCGCCAGATGCTGGCGACGCTGTCCGGCAGCCCGGCGATGCCGCTCGACCTGCTGGCCGACGACGACGAAGAAGCCACCACCGGCAGCAAGAAGAACTGAAAACCTGAGGCCGGCCCGGACTCCCGGGCCGGCTTTTCAGCCGGGTAGCCGATAGTGGCCGCGGGCAAGCGGCTCGACCAGTCCGTCGGCCACCAAGCCGTCCAGCGCACGTTCGCGCTGTACTGGGTCATGCCAGCTGGCGTCCAGCGCCCGCTTCGGCACGGCGCCTTCGGCCGCTCGCAGGACTGCGAGCAGTCGACCGCGCACTTGACGATCCGTGCCCTCGTACGTCTGCCCCTTCCGCGGCGGACCGTCGTACGGCGGACTGCCGGCCAGGACCCACGCACACCGGTCCCGGATCGGGCACTCGGCACAGTTCGGCGTACGGGCGGTGCACACCAGCGCACCCAGTTCCATCGAGGCAACCGCCCAGCGGGCTGCTGTTGGTTCGTCATCGGGCAGTGCGGTCACCGCTAGCCGCTGGTCGGCCGCAGTCGGGGAGATGCTCGGCTGTGCGACTCCGGTGAGGGCTCTTGCGAGCACCCGGCGCACATTGGTGTCCACGACCGCGTGGCGTTGGCCGAACGCGAACGACGCGATCGCAGCGGCCGTGTAGGTCCCGACACCCGGCAATGCGAGCAGTGCGGCATGGTTGTCCGGCACCTCGCCGCCATGGCGCTCCACGATCGCCTGAGCCGCCGCGTGAAGCCGTAGGGCGCGCCGTGGGTACCCGAGCCGGTCCCAAGCCCGCACAGCCGCACCAGGCGCTTCTACGGCCAGGTCCACCGGCTTGGGCCACCGCTCCAGCCACACCTGGTACGCCGGAAGCACCCGACTGACCGGTGTCTGCTGCAGCATGAACTCGCTGACCATGACTGCCCACGGGCTCGCGTCCGGTTCCCGCCACGGCAGGACTCGCGCGTTGGCGTCGTACCACCGCAGGACCGGCTGATGCAATGCCTCAGCTGCGGTAATGAGCGGCGAGCCTGACTGGTCGAGCACAGAGCCGATACTAGGGTGCGAGCATGAGCAGCCTGCTCCGTCCGGTCGGGCACCTGCCCGCCAGCGTGTACTGGTTCCGCCGGGGACTGGTGCTTGCGGTTGTAGTGCTGCTGTTCTTCCTCGTCTCGCGGCTGTTCTCCGGCGGCGGTGACGACGCCAGCAACACCGCCGCGTCCGACCCGCAGCCGAACCCGAGCGGTGCCGCACCGGTGACCACGCCGACCACGACCCCGACGGCCACTCCTTCGTCGTCTCCGACCAAGAAGGAAACGAAGAAGACCCCGCCGCCGGGCGACAAGAAGTGTGCGGGCTCCGACGTCAAGGTCGAGGTCCTACCGGCGAACCGGAAGATCGTCTCCGGTTCCATCCTGAACTTCGTGGTCCGCCTGGACGCGGTGTCGGACGAGTGCAAGGCAACGATCGACGCCAGTGCCCTCACCGTGACCGTGATGTCCGGCAACGACCTGATCTGGACGACAACCCATTGTGGCAAGGCGATCCCGGCCGCCACCCTAGTTGTTGCCAAGGGCAAGCAATCCGCCACCACGGTCGGCTGGAACGGGCACCGGTCCGGCCCCGGCTGCCTTCCCGGGCAGCCGGTGGCCAAACCTGGCACCTACATCGTCAAGGCCGACTTCGACGACAAAGCCTCAGCTGCTCAGGCTTTCCAGGTCGTCTGACGGCTTCGCCTGCATGTGGCTCGGCCGCGCAAACAGCAGCGCGGCGATCAGACCGATCACCAGTACGGCGGCCGGCAGCAGCAGCGACTGCGCCATCGAATCGCTGAAGCCCTGCCGCACCGCCTCCGGCAGCTTGCCCCCGGAGAAGCCTTCACCCACCGACGCACCACCCGGCATGGCCGGGAGATTGTGGACGAGCCGCGACTCCATCAGTACGGCGATACCCGCACTGCCGAGGACCGCGCCGACCTGACGGGTCGTGTTGTAGACGCCCGCACCGGCACCGGCCTGGTGCATGGGCAGGTTCCTGGTCGCGGTGCTACCGATCGGCGCCCACATGAAGCCGTTCGCGACACCCAGCAGGGCGATCGGGAGCAGCAGCTGCCAGATCGGCAGGTCCGGCTCGATCACCTGGCTCAGCCAGAACATCGACCCGGCGCAGCAGAGCAACCCGAAGCCGGCGATGAACCGTGGCGGCGTCCGGTCGGTCAGCCGGCCGACGAACGGCGCCAGCGCACCGGAGATCACGGCCATCGGCACCAGCAGCAGGGCCGCCTTGGTCGGAGTCAGGCCGCGAACCGCCTGTGCGTACAGCATCAGCGGGAACGCCATCGCGGTGATCGCGAACCCGACCGTGGTGATCGCGACGTTGGCCAGCGAGAAGTTGCGGTCCTTGAACAGCCCCAGCGGCAGCAACGGCTCACCGCGGTTGCGGGACTGCCAGACGACGAAGAGCGCCAGTACCACCAGGCCGGTGATGATCAGGGACCAGACCGAGATCGGACCGCTGATCTTGCCCCAGTCGTACTTCTGCCCCTCCTGGATCCCGAACACCAGGCAGAACAGGCCGATCGAGCTCAGTGCCACCCCGATCAGGTCGAACTTGTGGTCGTGCGTCGGCAGGTTCGGCACCAGCCGCATCGCCAGGACGAACCCGACCACGCCGACCGGCGCGTTCACGAAGAAGATCCACTGCCAGCCGAGTCCGTCGACCAGAACTCCGCCGAGGATCGGGCCGACGAGGGTGGCCACACCGGCGGTCGCACCCCACAGGCTCATCGCCCGGCCGCGCTGGTTCGGCGGGAAGATCCGGGTGATCACGGCCATCGTCTGCGGCGTCATCATCGAGGCGCCGAGGCCCTGGAACACCCGGGCCACGATCAGCATCTCGATGCTGGTGGTGAATCCGCACCAGATCGAGGCCAGCGTGAACAGGGCCAGGCCGGTCAGATACAGCTTCTTCGGTCCGATCCGGTCGCCGAGGCGTCCGGTGATCAGCAGCGGTACGGCGTACGCGAGCAGGTAGGCGCTCGTCACCCACACCACCGTGCCGACGTCGGAGCCGAAGTCCTCGAGGATCGCCGGGGTGGCGACCGAGACGATGGTCGAGTCGACCAGGATCATGAAGAAGCCGAGCACCAGCGCCCACAGCGCGGGCCACGGCCGCACCTCGGCCCCTACTGCGTCTTGCGAGGTTGCCATTCCAAGTCCTTGCTCTCGATACGTTCGATGGTGATGGTCAGCCAGTCGCGCTCGGACGCCAGCTGGGTGCGCAGGTAGGCGCCGCCCATCCAGTACACCTCCGGCACCTGTCGCGCACGCGCGCCGGCCAGTGCTTCGTCGATCTCGGTCAGCCAGCGCTCCAGGTCCGTGATCCGGCGGCGGAACCGGAGTACGGCGTCCTCGGCCTCGAGGTTGTGTGCCTCGCTCAGTACGACCGGGAAGAGCGGATATTCGTGCACGTACTCCTCGATCCCCGCCTCGACCCGCCGGGTCAGCGCCGCCGTGCCCTCCGGGGTGATCTCGTACGTCGTGCGTTCCGGCCGGTTCCCGGCCCGTTCGGTGCCGGTGGCGCGGACGTAGTTCTGCCGCTCCAGCCGCTCGACCGTGTGGTACAGCGAGCCGGGCCGGACCTTCACGAGCCAGTGGGTATGCCGGTTGACCAGCAGTTGGTACATCTCGTAGGCGTGCATCGGCTCCTCTTCGAGCAGTGCCAGCACCGAGATGGCCAACGGGGTCAGTTCGGCCGCCATGATCCTCCACCCGGATTGTTCCTTACGAAATGTTCCACGTGGAGTATTACTCTGCATCCGCACCAAATGCAAGTGCCCCCGAAGCTCGACCACGAGCCGGGGGCACCTGACTACAGGTGGTTAGACGTAGCGTTCGAGGATGCTCGATTCGGCCAGCCGGGACAGGCCTTCGCGGACCGTGCGGGCGCGGTTCTCGCCGACGCCCTCGACCGTCTGCAGGTCGTCGATGCTTGCCGCGAGCAACTTCTGCAGGTGGCCGAAGTGGTCGATCAGCCGATCGATCACGGCCCCCGGAAGGCGCGGCACCTTGGCCAGCAGCCGGTAGCCGCGCGGCGTGACCGCCGCGTCGAGCTGCTCCGCGCCACCGAGCTGCAGAGCCCGCGCGACCTGGCCGATGTCGAGCAGGTCGGTCGGGCTGACCGCGTCCAGCTCGATCAGTACGTCGTCCGCGGTCTTGGGCCGGCGACCCGCGGCCGGCGGCAGGTAGTCACGGACGACGAGCTCACGTTCGCCGGCGACACCGGCGACGAGTTCGTTGAGCTGCAGGGTGAGCAACCGCCCGTCGGTGCCGAGCTCGACGACGTACCCGTCGATCTCGGTCGCGATCCGGCGGACCATCTCGAGGCGCTGCGCGACCGCGGCCACGTCGCGAACGGTGACCAGGTCCTCGATCTCCAGCGCGGACAGCGTGCCGGACACCTCGTCGAGGCGCAGCTTGTACCGCTCGAGCGTCGCGAGCGCCTGGTTCGCCCGGGACAGGATCGCGCCGGAGTCCTCGAGCACGTAGCGCTGGTCGTCGACGTACAGCGCGATGATGTGCATCGACTGCGACACCGAGATGACCGGGAAGCCGGACTGCCGCGCGACCCGGTCGGCGGTGCGGTGCCGGGTGCCGGTCTCGTCGGTGTGGATCGACGGGTCGGGCATCAGGTGGACGGCGGCCCGGACCAGCCGGGTCGCGTCGCGATCGAGGATGATCGCGCCGTCCATCTTGCTCAGCTCGCGCAGTCCGGTCGCGGTGAACTCGACCTCGATCTCGAAGCCGCCGGTCGAGATCGAGTCGACGGTCTTGTCGTGGCCCAGGACCAGGAGGGCGCCGGTGCGCCCACGCAGGATCCGTTCCAGGCCTTCGCGCAGTTCGGTCCCGGGTGCCACCGCCGCTAGGGTCGCGCGCATCCGGGCGCCGGTGCTGTTCTTGTCGGAGTTCGGAGCCACGGAACCTGAGTCTATGCGGTTACGCGGAGGTGATGGGCCGCAAGCCCCGGCTCGGCACCCGCCGTCGGGTACGTTCCGGGCCGCACTTGCACGTTCGTGTGCAATCGCCCGTGCATCCGGACCGTGCAGTACCGCTTTCTCGCGTGAATCCGGCGCCGTCCAGTACGACGCCTGCCGTGTCAGGGGCAGCGAATGACCTGACCGGCGTACGAAAGACCGCCGCCGAATCCGAACAACAGCACCGGCGCGCCGGACGGGATCTCGCGCTTCTCGACCAGTTTCGACAGTGCGATCGGGATGCTCGCGGCCGACGTGTTGCCGGACTCGATCACGTCCTTGGCGACGACCGCGTTGACCGCGCCGAGCCGCTTCGCGAGTGGCTCGATGATGCGCAGGTTGGCCTGGTGCAGGACGACGCCGCCGAGCTCTTCGGGCTTCAGGCCGGCCTTCGCGCAGACCTGCTGGGCGATCTCCGGGAGTTGCGTGGTGGCCCAGCGGAAGACGCTCAGTCCTTCCTGGGCGAACGGGCCGTCGCGGCCTTCGATCCGGACCGCGTCGGACATCTCCGGCACCGAACCCCAGACGACCGGGCTGACCTCGGGCTCGTCGCTTGCGACCAGGACAGCCGCGCCGGCGCCGTCGCCGATCAGTACGCAGGTGGTGCGGTCGGTCCAGTCCGTCCAGTCACTCAGCTTCTCGACGCCGATCACGAGCGCCTTGGAGGCAGCGCCGGCGCGGATCGCCTGGTCGGCGGCCGCGAGTGCGTAGGCGAACCCGGAACACGCCGTGTTGATGTCGATCGCGGCCGGGTTGCCGAGGCCGAGACGCTGGGCGACGCGGGCGGCGATGTTCGGGGACCGGTCGATCGCCGTACAGGTCGCGACGACGATGTAGTCGATCTCGGACTTGTCCAGGCCCGCGTTCGCGACGGCCTTGTCGGCGGCCCGCCAGGCCATCTCGTCGACCTGCTCGTCGGGCCCGGCGATGCGGCGCTCGCGGATGCCGACCCGGCTCTGGATCCACTCGTCGCTGGTCTCGACCATGGTGGCGAGCTCGTCGTTCGTGAGCACCCGCTCCGGCTGGTAATGGCCGAGCGCGACAACTTTGGATCCGGTCATCTCGTGCTCCTGCGATCATCCGGCGGGGGTCCCGGATTCGGCGCTGCGCAGCGGTGAACCCGGTGGGGGCGTGACCAGACTACGTTCCCGCGTTCATCGCTGGGGATCCCTCGTCTCACCGCGAGCGGGACGGTGTGGCCGGGAACACACGGGACCCGGTCCACGGTTCGCCGCTCGTCACCCAGGTGAATCAGGTCAGGCCGGAGGCCAGCAATGCCGAGGGCAGGTCGGCTGCGGCGAAGACGCGGAGGCCGTACTTGGCCTGCATGTCCATCGGCTTCAGGTCCTTGCCACGGTTCGGCACGTCGGCGGGGACGATCGCCTTGGTGAACCCGAGGCGGGCGGCTTCCGCGAGGCGTTTCTCCAGGCCGCCGACGCGACGGACCTCGCCGGCCAGGCCGACTTCGCCGATCGCGATCAGGCCAGGGTGGATGGGCCGGTCCATCACCGAGGACGCGACCGCGATGGCGACGGCCAGGTCGGCAACGGGCTCGGTGATCTTCACGCCGCCGACGGTGGCGACGTACACCTCCTGGTCGGTCAGCTTGAGGCCGACGCGGTTGCCGAGGACGGCGAGGACCATCGAGACGCGGGAGGTCTCGAGGCCGGAGGTGGTCCGGCGTGGCTGGGGTGCTGCGGACGGGCCGACGAGTGCCTGGACCTCGGCGAGCAGGGGGCGGCGGCCTTCCATCATCACGGTGACGCAGGTGCCGGCGACCGGCTCGGCATGCTCGGAGACGAACAGGCCGGTCGGGTCGGTGACCTCGACGATCCCGGTGTCGACCATGTCGAAGCAGCCGACCTCGTCGGACGGGCCGAACCGGTTCTTGGTCGCGCGGACCATGCGGAATCCGGAGTGGCGATCGCCGTCGAACGCCAGTACGACGTCGACGAGGTGCTCGAGCATTCTTGGACCGGCGATCGCGCCGTCCTTGGTGACGTGACCGACGAGCACGACGGCGATGTGGCGTTCCTTGGCAAGGCGGACCAGGGCGCCGGTGACTTCGCGGACCTGCGTGACCCCACCGGGTGCGCCTTCGACCTCGGGGTGAGCCATGGTCTGGACCGAGTCGATCACGAGGAACGATGGGTCGACCGCGTCGACCTGGCCGACGACGGCGCCGAGGTCGGTCTCGGCTGCCAGGTAGAGCTCGTCGACGAGCGCGTCGGTCCGGCCGGCGCGTAGACGGACCTGGGCGGCGGATTCCTCGCCGGAGACGTAGAGCGTGCGTTGGCCGCGTCGTGCCGATTGGGCTGCGACCTCGAGGAGCAGGGTCGACTTGCCGACGCCGGGCTCACCGGCGAGCAGGATGACCGCGCCCGGTACGACGCCACCGCCGAGCACACGGTCCAGCTCACCGATGCCGGTCGGGCGGGACTCGGCCTCGATCGCGGACACCTTGGCGATCGGCATCGCGGGCGACGAGACCGGGCCGGCCGTGATCCGGGCAGCCTTAGGTGCACCGACCTCGGCGACCGTGCCCCAGGCCTGACACTCCCCACACCGCCCGATCCAGCGCGCCGTAGTCCATCCACACTCCGAACACGCGTAAGGCGCCTTCCCCTTAGCCTGAGCCACTGCCTTCGCCATGAACACCAACCTAGGCGACCCCACCGACAACCCTCGAACCCGGCCGGAAAAGCAACCGCGGTCCTGAACGACGAAGAGGCACCCGAGCTGTAATGAGAGGCGCTGAACCCACCGGCAGTGGAGCAGCGAGGACGTGTGGACGAACCGCCGGTGGGGCAGCGGGACGTGTGGACGAACCGGCGGTGGAGCACCGGGGACGTGCGGGCGAACCGGCGGTGGGGCAACGGGGACGTGCGGAGGAACCGGCAAGCTCAAGGGCGGTGACCAGCCGGCCGCGGTACTGCCCGCCGGTTCCTCGTACGACGAGGGGATATCCCCGCGTGTTGTCCCTTCTCCCCCTGTACACAAGGGGAGAAGGGACAACACCAGGGGATAACCCCTCGTGCGCCCGGGGGTGGGCCGGTGCTGGGCGGGGGTGGGGCGGGGTGAGGTCAGCGGGTGAAGTAGTTGCGGAGGCGGCGTAGCCAGGTGGTTGCGCGGTGGTGGGGTGGGTCGTCGGTGATGAGTGGGGGAGCTTTGGTTTGGCGGGCGGCTTCTAAGTAGGTGGTTAGGAGCGGGCTGGGGGAGGTGCGGAGCAGGGCGCTTTGTTCTAGGAGCACCTGGGCGTCTTGGAGGTTGCCGGCGGTTACCTCGGCGGAGCCTAGGTGTTGGAGGCAGCGGGCTCGACCTTCGCGTTCGTCGATCTCGGCGTACAGGTGCGCAGCGTGTTCCCACCAGCGTTTGGCCTCGTGCGGACTGCGCTTCATCCACGCGGCCACGCCGGTCAGCTCCGACGCATGCGCCTGCCCGCTGACATCGCCGGCCGCAGTAGCCCGCGCAACAGCCGGCCGAAGCTGATCCAGCGCACCTTCGGCGTCCTGCCGATACAGATGCACGATCGCCAGGTTGATGAAGATCGCGACCTCAGCCGCAAGGTCAGGCCCCGGTCGGCTCAACCGAGCGTCGTCCAGCCGATCACGCGCGTTCAGCACCGCCTCGATCCTGTCATTCCCAGCCGGCGCCTGCTCGGCCCGCGCCAAATGCAACAGCGCCCGCTCGACCTGCCGACGAGTCGTCAACGCCGCCGCCGTACGACTATGCGTCGCCACGTTGTCCGAGATCCCCAGCCGCGTACTGGCCGCCTCGAGGTCTCCCATCATCCGGTACGCCGTAGCCGCCCGAGCCGCTGCGAGTTCCGCAAGGTCCCGGCGCTCCGATGCATCCGCAACCGCGGTCAGGAACTCGCTCAACTCCAGCAGCGCCCCCGGCTCATCCCGCCGTACGTACCAAACCTCGAGCGCATCACAGATCCGGGCAAAGTCCTCGGCCGTATCGGCCCGCGGCTTCTCCGTCAGCAGGAGCTCCCGCAGCCGCACCTCGTTCAGCGAATACCACTCAGCCGCGGCAAGACCACCAGCATCGGTGCCCAGGGCAATCATCCACTGCTCCGACTCCTCGGCGGCGGCGTGCAGCTCGGTAGCAGCAGCCGGAAGCCGCAGCCGTCGACGACGATGCGCCTGCACCGCCGCAGGAGCGTTGTAAATAAGGGCGATCAGCAACAACACAGCGGTCAGGCTGATCCCGACCACCCGCACCCAGCCGCCACTGTCCAGGCTCTGCGACAGCTTCTCGGACGCAAGCCCGGACAGCAGACCCGACGCAAGTGCGCTGACCGCGAAGAAGATCCCCTGCTTCCGATTCGGCCAGGGATTCTCCTCCGGTTTGCGCTGCTCCTCCGAGGGCTCACTCATGGCCTGCTCCCGGCGGTCAGTCCACGCACGACAGTCGGCCAGAACGACAGCATCAGCACCGCAGGCACGACAGACGCGACCACACCCGCCGCAGCGACCGTCCCACTCGACGCCGAGAACTGCCGCGCCTCACCCCACAACACCAGCGACAACGGCGTCGTACCCGGCCCACTGATCAGAAAGCCCACGATGAAGTCGTTCCACACCAACGCGAACTCCAACACCGCAACAGCCACCAGTGCAGGCCGATACGTCCGCTGCACAGTAGCCAGTACGGCGCTCTGCCGCGCAGGCCCCTGTAACGCCTCAGAAACCAACGCAGGTGGCGCGGACGCGAACGCAGACCGCAGCAACAACACAGCGAACGGCAAACCCGCAGCCGCATGCACCAACGCCAATGCGACCCGTGAACCCGCCAAGCCCGCAGCCCCGATCGCATCCCGCAGCGGGGCGGCGTACATCTGCACCGGGGTCACCGCGAGTACGACGAACACCGCCATCACCCCGCGGCCCAACCACTGCGGCAATCCACCCCACGCGACCAGATAGGCCGTCGGTACGGCGATCACGAGCAACACGACCGTGGCTGCGCCGGCGATGAACACTGTGGACAGCAAGGCCCGGAACAGCCCCACATTCGCCGCAGCCGCGAACGACGAGAACCCGAGCCCCGAAGGCGACCACCACCCACGCAGACCGGCCTCACGCGGCGAGTGCAACGCGGTAGCCACCAGCACCAAGGCCGGGAAGATCCACACCAGGCTCACCACGAACCCGACAGTCCACCCGATCCGCTTCACCCGCTTGCTCGGCTTAGGCCGGCCCAACGACCGATCTGGCGGTACGACGGCCACCGGCATCGCCCACCGACGACGACGCAACCCACGCATGCCGGTCACCGCGACAGCAGCCACGATCGCGAACAGCACCACCCCGAGCGCCGCCGTACGCCCGGGGTTGTCGCCGGTCGTGGTCGCACGCCACCAGTTCAGCCCGAGCACATCCGCGGACTGCTGCATCGAACCCGGTACGACGATCAGCACCAGGTCGAAGACCCGCACGGCCGCGATCACCAGGGTCAACGTGATCACACCGGTGATCGGCCGCAGCAATGGGATCTCCAGGGCCTTCAACCGGCGCCACCCGGTCACACCCTCGGCCGCGACGGTCCGGGTCACGTCGTCGGGGATCGCGTCCAGTCCGGCGCGGAACAACGACACGACGTACCCGAGCCAGGTCCAGCCGAACGCCGACACCAAGACGAGCCAGAACAGACCAGCACCCAGCCAGACCGGGCTCGACCCGAACAATCGGCTCCAGACCGCCGTGACCGTCCCACGCTCCGGCGTCGGGTCGAAGATCAGCCGGAACGTCGCACCGGAGACCAACACCGACACCGCGAACGGAATCACCAGTGCAGGCTGCAAGAACGACGTCACTGCCGGAAGCCGGTAACTCAACAACGCAAGGAAGAACCCGACCACGACCAGTGCAAAGGCAACCAGCACCCAGAGCAGGCTGTTGCCGACAGCACGCAATGCGCCCGGATCGCCCATCACTGCGAAGTTTCCGAAGCCAAAACCACCCGGAGTCCGGAACGCCGTGACCACGGTGACACCGATCGGCACCAGCAGCAGGCAGCTGAGCAGCAAGGCAGGTAGTCCCAGCAGGTAAGGCCCAGCCGGTCGCCGTGGTCGGCCTGGTACCGGCCGGCCGCTGACCTCCCGGCCGACGACCTCGAGCGACAGGCCGTTCGTCTGCAGGCCCATCAGCCCTCCACCTTCCGCAGCGCGGTCATCGCGGCGTCGACAGCCTCGGGTACGACGGCAGTCCCGCGGCCACCGATCTGGATCAGGAAGTCCGTGAGTACGCGCCAGAGTCCGTTGATGTCGCCGAGTCGTCCGAGCCGGTCGGACAGGTCGAACCGCAGCAGCTCACCGGATCGGGTGAGCTGTTCGGCCAACCGAGTGAGCTCGGGGGAGTACCCCGACACCCGACCGTCGACCAGGAACCCGCCCTCCTTGATCCACGGGTCCGCAGCGGTCGATGCGCACAGCCGGCGGACGAGATCGCGCGCATCGTCGGTGGTGGGCCTCGGCAACACCATCACGTCACCACCGACGACCACGGGGGCAGGCGATCCAGCGGCCATCGGCGGGAAGGTGAAGACGCCGACGTCGGCAGGGTCCGCGGCGAACGACCGTACGACGGGCTCGGCGAAATCGGAGGCGAGCACCATGGCCGCCCTGCGGTGTCCGAACACCTCGACCAGGGCATCCGGGAACTGCTGCACGAGCGAACGCTTCACACCGCCCGCCAGCGCGGCCGGAGCCGACCACATCGACCCCAGCAATCGCAGTGCGGTCGCGAACTCGGGCTGCCGGGACGGCCGCGGGTCAGCAGCAGTTGCCAGCTCCTCGTAGACCGTCGGCGCCGTCCCCAGCAGCACGTTCTCCAAGAAGTCCGTGAGCACCCAGCCATCACCAGCAGCCAGCGACAACGGCGTCACACCGGCCTGCGTCAAGGCCTGGTTGAGCTCCAGCCACTCCGCCCACACCCGTGGAGGTTGTACGCCGACCTGCCGGAACACCGAGGGCCGATACCAGACCGCCGACTTGTGAGCTGTCTTGAAAGGCACGCCGTACGTCGTCTCGTCGTGAACCAGCAGCTCCTTCCACAGCCGGACCCGGCCGAGCTGGGCGAGGTCGTCGGGGATGGGCTCGAGGTCACGGAGGTGGCGGGGGACCAGACCGGGTTGGGGCAGCATGACGATGTCCGGGCGGCGGGTGGAGCGGGCACCGAAGGCGGTGGAGATGTCATCGCCGAGCGGCACGACCTCTACCGGGTAGTCCAGCGCGCCGAGGCCGTCGAGCACACTGTGGAAGGCCCGGAGCTCCTGACCACTCCAGCTCACCGCGACACGCACTGCGCGGCGTAGTCCGAGTACGTCGCTCGAACAGCCCGCGACCAGGAGTGTCGCGGCCGCACCCAGGAACGCTCGACGACTACTCCGCATCGAGGAATCCCGTCGTACGCGTGGCGTTGGTCGTGATCAGCAGGAGTGCGGCCGAGGACAGGTCGGGATTGTGTTCGATCCGGAGCAGGGATCCCCACGTGGGCAGGCCGTTCGCGTCCTCCAGGACGATCACTCGCGGGTACGCGCCAAGGGCTCGGGCCACACCGGCCAGCCGGCGACGACCTGGCGTGATCTCGTGCGGATAGCGGTTCAGTACGTCGGCGAGACCGCACCGGGTCGCCTTCACGAGACTCTGCTCTTCTGCGGCCCTCTTGGTGACCGGCTGGGCCACCCGGTGCCCGTGGATCACATTGCCCAGGACAGTGAGGTGTGGCAGCAGCCCGCCTTCGGCCGGGACCAGCCGGACCGTGCCGCCGGCCTTCACCACCGCACCGGCCGGTGGGTCCTCCGCACCGACGACGAGGTCGGCCAGCTGACGAGCAGCCGCGGTCGACGGCATCACCACGGCTCGCTGCTCACCTACGTCGATCCGAAGCCGCTTCGGCAACCCCGGTACGCCTTCGAGCAGCAGTCCGTCCATCCCTGCTGGTGCCTCCCCAAAAGCCCCGTCGACTGATCCGTCAACCCTATGGGCCCGAGAGGTCCGGCCGCAGACCGTCAGCGTGTCAGAAGGACTTGCTCCACAGGTTGATCGCGTAGTCCACCTCGACACCGGAGTGCGACGCGATGATCCGGTCCGCGTCGGCGGGCTTGAACTCGATCCGGACGACGGCCTCGAAGTCCTCCCGCCGTTCGAACCGCCAGGCCATGTCGAGCGGTGTCCGGGTCCAGCCGCGTCCAGTGAAGAACTTCTCCACGACGTCCGCCTTGATCATCGGGTACGACGTACTGAACCACTGGCCGAAGGTCGACCGGCCCGCGTCGTTGTCGATGATGAAGGCCGTCCCACCCCGCCGCATCACCCGGTCGAGCTCGGCCAGCCCGGGTTCACAGCCCGGCCCGAAGAAGTACGCCCAGCGCGCATGCATCACGTCGATCGAAGCATCCGGCACCGGCAACCGCTGCGCCGTACCTTGTCGTACGTCGACGTTGGAGAGCTCGCGCGTACGCCGTTGGGCCGCCTCCGCGAGTGCACCGTGCGGCTCCACCCCGATGACACGTGCCGCGGTCGTAGCGAACCTCGGCAGGTGGAATCCGGTCCCACAGCCGATGTCGAGCACCGTCAGCCCGGCCCAGTCCCGGATCGCCCGCATGGCCGGTTCGATCACGCCGTCCGGATCAACAGCCCGGTTCTCGATCTCGTACACCTTCGGGTGATGCCAGATGTTCGGACTGGGGATTCCGCCCTCAGCGATGCTCACGCCGCTAGACCCTAACCACAGTCTGTTTGGTGGCGGCGGCCAGTAGTGCGGCCGGGATCAGCAGCAGGCCGCAGAGTACAGCGAGCCAGTGGAAGCCGAGGTTGGCCAGGATCGGTCCAGCGGCGGTCCCGGAGATCGAGGCCAGCACGCCCATGGTCAGATCGGACAGGCCTTGCGCCGAGGTGCGGATGTCCTCCGGCACCGAGCGGGACAGCAGAGTGGAGCCTGCGACCAGACAAGCGGACCAGCCGAGGCCGAGCAGAGCCAGTGCGGTAGCGGTCAGCGCGTGCGCGTCATCCGGGGCCAGCGCGGCCACCGTCATGGCACTGGCCAGGATGGCGAGGCCGATGCCGATGGTGGGGATGCGGCCGAGGCGGTCCGCCAGCCAGCCGGTCAGCGGGGACAGTGCGTACATGCCGGCGACATGTCCGCTGATGACGAAGCCGACGATCGTCAGTGAGGCGCCGTGGTGCCGCAGGTGCACTGCGGTCATCGACATCACGCCGACCATCACCGCGTGGGCAGTGGCGATCGAGAGCAGTCCGAGCCGGGCCTGCGGGATGACGATGACCTGCCGGAACGTCGTCGCGAGCGGCTGCCGCTCGATCTTCGTCGTGGGTCGGTCCTGGCGCAGACTGCGCATTCCGAACCACACCGTGACCGTGCCGAGGGCGAAGGCGATCACAGAGAAGACGTAGGGACCAGCCAGCGCGAGGATGCCGAGTGAATCGCCGATGGAGCCGCCGACGCCGGTCAGATTCGGCCCGACGACCACTCCGATCGTGGTCGCCCACACAACCAGTGCCAGTGAACGCGCGATCCGGCTCGGCTCCGCTGAGTCGGTCGCGGCGTACCGGGACTGCAGATTGGACGCTGAGCCGCTGCCGAACATCAGTCCGGCCAGGAGGAGCAGCGTGAGCGAGCCCAGCTGGGCGGCAAGGATAGTGAGCAGCGCTCCGGCGCAGGCAACCAGGTAGCCGGTGGTCAGCGAGACGCGACGGCCGCGGGAGCGGGCCAGGCCAGCCAGGGGGACAGCGAGGATCGCAGCGCCCAGCGTGGTCGAGGTCGCGACCAGCCCGGCCAGTGAGGTCGAGCCGGAGACCTTCTCCGCGAGCAGCCCGGCCACAGCGAACCCGCTTGCCGTCGCCACCCCACCCAGCGCGTTGCTGGCAACCAGCACGCGCAATGTCGTCCGCTGCCGCTCGCTGGTCACGGTCCAACCTTCTCATCTGGCTGAGGGGTAAGGTTCTGACGTACTTCGATCCTCTTGGAAAGAGTCCGGATGCCTGACATCGCGATCGTCCCTGCCCCGCGTGAACTCACCGTCGACGAGGGTCAGTGGCTCTCCGCGGATCCGGCCGGAGAAGCCATCCGGGACGTGGTCGAGAACCTGGGTGCGACCGAGTACCGCATCGACGTGACCGCGGACGGTGCCCGGCTGACGGCCGGCTCCGAGGATGCGCTCCGGCACGCGGAGACGACGTACGCGCAGCTGATCGAGGCCGCCGAGCCGGCCGCGGACGGCAAGGTCGCGGTCCCGGCCGTGCGGATCGCGGACGCACCGGAGTTCGCCTGGCGCGGGATGATGCTGGACGTCGCCCGGCACTTCATGCCGAAGGAGTTCGTCCTCAAGGTCATCGACGTACTGGCGCTGCACCGGCTGAACACGCTGCACTTCCACCTGACCGACGACCAGGGCTGGCGGGTCGAGATCGAGGCGTACCCGCGGCTCACCGAGGTCGGCGCGTGGCGGGACGAGACGCTGGTCGGCAAGATGCGTGGCCGGGACGAGTCCGAGTGGACCTATGACGGCACCCGGCACGGCGGGTTCTACACCAAGGACGACCTGCGCGAGATCGTCGCGTACGCCGCCGAGCGTGGTATCGACGTGGTCCCGGAGATCGATCTGCCGGGGCACATGCAGGCCGCGATCACGGCGTACCCGGAGCTCGGCAACAACCCGGACACCCAGTTGAAGGTCCGCCAGATCTGGGGCATCAGCGACGACGTACTGAACGTGAACGACGCGACGGTCGAGTTCGTCAAGGCCGTGCTGCGCGAGGTGCTCGACATCTTCCCGAGCCAGTACATCCACCTCGGCGGCGACGAGTGCCCGTCGGTGCAGTGGAAGGAGTCGGAGGCTGCGCAGAAGCGGCAGGCCGAGCTCGGGCTGTCCGAGGCCGAGCAGTTGCAGGGGTGGTTCACCGCCCAGGTCCAGGAGGTGCTGGTCGAGGGCGGTCGCCGGCTGGTCGGCTGGGACGAGATGGTCGAGACCGACTGCCCGAAGGACGCGGTCATTATGGCGTGGCGCAGCGCCCAGCGTGGTGAGGTCGCCGTGAAGGCCGGTCACCAGACCGTGATGGCGCCGTGCGAGTCGGTGTACTTCGACTACTACCAGGGCGACCCGGCGACCGAGCCGCTCGCGATCGGCAACTTCATCCCGCTGCAGAAGGTCTACGACTTCGAGGTGATCCCGCCGTCACTCAGCGATGAGGAGAAGGCACTGATCGTCGGCACCCAGTGCCAGATCTGGACCGAGTACATGCCCGACGAGCAGCAGGTCGGCTACATGCTCCTCCCACGCCTCTCCGCCTTCGCCGAGCGTGCGTGGGGTTCACCGCGCACGTCGTACGACGAATTCCTCACCCGCCTCCGCCCCCACCTCGCCCGCATCGAACGAATCGGCATCAACTACCGCCCCCTCGACTGAGCGTTACCTGCCGCTTGAGTTGCTGAAGGGATAACAAAATCTCGGTCAGAGCTGTTAGCAGGGGTAGACGGGCCTGCCCGACCTGGCGAACGATGAAGCGTCAGAAGGCTTGGTCGGGAGCGGAGGACTCATGACCGCGGTGGGGCCGCTGGATGCGATGTTTCTGGGTGGGGAAACCCGGGAGCAGCCCATGCACGTCGGCGGGTTGATGTTGTTCGAGTTGCCGGAGGGGGCCGGCCGGGACAATGTGTTCCCGGAGAGCTCCCGGGACTACCTGTCCGGGCTCTACCACGAGATGGTCGAGGCACCGACGGTCAATCCGGTGTTCGCCCGGCGGGTGCGGAACCGGGTCCTGGACCTCGGCTACTGGTCCTGGGAGCAGGACGACGACATCGACCTCGAGTACCACGTCCGGCTGTCCGCGCTGGCGCGTCCGGGGCGGTTCCGGGAGCTGTTCGAACTCACGAGTCGTCTGCACGGCACCCTGCTGGATCGGCACCGGCCGCTGTGGGAGATGCATCTGATCGAGGGCGTCGAGGGCCGGCGCTTCGCCCTCTACAGCAAGGTCCACCACTCGCTCCTCGACGGCGTCTCCGCCCTCCGCTGGATGGCCGACACCCTCACCACCGATCCCACCCGATCGGGGATGCCGGCAACATATGCGCTCCCAGCTCAGCCGAGTGCGGAGCCGATCGTCGGCAATACTGCTGGTGGGTTGCCGACTGCTGCTGAGTTGTTCGCGGCGGTTGGTCGGATGCCCGTGCGGACGCTTGGGTCTGCCGCTCATGCGGTCGGTGGCGCTGGGCGGGTGCTGGCTGACCTGGCCGGCCTGACTCCGGTCGGGGTGAAGGAGATCCTGCGGAGTGTGCAGTCCGATCACTCGGCGGGCGCGTTCCAGGCGCCCCGGACAGTGTTCAACCAGGGGATCACCGGGGCTCGTCGGTTCGCGGCGCAGTCGTGGGAGCTCGAGCGGTTGGAGAAGGTACGGGCGATCACCGGCGCGACCCTGAACGACGTGATGCTCGCGATGTGTTCAGGGGCCCTGCGCAACTATCTGCTCGAGCTGAATGCCCTTCCGGACAAGGCGTTGACGGCCATGGTCCCGGTCTCGTTGCGTGGCGAGGACGGCGCACCCGGTGGTGGCAACTCGCTCAGTACGTTGATCGCCGACCTCGCCACCGACGAGGCGGACCCGGAGCAACGGATCCGCCGGATCATGACGTCGACGACGTACGCGAAAGGCATGCTGTCCGCGCTCAGCCCGTTGCAGCGGCTCCTGATCGGTGCCCTCGGCTTCAGTGTCGCCGGGCCGGCCGCGGTCCTCCCGGGAGTGGCCGGCCGTACGACGCCGCCGTACAACCTCGTCATCTCCAACGTCCCGGGACCGTCCGAGAGCCCGCTGTACTGGAACCGGTCCCGCCTGCTCGGGATGTATCCGGCGAGCATCGTGCTCAACGGTCAGGCGCTGAACATCAGCGTCACCAGCTACGACCACCATCTGCACTTCGGGCTGATCGGCTGCCGGCGGACGGTCCCGCACCTGCAGCGGTTGCTCGGTCACCTCGAGACCTCACTCGCCGAGCTCGAGAACATTCACTGAGCGAGTAGGGCATCCATCTGGCCGACGGCGAGGACGAGGCCCTCGTCCATGCCCATTGCGATCAGCTGATCCATCTGCTCGCGGGTGTCGTACGACGACCGCAGTTCCATCCGCGTCCCGGCGCCGGACGAACTGAGCTGCACCGAGGTCGTGTTCGTCGGCAGGTCGTCGACCGGCTTCCCCTCCGAGTCCGCGAACCCGTCGATGAACTCGAGCGCCTTCGGTGCATCGACGGAGGTGACCCGCCACCACCCGTGGTACTTCTCGCCTTCCGGCGACGTCATGTAGTACGTGATCTCGCCGCCCGGCGTCAGATCGTGATCGACCACCGTCGCCGGATGCGTCGGAGGTCCCCACCAACGCTCGAGCCGGCGCGGATCCGACCACAGCTCCCACACCTGCTCGACGCTCGCGTCGAAGTCGGCGATCAAGGTCAGCGTCAGTGCCTCGAGATCCTTGTCAACGCTGGTCACGCTCATCGTTCTCAGTCCCTTCCGTCAGTAGGGCCGACATCCGATCGACCCGCCCACGCCACGAAGCCTCGAGCTGATCGAGCGCTTCCCGAGCCCGCCGTACGGCGTCGACCTCGGTCCGCACCAGTTGCTCCCGGCCCCTGCGCTCCTTGGTCACCAGTCCAGCCCGTTCCAGTACGGCGACGTGCTTCTGCACCGCCGCGAAACTCATCGGATACCCCTCGGCCAACCGCGACACCGACGCCGCATCCCCCAGGCACCGACGCACGATGTCCCGCCGCGTCGAGTCGGCCAACGCGTGCAACAACCCATCAACCACATCGTCATCTACAACCATTTGGTTGTACGTTAGGCCGACGCCGGCCAAAGGTCAAGGGCTACCGGCGGATGCCGTTGGGGTTTCGAGGAGGGCGACTCTCGCACGGACTGCGCAGGGAGAATTGTGCGCAACCGGTTCGCATTATCAGCGCCTCAAGTAATTCTCCAGCCTTTCGAATATGTTCAAAGTGTGCTCGAAATTGATCGGCGTCGCCCCCGAATTACTCATAAGATTTCATTCATGCGTCGATTGTCTCGTGCACTGACCGCCTTTGCGGCCTTGCTGATCATGGTGGCGTCGAGTGGCGTCGCCCCTGCGGTGGCAGCGGATCCACCGCCCCCGCCCTGTTCCGACTACCTGGTCATCGGCGCCCGTGGTAGCGGCGAGGCGATGGACAACTGGAACGGCATGGGCGCCCGGGTCGGCGCTTATGCCGAAGCCGCCTCGAGATTGTTGCCGAGTACCACTCATTACTATTCGTTGCCCTATCCGGCGTCCGGAATCAACTCCACTCCGCCGGACTTCGGCTGGACCGACTTCGTGAACTCCGCGAGCCTCGGCGGTGACCAGCTCTATCACCTGATCCGGGACCGGATCCTGACCTGCCCGAACGAGCGGATCGGCCTGATCGGCTACTCGCAGGGGTCGATGGTGATCCAGCTCGCGCTGGGAGACCTGACGGCGGTCGAGCGCAACGCGATCACCTCCATCGTCCTGCTGGCCAACCCGTTCACCCCTGGCGGATCGTCGTACAGCATCTACATCGATCCCGACAACGGCCAGGTGGTGGCGCCCCATGGCGCCGGCGCTCTGCTCAGCTGGCCGATACCGGCTGACGTCCAAGGCAGGACAACCGAGGTCTGCCTGGACGGCGACAACATGTGCACCGCCCGCGGCCAGCTGCTGTCTCCGCCCTTCTCCAGCACGACCGGTCCGCCGATCGACATCGACCTCTTGCCCGGGATCTTCCTCAACCCGGTCCACAGCCGGTACGCCGAGAAGTTCGGTTCGCTCGACATGCCCGTCACCTTCGGAGAGGTGTTCGCGGCACAACTGCTCAGCCCGCAGTGCCCCAATGCCAGCGACGCAAGAATGACCATTCCCGATGCCTCGGTGGACGGACCGGGACCAACGGTGGGCAGCGACCTCAACGTCGCACACTGCGCTCGCCAGGGGTCGAGGCAGACCACCGTCGATCTCCATGTCAAGCACACCTTCATCGGTGATCTTCGCATCGTTCTGCGCGGCCCGGGCGGCTTCAGCAAAGAGCTGAAGGCGCCCGACCAGAGCGATGGCAGCACCAGTCTCGACAAGGTCTACCGCCTCGATGCCTCCTCGGTGCCGAACGCCACGGGGATCTGGCGCCTCGAGATCACCGACGTGACGAGACTCGATACCGGCTACCTGCAGAACTGGAGTTTGTGGCCATGAGCAACGATCAATCGACGCTGTCGCGGCGAGGTGTCCTCGCTGCCTCGGGCGCAGCCGGTGCCGGCCTCGTGCTGGGCGTCGGCGGGGAAGCCCAAGCGGCCGACATCCTGACTGCCGCTCAGGTTCGCTCCGTACTACGGATCGCCCGCTTCGGCGTGGCCGTCATGACACCGGTCGTCGCCGCAGGCAACAGCGAGCCGTCGCTTGATCGAGCGACCAGTAAGCACTTGCTGTCGGTCGCCGCCGGCCTTGGCCCCGAACGTCTTGCCCTGATTCGCAAGGCCGCCGACTCCTTGGCCGCACGCGGACTCTCGACCGCCACCGACCAAGCCCTCCGAGTGGCCCTGGCCGCGGCCGCCAAGGCTCCGACCGACGACGTTCTCGCCCTGGTGGCGCTGGCGGCCGCCACGGTGACGCCGATCGTTTCGCCGACCGCGGACGATCTCGCCGCGGTCTGGCTCACGTCCGTGGCTCGGATCGCAGCAGCAGAGAAAGGTGATCGATGACCGCCCAGGAGCAGTTCGACCGCGATCACCGCGCCCTGTTGCGGCAGGGCCGGGACGGCCTGCGGCACCGGTTCGCCGGTGATCCGAACGTCACCGGATTCGGCGTCGGCTACCGGATCCGCGGAGGTGAGCGGACGAACGAACCCGCCGTACTGGCGCTGGTGGCCAAGAAGCGCCCGGAGAACCATGTCGCGCGATCGCGACTATTGCCCAGCACTGTCCAGGTGTCCGGACGGACGTACGGCGTCGACGTGATCGAGGCCGGGCCGTTCAGCTTCGCACCGCCGGCCGGCGAGGACACGCTGCGAGTCCTGGGCGGTGACGGTTGGCACACTCCCGTTCCGATCACTGACAAGTACCGGCCTGCGACCGAGGGCTCGGGGATCGCCAACGTGGAGGGCTTCGGTACCGGCACGTTCGGCGCCGTCGTGCGGGACCGGACCGATCAGAAGATCTGCCTGCTCTCCTGCAATCACGTGGTCGCCAACCTCAACCTGGGCCGCGTAGGCCAGCACATCGCGCAACCCGGCGACAACCTGGACGATGCGAACACCGTCGCGCGCCTCAAGCGCTTCGTTCCCCTGAGCTTCGCCGCCGGCTCGCCAGGGACCGTCGACGCCGGAATCGCCGAGGTCATCGACGAGTCGCTCGTCGGCAAGGGCATCGTGCAGGGCCTGATGCCACCGATCTCGGCCAGCCACCCGGCCATCGGTGTGTTGTTCGCCGGTGACAACCACGGCAACATCTTCATCTGCGACATGCAGCGCACGCTGGACGCGTTGAATGTCGACCTTCTGCCCAGTAACGCGGTTGCCGCCGCCCGCCTGGACATGAACGTCGAGAAGGTCGGCCGGACCACCGGACACACAGCCAACATAGTCACCGGGCTGGACTTCAGCATCTCGGTCAGCACCGGCGGCCTACCCGGCGTACCTCCGGTCGTTTACATGACCGGCGTCCATCTGATCAACAGCTTCGGGTGGGCCGGCGACTCAGGCTCGGTGGTCTGTGCGGGCGGCGAGGCGAATCGCCCGGTCTACACGCTGGTCGACGGTTGCTTCCTGATTCCCATCGTGCCGGATATGTACGACCTGCCTGCCACCGCGACCACCGAGTTCGGCGACCGGCTGCGCGACGAGTTTCTCGCTCTCAGCCGGGTCGGGCGGCTTCTCGTCTCGGTGATCTATCTGAACGAGGACCTGGTCAGATCCAAGACGGAGGGCGTCGAGGCGAGCAGCGACGAGAAGTACCAGGCGAACCAGCTCTACACCAAGTACAGGGACTTCCTGGAGCGGGCGCTCGACAACCCCGACGATCCCGGCACGGTCCTGACCGACGACGACCTGACTTCGGCGGCCACCGCCATGTTGGGTGTGAAGCTGCGGACCACCCCGGCGCAGTACGCGGTCGCGGAGGCCCTCTACAAGGATGTGCTGGTACCGGCGAAGGGTAAGAACTTCCGCCAGATGATCGACTACCTGAACGATCCCGAGGTCTATCGCACGGTCTATTCGCGGCTCGCCACCGACCCCGAACTGATCTTGCAGGCACCGATCGAGAGCCACTGATCTTGCTCGTCCGGGACACGCCCGCAGACTTTCGCACGCAGGTCTCCCGGCGAATGGCCGTACTCGCTGCCGACCTGCCCTCCGCGTCGAGGCATGTCGTGCTCGGGCTCGTGTCGACCGCCGGCAAAGGCCTGCGCCGCACCCTCGTCGAGGTCTGCGCGGGCGAGGGCTCGTACGCCGCGGTGCGGGCGGCCTCCGTCGTCGAGCTGCTCCATCTCGCGTCGTTGCTGCACGACGACGTGATCGACCAGGCCGAGGTACGCCGGCACCTTCCAGCCGCCCACGTCACGCTCGGCACGGAGGTCGCGTTGCTGACCGGGCTCGCCGTTTTCGGGCTGGCCGCGCAGGAAGCCGCCGAACTCGGCGCGGGGGCGAACCGGACGTTCGCCACGACGGCGGCACACCTGGCGCGTGGGGAGATGCTCGACGTACAGCGTGCCTTCGATGTCGACTTCTCCTTGGCGGACTATGACGAGCTGGTTCGGCAGAAGACCGGGCGCTTGTTCTGGCTGGCGTGTGTGCTGGGCGGCCAGGCGGCGGGCCGGAGCGCGGCCGATCTCGCCGTACTCGGCCAGTTCGGGATGGATCTCGGCGCCGCCTTCCAGATCCTCGACGACACCTTGGACCTGGACCTCGACCGAACCGACAAGCCTGCCGGCACCGACCACCTGCTCGGGCTGTTCGGCGCTCCGACCCTGGCCGCGCTGCGCAGAGATCGGTCCGGGCGGTTGGCGGAACTCCTGCTGGACGTGTCGTTCTCCGCTGCTGACCTGCCGGCCGTTCGTTCGATGGTCGAGGAACTCGGGGGTCTGACCGAGGCACGAGGGTTGGCGGGTGCATGTTTCCGCCGTGCGCTCGGGCGGCTGGACGAGTTGAGTGACGAGTCGACTCGGCAACGAGTTCTCGCTGTCGCTCAGGCGGAATGGTCGAAGCTGGGATGAACGGACCGACGACCCCTGTCGTGGTGATCGGTGGCGGCCCGGCAGGGTCGGTCGCCGCTGCCCGATTGGCCGGCGCAGGGATTCAGGTCGTAATGGTCGACGCACCCCGCGCGGACGGACCGGCGTACGACGTGGTTGTCAGCGAGGCGACTCTCGCATCCCTTGACCTGCCGACCCGGCCGGTGGATGCACTGCGGCTGCGGTTCGGCCGGTGCGAGTCGCGGCTGATCGCGGTGCCCGAGCTCTATGCCTGCGATCAGGCGACCTTGCGCGAGCGACTGATCGAGAGCGCGCGAGCCGCCGGCGCGACCGTGATCAACGGCCGGGCAACCCTCGAGCCTGCCGACGATGGGCGCCATCGCGTCCTGGTCAAGGACACAGCCGGAACAGTCGGCAGCATGTGGGCGGCGCACATCGTCGTGGCCACGGGGGCTCCGGACGTCACAGAGGTGCGGCAATCGACCGGCGTCACGGTCTCGGGCGTACTTCGTGGCAGCGGCCCGGTCCCCGAGTCGATCTTGTACTTCGCAGCGCCACCGCCGCGCAACGTCAAGGGCGCGATGGCCTCCGCGTGGGTGATTCAGGGGCCCGGTGATACGTGTACTCTCACCGCGACCTCCTCGAACCGCGAGCGATCCGCCGCGCAACTGTTCGCCGACACACTCTCCGACCTGGCTCTCATCGATCCGTACTTCGCGAGTCTCGACGCGACCAGGGTCGCCGGGGCAACCACCAACCTTGGGTTCAGCCCGCAGACGTGTCTGGATCAAGGTCGCATCCTGATCGGCGACGCGGCCGGACTGACGAATCCGTTCACCGGCGAAGGCATCAGCTACGCCGTCCAGAGTGGCGCGATCGCCGCGGACTGCATCGCGGGCGCACTCGACGACCCGACCGAGGCAGGTAGGCGTTATCGGGAGCAGATGTCGCGCGCGTTCGTCGGGTACTTCGAGACCGCCCGCCACGCTACCCGCCGCTATCAGCTGGCCTGGCGGACCCTGGCGTCGACGCTGACCGACGACAGCCCGTTCTGCACCAAGGCCCGCCGCGCGATGATCCTCCCCGAGGGACTGCGCGACGTGGGCAGCCGTCAGGAAGTCGGACTCGATCCGGCGGATTCTCTGCTGGTCAAGGCCTTCACCGCCGGCTGCGACGCGCTCGAGGTTGCCGCCATCCGCACCGAGTGGCCGTTCCTGGTTCGCATGCTGGCCGCCGACGAAGGCCCATTGGCCCACCGGCTCCGGCCGGCCGTACCGTTCCTGGCCGCCGTCACCGCAAACGGCTGTCCCCCACCCCAGGCAGCTGCTCCGGTTGCCGCAGGCATCGAGTTGGCCACGCTCGCGGTGCTCGCTTTCGTCGGCTCACCGCCGGCCCCGGATCGGCACGGCCGCGGAATCGACTGGGCCCGCGCCACGACCGTGCTGGTGGGCGACTTTCTCCTCGGCGTCGCGGCCGAGCTCGTCGCCGGTGTCGGCGATCCGGCGCTCTCCTGGGCCTTCGCCGACTGGGTCCGTGAGCTCACGGCGCTGAGAACCGGGCGGCTGAGCCTCGGCGACGGGCCCCGGACCCCGGCGGCCGAACTCTTCGGTGCACTGTTCGAATTTCCCTGCCGAGCCGGCGCCGAACTGGCCGGACTTCCGGCGGACCAGGCTCGCCGGCTCCGCCGGCACGGCTATCACAGCGGACAGGCCTTCCTGTACGCCGAAGACCTGCGCGCGCTGAACGGACGACCCACCCGCCTCGACACCACCCACGAGAACCTGCTCCACAACCGCGTCTCGTCGATCCCCGACCTGATCCCCGACTGGACGCCGGGCGAGACGACGGGGAATCAACGCGACGCGGACCGGCTTCTTCGTGATGCTCTGGCGGACCAGGTCCCGCGATCGACCCTGACCGGTCTCGATCCGCGCTCCACCAGAATCCTCACCGCCTTCACCCAGGCCCTGGCCGAAACCTGAGCCTGCGCACAAGGTCCCTAGAGGCGGACGATGCCGTTCGGGGTGTCGAAGACGGCGGCTACCAGGCCGGGTTGGCCGTTGGGGCCTACCCAGGCGACGTCGAGGTCGTCCAGAAGGTGGTCGGCGGGGTGGCCGATCCAGTCGGTGACGCGGGCTGGGTCGCCGGCGATCTCCAGGGCGGTGAGCTTGACGCCCTTCCCGCCGATCGACGGGTGCTCGCTCAGGTCGTCCCAGTGGATGAAGAACGGGAGCTGCGGGTCGGCGATCAGACCCTTCACCCCGATCTGCCGCCAGGTCAGGTTCACCCCGTCCGGACGATGCCGGTTCCCAGGCACGGACTGCCGCCCGAGTCGCGTCTCCATCCGCTCCATGTCGCGGACCGCCACGACCCAGCCCAGCCAGCCGCCGCCGAGCTCCTTGCGAGCCCGGACCGCCTGGCCGAACGGCGCCTTGTCGGAGGCCGGGTGATCGAGTACGTCGACCACCTCGATGTACCGGTCGTTCTCCAGCGGAAGGACGTGGTTGACCGTGCCGAACCGCGGGTGCACCCCGCCGTCGACGAACTCCGCTCCGAGTAGCGCGGACAACCGCTCCAGCGTGGCCCGGCAACCATCAGGACCGCACGCGTACGACAGATGATCCAGACGCATGCCAGTCATTCTGGCCTGCCCCACCGACAGCCGCCGTACCCGGGGTGTGTCGCCGGACGAGCGTACTGGGATCTTCTCACCGTAGGACGTTATTAAGTCGCGAAGATACCAAGATGCTTGTTAACTTCTCACGGATATCACTCGCCCAGGGGCCTGACGGCCTCGCAACAGAGAAGGACCGAGCACATGCAACTCCGCTCGAGAAAGGCCGGCGCACTGGCGATCGCAGGGATGACCTGCGCCGCGATGTTCGCCGGTGCTCCCGAGGCGTCCGCGATGACGTGGGAGTACCAGATGCACACCGACGACGGAGATCCCGGTGGCGTCATCAAGTTCACCCGGGACGGCGACTACATCCAGCTGTGCGACATCGAGGCGGACGGCTGGGCCGTCAGCGGTCAGGTGAGCGACAACACCAACGGCTATTCGCTGCAGATCGGCGGCAACGGTCGTTGTACGACGGTCAACGCCAAGACCCATGACCTGAAGGAAGACGTGCACATCTCGGTCCGGGTCTGCCTGATCAGAAGCGGCCGCGAAAGCTACTGCGACACCAGTTCCTGGTTCAACGGCTAAGGGGAATTCGATGAATCATCTGTCCAAGAAACTCGGCATCCTGGCGGCCGTCGGCGTGACCTGCGGCTCGGTGCTGACTGCCGCTCCGCAGGCGTCCGCCGCCAGCTGGGACTACACCATGCACACCGACGACGGAGATCCTGGCGGCCTGGTCCGCTTCAAGGCGAACGGGGACTACGTCGAGGTCTGTGACATCGAGGAGGACGGCTGGGCCGCCTATGCCTTCGTCACCGACGACAAGCACCCGTACCACATCCGGGCCGGCGGGAACGGCAACTGTTCGGTGGTCAGCGCCGCCACGGCCGGGCACAACCTGAACGAGAACCAGCACATCCACTTCGAGGTCTGCCTGGTGAAGTCGTCAGGTGGCAACGACATCTACAGTTACTGCGACACCAGCTCCTGGTGGAACGGCTGACCAACGCCAGCGTCACCTGGAGGCAGAGTGAGGCAGGAACAGTCGCACCGCCTCCAGGTGTGTCGGGCGGTGGATCGCCTAGGGTCGGGGCATGCGCACAGTCGTCATTGGTGGGACCGGTCATATCGGCACGTACCTTGTTCCGGAGCTCGTCCGGCTCGGTCATGAGGTCGTCGTACTGAGTCGCGGTGAACGTAAGCCGTACCAGTCCAACGCCGCCTGGGACCGGGTCGAGCTACTCTCCGTCGACCGGGCCGCGGAGGACGCCGCGGGCACGTTCGGCAAGCGGGTCGCGGACCTGCGGCCGGACATCGTGGTCGACCTGATCTGCTTCACCGAGGACAGCGCCCGGCAGCTCGCCGACGCGGTCGAGGGAAAGATCCAGCACCTCCTGCACTGCGGCACGATCTGGGTGCACGGCCCGAGCGAGGTCGTCCCGACCCGTGAAGACGTACCACGCAAGCCCTTCGGCGAGTACGGCGTACAGAAGGCGGCGATCGAGGCATACCTGCTCGGCAAGGCCCGCCGCGACGGCCTACCGGTGACGATCATCCACCCCGGTCACATCTGCGGGCCCGGCTGGACCCCGGTGAACCCGGCCGGAAACTTCGACGTCGCCGTCTACGAGAAGCTTGCCCACGGCCATGATCTGGTCCTGCCGAACCTCGGCATGGAGACGCTCAACCCGGTTCATGCCGCCGACCTCGCGGGCATCTTCCTGGCCGCGATCTCGAGCCGCTCGACCGCGATCGGCGAGAGCTTCCACGCGGTGGCGAGCGACGCGGTGACGCTACGCGGCTACGCGCAGGCGGTCGCCGACTGGTTCGGCCAGGAGGCCAACCTCAGCTATCTCCCGTTCGACCAGTGGAGCGAGCAAGTCCCGGAGCAGGTCGCCAAAGCGACCCAGGACCACATCGGCCACAGCCCGAACTGCTCGATGGAGAAGGCCGCCCGCCTGCTCGGCTTCCGCCCGCGCTACTCCGCGGTGGAATCCGCCCTCGCCGGAATCAGCTGGCTGGTCGACAACGGCAAGATCACTTAGAGGCGGGGTGCGGCAGCAACGGCCGCGCCGCCTCCAGGTGCTGCTTGCAGAGCTCCGCGAGTACGTCGTACGCCTTGAGCCCCATCAGTGTCTGGAGCTCGACCTTGCTCGACTCGAAGACAGCCTCGACGCCGATGTGGGCCTCGGTATTGCCGGTGCAGTACCAGTCCAGGTCGTGACCGCCCGGACCCCAGCCGCGCCGGTCGTACTCACCGATGCCGACCTCGGTGTACGTCGTACCGTCCGGGCGCTCCACCTCGCGGAACGTGCGGCGGATCGGGAGCTGCCAGCAGACGTCCGGCTTGGTCTCGACGAAATGCACGCCGCGCTTGAGCGCGAGACCGTGCAGCGCGCAGCCGCCGCCACCGGGGAAGTCCGGGCGGTTCAGGAAGATGCAGGCACCCTCCCAGACCCGGGTCTTCCGGTCGCCCTCGTCGTCGGTCTCGACCCAGCCGTTCTTCCGGCCTTCCTTGCGGAACTGCCAGTCGTCCTTGCCCAGGTCCTTCACGTACGCCTTGACCCGCTTCTCGTCGTCGGAGTCCGAGAAGTGTGCGCCGAGGGTGCAACAGCCGTCGTTCGGCCGCCCTTTGTAGATGCCCTTGCAACCACCGCCGAAGATGCAGGTCCAGTTGGACGCCAGCCAGGTCAGGTCGCAACGGAAGACCTGGTCCGGGTCGTCGGGATCGGTGAACTCGACCCACGCACGGGGAAAATCGAGAGAAACCTCAGGCACCCCGAAAGCGTACGCGCCCAACCCGCACAACTGCGAACGACGACTCCGCAAGAGGCCACTAATCCGGTTGTCCAGTAGCGTGAGGGTATGCGGCTCGGCGTACTCGACGTAGGTTCCAACACCGTCCACCTGCTCGTGGTGGACGCACACCGCGGTGCCGCGCCGCTTCCGGCGTACTCGCACAAGACCGAGCTGCGGCTGGCCGAGCACCTGGACAAGAACGGCAAGATCGCCGACTCCGGCGCCGACGGACTGGTCTCGTTCATCAAGGAAGCGTCCGTCCTGGCCGAGGACAAGGGCTGTGAATCGGTGCTCGCGTTCGCCACCTCCGCGCTGCGGGAGGCGCCGAACGGCGAGAAGGTGCTGGACCGGGTCCGGCACGAGACCGAGGTCGATCTGCAGGTGCTGAGCGGCGAGGACGAGGCCCGGCTGACCTTCCTGGCGGTACGGCGCTGGTTCGGCTGGTCCTCGGGTCGCCTGGCGGTCTTCGACATCGGCGGCGGGTCGCTGGAGATCGCGGCCGGTTCCGACGAGGAGCCGACGGTCGCCGTCTCCGTCCCGCTGGGCGCCGGCCGGCTGACCCGCGAGGGGCTGACCAACGATCCGCCGGACAAGGACGAGGTCCGGGCGCTCCGGCGGCGGATCCGGATCGAGATGGCCGCGGTCGCCGGTCCGGTCCTGCGCGCCGGCAAGCCGCAGCGAGCCGTTGCCACGAGCAAGACGTTCCGTTCGCTGGCCCGGATCACCGGCGCGGCACCCTCCGACGACGGCCCGTACGTTCCGCGCTCGCTGAACCGGGCCGACCTGGCCGACTGGATGCCGAAGCTGACCAAGATGTCCGCGTCCGAGCGGGCCGAGCTGCCCGGGGTGTCCGTCGGCCGGTCGTCGCAGCTGGTCGCCGGCGCGATGGTCGCGGACGCGGTGCTGGACCTCTTCGACCTGTCCGCTCTCGAGGTCTGTCCGTGGGCCCTCCGTGAAGGCGTCATCTTGTCCCAGCTCGACCAGCTGCAACCCCGATAGGTTCGCGATGAACACCAGCAAGACCGCGCGGATCGGCCTGTCCACCGCGTCCGTGTACCCCGAGTCGACCGCGAGTGGATTCGAGCTCGCCGCCCGGCTCGGGTACGACGGTGTCGAGGTGATGATCGGGATCGATCCGCTGAGCACCCAGATCGACGCGATCAAGCGGCTGATCGACTACCACCAGCTGCCGGTGCTCGCGCTGCACGCGCCCACCCTGCTGATCATGCAGCGGGTCTGGGGAACCGATCCGTGGAGCAAGCTCGAGCGGAGTGCCGAGGCCGCGAAGGAGCTCGGTGCCGAGGTGGTCGTCGTCCATCCGCCGTTCCGCTGGCAGCGCGACTACGCGCGTGGGTTCGTCGAGGGGATCGCCCGGCTGGAGGAGGAGACCGGTGTCATCCTGGCGGTCGAGAACATGTACCCGTGGCGCGCGCCCGGCCGGGATCTGCAGGCGTACGCGCCCAGCTGGGACCCGCGAGAGCAGAACTACGCGCACATGACCCTCGATCTGTCGCACGCCTCGACTGCCGAGCAGGACTGCGTCGAGCTCGCCGCAACGATGGGCAAGAGCCTCACCCACGTTCACCTGACCGACGGGACCGGATCCGCGAAGGACGAGCACCTCGTGCCCGGCCGCGGCACCCAGCGGGCCGCGGGCCTGCTGGAGGATCTGGCGAACCAGGACTTCCGCGGCCACATCATCATTGAGATCAACACCCGCCGCGCCACCAGCCGGTCCGAGCGCGAGGTCGACCTGGTCGAGTCGCTCGATTTCACCCGCAAGCATTTCGCTCGCTCATCGCGTCGTACGTCGTTCGCGGTCACGCCGGAGGGTGAGATCTCGGAACTCACGCCATGACCGCCAGCACTGGCCGGCGGGGTGTTGGCCGACGGCCGGGTGGCCCGGACACTCGCGGTGAGATCCTGCGAGCGTCCCGGGAATCCTTTGCCCAGAAGGGGTTCAGCGCCACCTCGATGCGCGCGGTCGCCCGGGAAGCCGGGGTCGACGCGGCCCTGGTGCATCACTACTTCGCCAGCAAGGACGAGTTGTTCATCGAGGCGATGGCGATCCCGGTCGACCCGCGTCAGATCGCTGCCCGGATCGTGGACGGACCGCAGGACGAGATCGGCCGGCGGATCGCGACCATCTTCCTGGGCATCTGGGAGTCGCCCGAGGGCCGGCAGCGGATGACGGCGATCTTCCGGAGCGTCGTGACCAGCGACGAGGTCGCCCGGCTGATGCGCGAAGGCATCACCCAGATGATCATCGGGCCGGTCTCGAAGACGCTCGACGTACCCGACGCACAGCTTCGCGTCACGCTGGTCGCGACCCAGTTGATCGGTGCCGCGATGGCCCGCTACCTGGTCGGACTCGAGCCGGTTGCCTCTGTTGATCTGGCCACCTTGATCGATCGGTTGGCACCGGTCCTCCAACTCCACCTGACGGGCTGATGGACCTACCCACCGACGACGAGATTCTCGCGTTGCATCGTGATGCCGCACCGACCCGCGACGCCTTCGAGTCCGTGTATCCGCACTGCGTGCTCGTCTGTCGGATCGCCGAGCAGTACTTTGCCGGCCTTGATGTCGACACCGATCTGGTCCGGGCGGGCGCGCTCCTGCATGACGTCGGCGTCTATCGCCTCTACAGCCCGACCGGCGAACTCAACACGATCGAGTATGTGCGGCACGGCGTACTCGGTCATGAGTTGTTGAAGGACCTCGGCTTCCCCGAGGAGATCTGCCGCTTCGCCTCCCGGCACACGGGCGTCGGCATCACCCGCGACGAGGTCCTGCGGGGAGCGTTGCCGATTCCCGTCGACGACTACGTGCCCGGGTCCGGCGAGGAGGAACTTGTCATGTACGCCGACAAGTTCCACAGCAAGCGCACTCCGCCGGTGTTCGTGAGCGGCGCGTCGTACCAGGTGGCCGTCGGCCGGTGGGGTGAGGAGAAGGCCGCCACGTTTGCGGCCCTCCGGGCGCGCTACGGGGATCCCGAGCTCGCCGCGCTGGGCGAGTCGACCGGGTACGCCGTCATCTGACGGCTACGAGTGGTTGCCAAGTGTCGTCGTGCCCGCTAAATTCATCACATGATGAAAAATGCGGTGAGTTGCCGGGGCGTCGTGGTGGTGCGCGGCGACCGGGAGGTCCTGCACGGGGTCGACTTCGACCTCCGGGCCGGGACGGTGACCGGGCTGCTCGGGCCCTCCGGCTGTGGCAAGACGACCCTGATCCGGGCGATCGTCGGTCTGCAGGCACGCGTGAGCGGCGATGTCACCGTCCTCGGGCTGCCCGCCGGAGCTCCCAAGCTGCGCGGCCGGATCGGGTACGTGACCCAGGAGCCCAGCGTGTACGGCGATCTGACCGTCACGGAGAACCTGCGCTTCTTCGCCGCCGTGCTCGGGGTTCCTGCGGAAGATGTGGACCGGGTGATCGACGCGGTGGACCTGCGTTCGCACGCGGATGCCCGGGTGGACCGTCTGTCCGGCGGGCAGCGGTCGCGGGCCTCGCTCGCCGCGGCCTTGCTCGGCAACCCTGAACTGCTCGTCCTCGACGAGCCGACCGTCGGACTGGACCCCGTCCTCCGGCGTGATCTCTGGGAGCTCTTCCATTCGTTGGCCGACGCCGGTGCGACGTTGCTCGTCTCCAGTCACGTGATGGACGAGGCTTCGCGCTGTGACCGGCTCCTGCTGATGCGCGACGGCGACCTGCTCGCCGACGACACCCCGCAAGCCCTGCTCGACTCGGTCGGTACGGACGACATCGAGCAGGCGTTCCTCACCCTGATCGACCGGAAAGCAGGTGCACGATGACGCTCCGAGTCACCTTCGCCGTCGCGGCCCGAGTCCTCGCGCAGCTCCGGCGTGACCACCGTACGGTCGCGATGCTCGTCGTACTGCCGGCCTTGTTCGTCACCCTGATGTGGTGGATGTTCCACGATTCACCCGGCGCCTTCGACCGCTTCGGCGGTCCGCTGCTCGCGGTGTTCCCGGCGATCATCATGTTCGTCGTCACGTCGGTCGCGACCCTGCGGGAACGCTCGAGCGGGACGCTGGCGCGACTCTTCACGATGCCGATGGCGAAGCTCGACTTCCTGCTCGGCTATGCGCTGGCGTTCGCGGTGATCGCCGTCGTCCAGGCGGTCGTGGTGGTCTCGATCGCCTTGTATGCCTTGGATCTCGACATCCGGGGCGCGGCCTGGCAACTCGGTGTGGTTGCCGTTCTCGATGGTGTTCTGGGTACGGCGCTGGGCTTGTTCGCGAGTGCTTTCGCGGCGACCGAGTTCCAGGCCGTGCAGATGATGCCGGCGGTGATGATCCCGCAGATCCTGCTGTGCGGACTGCTGGTTCCGCGGGATCAACTACCGACGGTTCTGCATGCGGTGAGCGACGTACTGCCGTTGTCCTATGCGGTCGACGCGGTCATCGGAGTTGCCCAAGGCAATGGGTTCACCACCGGGACCGGGGGAGACGCCGTGGTGGTGCTCGCGTTCATCCTGGCGGCACTCGGATTGGGCGCGGCGACGTTGAAGCGGCGTACCGCTTGAGTCAGCGGATGACGTCGTACACGAGCTTCTGGATGCCGTTGGCGTAGGACTCGCTCTCGACGACCTGGAGGCGCTGCTTGTCCTTGTCGGTCTCGCTGAACAGGCGCTTGCCGGCGCCGAGCAGGACCGGGAAGACCAGCAGGTGGTAGCGGTCGATCAGGCCGGCGTCGGACAGGTTGCGGTCGAGGGTGGCGCTGCCGTGGATGATGATCGGCCCGCCCTCGGTCTGCTTGAGCGCGGCGACGTCGTCGAGCGAGCGCAGGATGGTGGTCTCGCCCCAGTTGGAGACCAGGTCCTCGTCCTGCAGGGTGGTCGAGACGACGTACTTCGGCATCACCTTGTAGCCGGGGAAGTCGGGCAGGTCGGGCCAGACCGGCGCGAAGGACTCGTAGCTGGCCCGGCCCATCATCATGGCCGCTGCCTCGTCCTGCTCGCGGCCCTTGAGCTCGAACGACGCCTCGTCGAACGGGATGTCCTTGAACGTCCAGCCGGCGTTGCGGTAGCCGGCCTCTCCACCCGGCGCCTCGACGACGCCATCGAGCGAAACGAACGCGGTCGCGATCAGGGTACGCATCATGTGCTCCTTGTGAGTTCCACCGTGCTGTCATCACTGCGTCGTCCGAGCCCGGCTGGACTGGACACATGATCCCTGTGACCCGGGTCACGGTGGTTTGCGAGAGATGGGCGCCCACGTAAGGGCGCCCATCTGTTGATCCCTTGATCGCATCGAGCTCAGCGGGGTTGCCGGGGTTCCAGGACCTTGACGACGTTTCCGTTCTTGTCGTAGGCGGTGGCTTTGAAATCGGTCATCTTGGCCGTTGTCGGTGCGCTCAGCCAGATGTAGGCGAACCAGCCGTCGGTGACCGGAACGTCGCTCCCCGCCGCCGAGCCCATCTGCAGGTGGATCCGGGTTGCCGTGCTCGCCACCCGGCCCCAGGCGCGGGCCTCCCAGCAGTGCTTTCCGGACGAGCATTGCTGGCCGCTCAAGTCCTTACCGGTGTAGAGCTCCGCGCGTTGCGAACCCTTGGCCTCGGTGAGAATCGGGTCCTGCGCGTGCCGCAAAGAGTTCAGGTTCATGAAGGTGGTCCCACGCATCACCATGCCGCCGTTCAGCGAGTTCTTCTCGATCTCGCAGGCGATCGCGGTTCGCCCGTTGGGTGCCACCGCGGTCAGCAGGATGCTCGGCCAGGTCTTCGACCGCGCCGAAGCGACGATGTGCCACTTGGTGACATCAACCCAGGTCTGCGCGGAACAGTTCAGCAACTGGGTGGCCGGATCGGTCGGAACCGGATCCTTCCGGACCTTGGCCAGCAGTGCGGCCGTCGGCTTGTCCCCGCCGGGGATCGTGCACAGATACATCTTGTCGCCGATCTTGGGCTTGCCGCCGGTCATCGCCCGGTCCCCGATCCGGTATCCGCCGACGGTGTTCGCCAACGGACCCTTCATGTCCGGAAGCCGCAGCCGGCAACGGCGCAGCGCCTCCGCGTTGCTGATAGGCGCGCCGACGACATCGTCGCCGCGCGGTATGCCCTGCACCTGCTCGAACAGTGACGTCTGCTCGGGGGCGACGACAGTCTTGTTGCCGGGGGCACCAAGATTGGGGAGCTGGCTCGCGGCCAGGGCGACGATTGCCACCCCCGCCACGGCTCCGCCGGCGGTCAGGAACTTGCGCCGCCGCCGGCCGCGCCGACCGCGGGCCAGGAGCGCGTCCGGGTCGAAAGGGTCCAGTTGTTCTGCGTCGGCGATGCGGTTCAGCTCCGCCTCGACCTCGCGTACGTCTTCCATCTCGTTCTCCTTCACAGCGCCCGGCTCCGCCGTCGCGTCAGATCGATGGCTTGCCGGAGAGTGCTGAGGCCACGCGCCGCCTGGCTCTTCACCGTGCCCTCGGAACAACCGAGGATCTCGGCGGTCTGTTCGACGGACAGGTCCTCGTAGTAGCGCAGGACGACGCAAGCGCGTTGTCGCGGCCCGAGTCCGCGGAGTGCCTCCAGTACTTCGTCCCGATCGGCGTGCCCGGCGACGAAGTCGTCCCGATGCACCCCGTCCGGTACGTCCGCAGTGGAAACCTCCCGCCGCCACGGTCGCCGGTGCCCGTCGTGGGCCGCGTTGACCACCATCCGGCGGGCGTACGCGAACGGATTCCCCACCCGCTGGATCTTCGGCCAGGACAGGTACAGCTTGTACAGCGTGTCCTGGACGATGTCGTCCGCCCGATGCCGATCTCCACACACCAGGAACGCCGTCCGCCGCAACGAGCCGCTGGCCGAGGCAACGAACTCCACATAGTCCCGGTCCCGCTCCGTCATCCCGCCTCCACTCTCCATGTCCCCCTCAAGACGGAAGCCGACTGCGGCGGGGTTGCACGGGGAATTACCCGGCGAGATGTGACACGTTGTGCCAGGCCGGGTCGGCCTCGACGGTGACCTTCACCTGGCCGTGGGGCCAGCCTTTGGTGGCGGCTTGGAGCTGGGCGCCGGCGGGCGTGGTGCCGTCGGTGTAGTAGTGCAGGATCCGGGTCCCGTCGGAGGTCTCGTGGGCCAGCAGATGTCCGGACCCGCCGAGACGATCCGTCAGGTGGTCCTCGAACTGCCGGAGCTCGTCCAGCATCTCGGACTCGGGCAGCCCGTCCTCCCGTACGGCGGGATACCCGATCTCCACCGCCACGTGCGTATCGAGGTGGGGCCGCCGAATAGACCGCAACGGGTACTCCGCGGTCGCGATCAGCCGATGCCCGTCGCGCGTACCCTCCAGCATCTTCCAGGCCGGACTCCCATCCTCCAGCGTGTGCTCGGCCGCGAACCCAGCCACCGCCGGCAGCAGGGACCCGATCCCGACCGCGTCCACCGGCGGAACCTCGAGCGTCTCGATCGCCCCGACCCACGTCTCCACCATCTCCTCGCCCAGCACCAGGTCGAGGATCAGAAACGTCACCCGCCGCTGCACATCCACCGGCAGCGAAGGAAAGGTCGGATGATGTACGCCGACGTGAATCGAAGCGGCATCCGGTTCCACCGAGACCACCGCCTCCTCCACCGGGATCGGCGGCAGCCCGTCGAAGCGGATCGTGAACGCAGGACCCGGCCGGCGCAGGTCGGCGTACTCCCAGATCTCGTCGGACGGCGGCGCCGCGCGGAGCCAGCGACGGGCGACGGCGCGGTGTTCCGGGTTCCCGGCGGCGGTGACGATCAGCACGTGCTGGGCGTACAGGCCGGGCCCGAGCTCCCACTCGAGGTCGGGGTGGATCAGCCCGATCCGCTCGGTCAGCGCCGGGCTGGCCCCGGTTGGTTCCTGCCGGGCGACGGCGTCGGCTACCTCGCTCGCCCCGGAAGCGGTCCACCACGACCAGAACGCGCCGATCGGATCGGCCTCCACGACGGTCCGCTTGCGACGCTTGAAGATGGGCATACCGCAATCCTCTCCGACCAGGGGTGCGAGCCCCAGCGGAGAGAACACCAGTGGCGCCGCTGGTGTGGTCCCGGCCACATGATTAGGGACCGTCCGGTTCACGCGCGTAACCTGCTGACACCACTGGCAAATACGGGGCCGGGTGGGTTCATGAGGAGGAGAATTCAGTGCTTCGGCGAGTCCTGCTGGGCATGTCCCGCAGCCCCCAGATCAAGAAGGCCGTGTCGTCACTCCCGGTGTCCAGTGGCATCGTGTCGCGATTCGTGGCCGGCGAGACCACCCCGGAGGCTGTGCTGGCCACCGAGAAGCTGGTCAGCAACGGCCTGAACGTCACGCTCGACCACCTCGGTGAGGACGTCACCGACCTGGCCGCGGCGACCGCGACCGCGGAGGCGTACCTCGAGCTGCTCAAGCAGCTCGCCGCCGCCGGCCTGACCAAGCACGCCGAGGTCTCGGTGAAGCTCTCCGCGGTCGGCCAGGCGCTCCCGGGTGACGGCGAGAAGATCGCGCTGGAGAACGCGCGGACCATCTGCCACGCGGCCCGCAACGCCGGTACGACGGTCACCCTCGACATGGAGGACCACACCACCACGGACTCCACCCTGGGGATCCTGCGCGAGCTGCGCCAGGACTTCCCGGAGACCGGGGCGGTCCTGCAGGCGTACCTGCGCCGTACCGAGAGCGACTGCCGCGACCTGGCCTACGCCGGGTCCCGGGTCCGGCTCTGCAAGGGTGCGTACAAGGAGCCGGAGTCGGTCGCGTTCCAGGAGAAGCGGCAGGTCGACAAGGCGTACGTCCGGGCCATGAAGGTGCTGATGAACGGCACCGGCTACCCGATGATCGCCTCGCACGACCCGCGGCTGATCGCGATCGCCGGTTCGCTGGCCGAGCGCGCCAAGCGGCAGCCGGGCAGCTTCGAGTTCCAGATGCTGTTCGGAATCCGCCCCGAGGAGCAGCTCCGCCTGGCCGGCCTCGGTCACACCGTGCGGATCTACATCCCGTACGGCGAGGACTGGTACGGCTACCTGGTCCGCCGCCTCGCCGAGCGCCCCGCCAACCTCCAGTTCTTCGCCCGCTCCCTGATCAGCAAGAAGTAGTCCGGCGCCCACGTCGTAGTCTGTGGGCCATGACTAGTCGGGTGGCCATTCTCGGGGCCGGTGTGATGGGGGAGACGTTGCTGTCCGGGCTGATTCGGGCCGGACGGCGACCGGACGAGCTCCTGATCACCGAACGCCGGGAGGAGCGCGCCGCCGAACTGCGGGAGCGGTACGGCGTCGACGTCGTGTCCAACGTGGACGCGGCGGCGAAGGCCGACACCCTGGTCCTGGTGGTCAAGCCCCAGGACATGGGTGACCTGCTCGCGGAGATCGCCCCGGCGGTCCGTCCGACCCAGACGGTGGTCTCGCTGGCCGCCGGCATCACCACTGTCTTCGTGGAGTCCCGGCTGCCTGAGGGGGTGGCCGTCGTACGCGTCATGCCGAACACCCCGGCGCTGGTCGACGAAGGGATGGCCGCGATCTCCCGCGGTGCGCACTGCGACGAGAGCCATCTCGTCCTCGCGGAAGGCCTGCTGGCCGCGACCGGGAAGGTCATCCGGGTCCCGGAGAAGCAGCAGGATGCGGTGACCGCGATCTCCGGGTCGGGTCCGGCGTACCTGTTCTTCGTGGTGGAGGCGATGATCGAGGCCGGCGTCCACATGGGCCTGCCGCGGAGCACCTCCACGGAACTCGTCGTACAGACCGTGGTCGGCTCGGCGAAGCTGCTGCGGGAGACCGGTGAACACCCGACGGTCCTGCGCGAGCGGGTCACTTCACCGGGCGGGACGACGGCCGCCGCGGTCCGCGAATTGGAGGACCACAAGGTCCGCGCCGCCTTCCTGTCGGCGATCGAAGCGGCCCGCAACCGGTCGCGGGCGCTGGCCGCCGAATAACACCACAGCCCTAGCTGGCGTTATTGTTGGCGCCGCACTCTCCTGCCGTGTTCAAGGGATGGTCCCGCCCATGGGTAATGGTTCGGTCGATCCGGCCACTGCGCCTGCACCGCAACAGGAGGACACACCGCAGCTGCCCTGGCGGGTGCCGTTGGATCCGGCGCCCTGGTGGGCCTGGGCGTTGTTCGTCCTCCCGTTCATCGTCGTACCCGCGCTGAATTCCTGGCTGTGGATGGGTGCTCGCGACATGCTCGCGGTCGCCTTGCTCACGATCATCGGCGCCTCGGTCGTCCGCGTCGCCGGCGGCGTTGTGCTGTACCGGGTCGTGCTCCACCCGACCGCGCTGAAGGCCCGGACGAGCATGCTGATCCGCAGCCTCGCCTGGCAGGACGTGGACAAGATCGAGGTCGGTGACGACAACGTCGTCCTGTTCCGCGGCCAGGACGAGAGCGAGATCAACGGCATCCCGAAGGACCGCACCGCCGAGGTGGCCGCGGTGATGGAGGCTGTCCGCCACCAGTCCGCCGACACCCCGGTCCGCCGTCACCGCCCCCGCCCGGGAATCGGCGCCCTGCTGGTCCTCCTCTACCTCATCCTCTCCATCGGAGCCTTCCTCCTCCGCTGGCACATCGTCGTCTGACCGGGGGGATTGGGGAGGATCCTGTGCCGTTCTGGGGGCATAACCCTCCCCACATCCGCTAGTTCGCCCACGGGCCCTCGCCCGAGATGCGGTCGATGGTGATTCGGGCGATCACGCCGGTGTCCCAGATGCCTTCGCCGAAGGGGAATTCGGGGAGGTTCAGGTAGCGCTGGGACTGGCGGTCCATCAGGGCCTTGTAGTCCGCGGGGATGCCCGGGCCTTCGAGTTTCGCCGTACCGCGGATGACCAGGTACTGCGTGATGCCGCGGTGGCTCACTTGGTCGTCCTGGATCAGGAGCGTGACTCGTGGGTCGCGCAGGAGGTTGCGGGTCTTGCGGTGCGGGTGCTGGATGCCGAGGAGGATCTCGTCGCCGTCGCGTTCGGCCCAGACCAGCGACGCCTGCGGCGAGCCGTCGGGGTCGATCGTCACGATGGTGACGTCCCGCGGGGCGTCGAGGAGGCGGTGCGTGCTGGCTGGAAGGATGCTCATATCAACGGACGGTAGACACCGCCGTGGGAACCGCTGGGTACCCTGACGGCCGTGGATGGATTGGATCCTGGCAACGTCTTCCTCGCCGACTGCCCGGCCCGGCTCGCGGTCGAGGTGATCGCGGACAAGTGGGCCGTCGTCGTCCTCTGGGGACTGCACGACGGACCGCAGCGGCACTCCGAATTGATCACGTTGATCGGCGGCATCTCGAAGAAGGTGCTCACGCAAACGCTGCGGCGTCTCCAGGCGAACGGCCTGGTCGACCGGCAGGACTTCGGCGGCGTCCCACCCCGGGTCGAGTACGAGCTGACCGACCTCGGCCGCACCCTGATGGTGCCGATCCGGATGCTCACCATGTGGGCAGAGGAGAACGGCGAAGCGGTGCTCGAAGCCCAAGAGAGAGGATGACGCCATGGACTTCTCTTTGTGGCCCGCTGCGTCCCGTCCGTGGTCGGAAGTACTCGAAGGCGCTGAGTACGCCGAACGCACCGGCTGGCACGGCGTGTGGATAGCAGATCACTTCATGCAGAACGGCGACGACCTCTCCGTGCCGGTCAACGAGGCGATGGCCCTGGTCGCCGGCCTCGTCGCCCGGACCGAACGGGTCCGGGTCGGCACGATGGTGCTCGGCAACACCTACCGGCACCCCGCGGTCGTCGCGAACGCGGCCGCGACGATCGACCAGATGAGCAACGGCCGGTTCGTCCTCGGGATCGGCGCGGGGTGGCAGGTGAACGAGCACGAGGTCTACGGCATCGAGCTCCCGCCGGTCCGGGCCCGGCTGGCCCGGTTCGAGGAGGCCTGCCAGGTGATCAAGGGCCTGCTCGGTCACGACCGGACCACCTTCGACGGCACCTACTACCAGCTCGAAGGCGCCCCGCTCGAGCCGAAGCCCGCCCACCTGCCGCTCCTGATCGGCGCCGCCGGGGAGAAGGTTGCCCTCGGCATCGTTGCCCAGTACGCCGACGAGTGGAACCACTGGGGCCGCCCGGACCTGGCCGCCCACAAGGGCAAGATCTTCGCCGAACACTGCGAACGCGTCGGCCGCGACCCCAAGACCGTACGCCGTTCCGCCCAGACCATGCTGGAGATCGTCGTACCCGGTGACACCGAGGCGATCGAGCGCAAGGAACGTCTGGAGAGCCGAGGCGGCCACGTCATCATGGGCTCAGCCCAAGAGGTCCTCGACCTGGTTGCCCAGTACCCCGAAGCCGGCATCGACGAGCTCCTCGTCCCGGACGCCTTCCTGGGCACGGGAGACCGCCGCTTCGAAGCCCTCGAACGCCTCCGCGAAGAAGTCTTCGCCAAGATCTAGCGCCGCAACTACTTCGCGAGCTCCAGGGCGGCGACCACGGGCCAGTGGTCGCTGGGGAGGCGGTTGTCGGGGCGGTGGTGGGAGACGGTCGCGTCGGTCACTGACCAGGAGTTCGAGACCAGGATGTGGTCAATGCGATTGTCGTCCACCGCGCCGGTGAAGTTGTGCCAGCTGCCGCCGGCCTCGAGCGGTACGGCGAGGCGCAGGCCGGACTCGATCAGCGTCTTGAGGGGTGGCGAGTCCGGCGTCGCGTTCAGGTCGCCCATCACGATCCAGGGCAGGTCACCGGTGGTCCAGCGCGCGATCAGGCGGGACGACTGCAACTGCGCGACCTCGCCGGCGTGGTCGTAGTGCGTGTTGACGACGCCGATCGTCGTACCGTTGCGGTGCCGTAGCCAGACCAGCGTCGCGATCCGGGTCAGGTCCGCGTCCCAGCCGACCGATCCCGGCGTACCCGGGTCGTCGGACAGCCAGCGGGTCTCGTGCTTCTCGACCCGCCAGTCGCCGGGCCGGACCAGGACGACGGAATGCTCACCGGCGTTCATTCCGTCGTCCCGGCCGACGCCGACGATCTCGTACTTCGGGAACCGCCAGCGCAGGTACTCGAGCTGGTCGGGCAGCACTTCCTGCAGCCCGACCACGTCCGCGTCCAGGTACTCGATCGCCGCCACCGCCGCGTTCCGCCGTACCGGCCAGGCGTTGTCGCCGTCGGGTGCGGAGGAGTTGCGGAGATTGAAGGTGGCCACGCGAATACCTGGGCGAATCTTCATGGTGCAGATCCTGCCAAACCCATCGCCCGCTCGGCCGCCCGGAGTCGGGGCAGGCTGGCTTCGAGCGCCCGGTCCCGGCCGTGGGCGAGCAGTTCGTTGACCGCGCCCGGGTCGTTCGCCAGCCGCGCGTACTCCTTCTGCAGCGGCTCGATCACGGCCAGGACCGCGTCCGCGACATCCCGCTTCAGCTCGCCGTACGACGAGTACGCCGTGGCCAGCTGGACCGGGTCACCATCCGTGCAGGCCGCCAGGATGTCGAGCAGGTTCGTGACGCCGGGCTTGGTGGCCTCGTCGTGGCGGACCTCGTTGTCGGAGTCCGTCACCGCCCGCATCACCTGACGCCGGATCACGTCCGGCGGGTCGAGCAGCCGGATCGTCCCGACCGCGTCGTCGGCCTCGGACTTGCTCATCTTCTTGGTCGGGTCGGCCAGATCCTTGACCCGCGTCGCGTACGCCGCCTTCGCCAGCTGCGGTACGACGAAGGTCTCGCCGTACTCGCGGTTGAACCGGATCGCCACGTCACGCGCCAGCTCCACGTGCTGGGACTGGTCACCGCCGACCGGGACCCGGTCCGCGCCGTACAGCAGGATGTCCGCGGCCATCAGGCACGGATAGGTGAACAGCGAGGCCCGTGTCATCGGCCGGCCCCGGCCCTTCTCCTTGTACTGGATCATCCGGGACAGCTCACCGACGTACGACGTGCACTCGAGCAGGTAGGCGAGTTGCGCATGCGTGGGTACGTCGGACTGGACGAACACCGTGCCGGGCGCTGTCCCGGCCGCGAGCATGAGCGTCGCGAACTCCCGGGTCAGGGCCGCGAGTCTGCGTGGATCGTGTTTAGTCGTCATCGCGTGCAGGTTCGCGACGAAGTAGAAGCCCTCGGGATCCGTGAACCGGCGCAAGGCGCCGAGGTGGTTGCCCAGCGTCAGACGGCCGGACGGGGTGATGCCGGAAAGCGTGGTCATGTCAGTGCCCTTCGGTGTGTGATGCCCCACCGAGGGCATGAAAAAGGCCGCCTCGGCGAGGCGGCCTTTTGGATGCGTGTGAACGCTGGGGACCGCCCTAGACGGCCCACCACAGCTGCAAGTTTGTGTTCACACGAGGATGATAACCCATGACCGGGGCGGTGGGGTGGGGAAGGAATTTAGCGCGGGCTGACCAAGGCTTGGACGATGAGTTCGTTGCGGGCGTCCTGTCCGAGCGGGACCGTCGGGTGGACGCCGTCGCGCAAATAGTTGGCCAGGCGGTACGGCTTGACCCAGAGCCATTCGGCCCAGCGGATGATCCGCAGGTTCGGGTACTTCTCCTGCTCGTCGTACAGCTGCATGTTGAGCCACGAGCTGTTGCGCTGGTCGGCGAGCTGGAACGGCGCGGTCACGGCCTTGCGGACGACCTGCAGGTTGACCCAGAACACCGTCCGGTTCGAGCCGACGATGCTCATCGCCCGCTCGACCTGCGCCGCGAACTTCGGCGGGTCGAAGATGTCGTTCGATCCGCTCGCCATCAGGATCCGTCGCGGCAGTCCGTACGTCGTCGCCCACTGCTGCAGCGCGTCGACCGCGCCGGACGTGGGCCGGCTGGACCAGTTGTGAACGGCCATCTGGCTGCCGTCGCGCTTCAGCAGCCGTGTCGCCAGCGCCTTCCCATCCTGGACGGAGATGCTGTCGCCGAACATGTACACGCCGTTGGTCTCGCGGGTGTGCTGGATCTGCGCCGCGGTCGAGATCGCCTTCGTCCCGTTGGCCCACGGGCCGAGCGTGCCGGAGCCGTAGAGACCGCCGGGGGTCGCGGTGGCGGAACTGGTGGCGGCCGTCGCGGTCAGGGTCGGGACGACAACGGTCGAGGCGGCGACGGCTGCCCCGGTCGTAAAGATTTGCCGTCGGTTGGGTTTCAACGAACTCAAGCGCTTCCTCACGGAAAGGAACTGTGCGGCCTGAGGACCGAGAGGCGCAAGTCCGGTTCTGCATCGTTGCACGAACGTGCCAACGCCTCGATCGCGGCGGAAATAATACAGGCCTAGTCCGCGATCGGTAACCCTCCGCAATGGGTTCGCGCCTGAGTTTCCCGGTTTTCCGGAATTCTGTAACGCCTTGCAGTGCTTGAGCGATGAAGCAGCTGTCGGACGAGCGCCTGTCGAACGGGTCGGCGCGGCTCTGGAGGGGTGCCGCGTCAATCCGTTCGTCTGACTAGTCAGCCGACGTCGCAGTATCGGTCAACGCGGTGAGCAGCGGGCCCGCGATGGCCAAGATTTCTTCCGGGTCCGCATCCAGCCCGTCCAGCCGCACCAAGTGCCGCCCGATCACGAGCCCGAGTGTCAACGCTCCGATCACGCCGGAGCGCAGGACGGCGTCCTCGCCCGGCAGCTGCGCTGCCACCTGGCGCTGCTGCCCGGTCATCGCGGCGCGAACCTCTTCGGCCGCCTCCGGGTGGCTGAACATTGCCCGCAGCGCAGCGAGGGCCGCGGCCGGCTCCTCCGCGAGCTTCTGGGTGAGCCCGGCTCGCAGCAGCTCGGCGATCTGCGCCGGCGAGCCCTCGATCGGCCCGTCCGGGGGGATCGTCGCCGCTTGGGCGAACAGCTTCTCCTTGGATCCGAAGTACCGCATCACCAGGCCGGGATCGCTGTCGGCCGCCGCGGCGACCGCGCGGATCGTGGTCCGGTCGTACCCGTGCTCGCCGAACAACCGGCGCGCCGCCGTCAGGATCCGCGCTTCTGTCCGCTGTCGCTGCTCCGCCCTCGTGGTCACGCGTTCAGTCTACGCATGTTGACTCAGCTCGGTGGCTAGGTCTACGGTTTCAGTCAACGTGTGTAGACCGAAATGAGGAGAGATGATCCAGGCAATCGTGCTGACCTTCCTGGCCAGCCTGATGGGGACCAACGGCGTACCGCACTTCGTCGTGGGCATCAGTGCTCGCGAATACCCGAACCTGACCGGAAACTCACCGACCAGGAACGCGGTCGGCGGCCTGGTCGCGTTCGTCATCGCGGGTGCGCTGATCGTCGTCGCGCAGGTCGGTGAACACCCCTGGTCGGCCGCGATCGCCGGTGTGCTGGGTGCTCTGGTGATGACCGTCTTTCATGCCGGGGGTGGTGCTTTCCGGTTGAACAGAAGGTTTGGGAAACCCATGCCGAGCAGCGGAACGTTATCGTCGGGGGCATGAGCGGTGAGGCGATGCTGGTCTTTGACGACGGACTGACGGCGTACGACTTCGGCCGTGGTCATCCGATGAGTCCGATCCGGGTCGAGCTGACGATCCAGCTGGCGCGTGCGCTCGGCGTACTCGACGAGCTCAAGGTCGTGCCGGCGCCGATGGCGGACGACGCTCTGCTCGAGACCGTCCACACCGCCGAGTACGTCGCCGCCGTCAAGCGAGCCGGGGAGAACCCGGACGAACCGGATCCGGAGCACGGGCTCGGCGATCACGACACGTACTGCTTCCCGAACATGCACGAGGTGACCGCGCGCATCGTCGGTGCGTCGGTCGAAGCAGCCCGGGCGGTCTGGGAGGGCGACGTACTGCATGCCGCCAACATCGCCGGCGGTCTGCATCACGCAATGCCCAACCGGGCCAGCGGATTCTGCGTGTACAACGATCCGGCGATCGCGATCCAGTGGCTGCTCGACCACGGCGCCGAGCGCGTCGCGTACGTCGATGTCGACGTGCATCACGGGGACGGCGTACAGACCGCGTTCTACAACGATCCCCGGGTCCTCACCGTCAGCCTGCACGAGTCGCCGACCACCCTCTTCCCTGGCACCGGATCAGCCGGCGAGACAGGTGGTCCGAATGCTGAAGGTACGGCGGTCAACGTCGCGCTGCCCCCGGGGACGGGAGATGCCGGGTGGTTGCGGGCGTTCCACGCGGTCGTCCCGGAGGTGGTGAAGGCGTTCCGGCCGTCGGTGCTGGTGACGCAACACGGATGCGATTCGCACGTCGAGGATCCCCTGGCGCATCTGTCGAAGACGATCGACGGACAGCGGGCGGCGTACCTGGCCCTGCATGACCTCGCGCATGAGGTGGCCGGCGGGAAGTGGATCGCGACGGGTGGTGGCGGCTACGCGATCATCGACGTCGTGCCGCGGGCCTGGAGTCACCTGCTGGCGATCGTCGCGGGCAACCCGGTGGCCCCGGAGACGCCGGTGCCGGAGGTGTGGCGCGAGGAGGTCCACGGCCGGTTCGGGCGGGTCGCGCCGGTCCGGATGACGGACGGCCGGGACGCGTCGTACGTCGACTGGTCGACCGGTTACAACCCGGACACCTGGTTGGATCGCGCGATCAAGGCGACCCGGGAGGCCAGTTTCCCTTTGTTAGGTCTTGATCCGTCCTACTAGGTCATCCCTGGATCCCGGTTGAGTCACAGGAGTCCCCCTCTTTCCCATTCGTACCAACAGCCACTACGCTCATTGCATGCACGGACGGAGGTGCCGGAGGGGAAGCCGGCGCACGATCCGTGCTGGAAGTGCGGTGCGCAATGGCATCAAAGAAGTCCGGTGGTGAGCAGCCGCTCGCCGAGGTGAAGTTCCTGACCGTGGCGGAGGTCGCCACGGCCATGCGCGTGTCCAAGATGACGGTGTACCGGTTGGTGCACTCCGGTGAGCTGCCCGCGGTGCGGGTAGGTCGTTCGTTCCGGGTATCGGAGGACGCCGTGCACGACTACCTCAAGGGCGCCTTCTTCCAGGCCGGATAACCACGAGAAGCCGAAGCGGCCGGATCCCCGTGGGGACCGGTCGCTTCGTCATTTCCCGGATACGTCTCTGAGCGCGGCGGCCGCCTGCTTGACCACGTCGTCGGGCAGGTCCGACCACAGCTGATGATGAGCCGCCGCACTGGCCTGTACGGCGCGCTCCGCCAGCGCGACACCTTCGTCGGTCAGGCGGATCTGAGTGCCGCGGCCGTCCACAGGATCCGGCTCCCGGACCACGAGCCCGCGCCTGACCAGTTGGTTCGTCACGTTGCTCGTCCCGCCGGATGACAGCAGTAGATTGCGGCTCAGGTCGGAAGGCTTCTGCCGGTACGGCGTCCCCGTACGGCGCAGCGACACGATCACGTCGAACTCCGCCGTGGTCAGCCCGAGCTCCCGCAGCACCTGCCGGGTCGCCTCGTTCAGTTCGGTGGCGAGCAGGAGGATGCGCTTCGTCAGCTCGCTGGTCGGATAGAGCACCTCCGGCAACTCCCGCTGCCAGGACGCGATCAACCGATCCACCCGGTCACCGGTGGGGTCGCTCATGGTTGACAGCCTAACTGCCTTTGGTGATAGCTTTCAGAAAAGCTTTCTAGTGAGGGAGTTCTGCGGATGCGGATGTTGTTGCGGGGTGGAGTGGTCGTCGACACCGAGCCGGAGGTGGTGGCGCGGCCGGAGACCGACGTACTGATCGAGGACGGGCGGATCGCGGCTGTCGGGGCTGCGTTGATCGGGGACAGCGAGGCGGCGGACGTCGAGGTGATCGACGCTCGGGAGCGGATCGTGCTGCCCGGGTTCGTCGACACGCATCGGCACCTGTGGCAGTCGGCGTTGCGGGGGATCGCGGTCGACGCGGATCTCGGGGTGTACTTCGAGCGGGTGCTGACCGGCTTCGGCGCACGGTTCCGGCCGGAGGATGTTGCTGCGGGCAACCTTGCCGGTGCGCTCGACTGCCTGAACGCCGGCACCACGACCGTGCAGGACTTCTCCCATGTGCAGAGCTCGGACGAGCACGCCGACGCAGCGCTGGATGCCTTGCAGGACAGCGGAATCCGGGCTGTCTTCGGCTACGGTCCGCCGCCGCTCGGTGGCGGTGCGGTCGATCCGGCCGGGATGCGGCGGATCATGGCACGGGCGTCGGACCGGCTGAGTCTCGCGGTCGCGGCGATCGGGCCTTCGTTCGTGCCGTTCGACATCGTTCGCGCCGACTGGGAGTTGGCCGACTCCCTCGGGGTGCCGGTCGTGGTGCACATCAGCAGTAGTGCGCAGGCGGTCGATCCGATCACGCGGCTGCGCGACGCGGGCCTGCTGCGGTCGAACACGCTGTACGTGCACGGCAACAACCTGCCGGACTCCGAGTTGAAGCTGATCGCAGAGTCCGGTGCGGCCGTCTCGGCGACGCCGGTGGTCGAAGCCCGGATGGGGATGGGACAACCGCTGGCCGGCCGGTTGCGTGCGGCCGGCGTCAATCTCAGTCTTGGGACAGATGTGGTGACGACCGGTGGTGGTGACATGTTCGGTGCGATGCATGAGGTGCTTGCGCTCGGCTACCGGACGTTCTCGGCTGCCGACGTACTCCGGATCGCCACGCTGGAGGGTGCTCGGGCGCTCGGGCTGACGAATGTCGGCTCGCTTGCTGTTGGCAACCAGGCTGACGTGGTGTTGCTGCGGACAACCGATATCAACCTGGCCGGCGGATTGCATGATGCGGTCGGGACCGTGGTCACCTCGGCTCATGCCGGGAACGTCGACACGGTGCTGGTCGGCGGCCGGATCGTCAAACGCGGCGGTGAGCTTGTGAGTGCGTCAGTTCCCGCAGCTCTGCAGGCGTTGGCCGACTCGACCGCCTACCTCACCGCTTGAGGAGCTCGGTGATGGCCGCGACGATCTCCGCCGGGGCCTCCTCGGCCATGAAGTGACCGGACTTCGTGGTCTGGTGGTGCAGGTCGGGAGCCCAGGCCCGCCAGTGGGCGGCGGCATCGAAGCCGAGTGCGGCACCCCAGTCCTGCTGGATCACCATGACCGGCATCCGCAGTTTGTTGCCCTCAGCAAGATCGTGCTCGTCGTGGGTGACATCGATGGTTGCCGAGGCGCGGTAGTCCGCGACGATCGACGGTACGGCGGCCCGGCAGGCGTCCAGGTAGTGGGCGCGGACGTCGACCGGGATCACCGTCGGATCGTTCGACCAGATGTCGAGGAAATGGCCGAAGAACCTGTCGGCAGTCGCCGCGATCATCTCCTCGGCGAGGCCGGGCGGCTGTGCCATCAGGTAGAGGTGGAAGCCGACCGCGGCGGTGGTCCCGTGCATGACGTCCCACATGTCCAGGGTCGGCAGGACATCAAGGCACATCAGGTGCGTGATGGCGTCCGGGTGGTCGAGACCCGCGCGGAACGCGACCAGAGCGCCGCGATCGTGACCGGCCAAGGCGAAGCGCGGGAAGTTGAGCCCATTGGCGAGGGCGACAATGTCCGCGGCCATCACCCGCTTCGAGTAGCTGTCACCAGCCGGCTTGTCGCTGGCGCCGTACCCGCGGAGGTCGGGGACGATCACCGTGTGGTTGCTGGCCAGGTCGGCGGCGACGTGCCGCCACATCAGGTGGGTCTGCGGGAAGCCGTGCAGGAGGACGATCGGCGTACCGGAACCGCCGACGGCGACGTTGAGTTCGACGTCGTCCACGCCGGGCAGGCGGAGATAGTCGAAGCCGTTGATCTTCATGCCTGCCAGCGTCGCGGGTCCGGATGAGCATTGGATGAGCGCTACCGTGGCCGGGTGGAATTCGGGGTGCTCGGGCCGGTCGTTGCCTGGGACGAGGCCGGGCAGCCGGTGGCGCTGAAGGGGCCGCGGCACCGGGCGGTACTGGCGCGGTTGATCGTGGCTCGTGGTCGCGTCGTACCGGCGACTGCTCTGGTGGATGAGCTGTGGGTCGATCCGCCGGATGGTGGGTTGAGTGCGGTGCGGACGTTCGTGGCGGCGCTGCGGCGGGCGCTGGAGCCTGACCGGCCGCCGCGGACGCCTGCGCGGTTGCTGGTGACCGAGGGCCCTGGGTATGCGTTGCGGACAGACGCTGTGGACGCCTGGCGGTTCGAGGAGGCCTTGCGGGTTTCGTCGCGGCCGGAGGAGTTGGTGGCGGCGCTTGGGTTGTGGCGCGGGCCGGCGTACGCGGAGTTTGCTGACGAAGGGTGGGCGCAGGGGGAGCGGTCCCGGCTGACTGAGTTGCGGCTGCAGGCTGTTGAGCGACTGGCGGAGATGCGGCTGGCGTTGGGGCTGGCGGCTGAGGCTGTGGCCGAGTTGGACGGGCACGTGACCGAGCACCCGTGGCGTGAGGACGCATGGCGGTTGCTGGCGTTGGCCTTGTACCGGAGCGGTCGGCAGGGCGATGCTCTCGCCGTACTGCGTCGTGCCCGGGCCATGCTGGTCGACCAGCTCGGAGTGGATCCGAGTACGGCGCTGAGCCGGTTGGAGACCGACATCCTCAACCAGGCCGCGCAGCTGATGCCGGTCTCGAACGTGTGGGCGGAGACGGCCGCGGCGTACGAGGCGACTGTAGGTGGGACGCGGGCCCGGTTGGAGTCAACGGTTGGTCTGCTACGCGATCTCGCCGTCACCGGGGCCGGCGGGCTGGAGGCTGCCCGTCGGCATCGGCTGGCCGCGATCAGTGCGGCGGAGGAGTTGGGGGATTCTGAGCTCACCGCGCGGGTGATCGGGGCGTACGACGTACCTGCGATCTGGACGCGGTCCGACGACGCGGCGCAGGCCTCGGCGGTCGTGGCTGCGGCTGAGCGGGCGTTGCCTAGGCAGGAGCATCCGAAGGCGCGGGCTCGGCTCCTCGCGACGATCGCGCTCGAGTCGCGGGGCTCGCGGGCGCCTCGGCCTCGGCAGGCGGCGTTGGAGGCCGTGGAGATCGCCCGTGAGGCTGATGATCCGGGGTTGCTCGCCTTTGCGCTGAACGGGCTCTTCATGCAGGCGTGTTACCGGGCCGGCCTGTCGGCCGAACGCGACGCGATCGGTGCTGAGCTGATCGCAATCTCCCAGCGCCATGCGCTGACGACGTACGAGGTCCTCGGTCACCTGATCTGCCTGCAGTCCGCCTGCGCCGTCGCCGACCACTCTGCGGCCGACCATCACGCAGCAGCCGCTGACACCCTGGCTGCTCGTCACGAGCTCCCGTTGGTTGGGGTCTTCACCCGGTGGTACGCCGCACTTCGCGAAGACACCGTCTCCGCCTACCAGGAGGCCGCCGCGGAGACCGCGGGCATGCCGGGGCTGTCCGAGGGACTGCTCCCGCTGGCTCTCGCGGCCCACGCCGTACGCCATAAACAGCCGTTGCCCGAGGCCGACTACGGCCCGCACACCCCGTGGGTCCGCCCACTGCTCCTGGATGACGTCGCCGCCCTGCGAGCTGTACCGGATCCACCACCAGGCCTTCTCCTGGAAGCCCACTGGGCCCTGATCGCCCACGCCGCACGGCAACTTGGTGACGCCCAGACCCTCGAACGCGCGCGGACCGCGCTCGCACCCGCGTCGACCGAACAAGCAGGAGCGGCCTCGGGTCTTCTCACCCTTGGCGCGGTCGCCGACTACCTCTGACGACTATGTAGGCCAGACCGAAAAGGCTTCCGGGTGCCTCGGCCAGCTCCTAGGGTCAGGAAGAAGCGACCCCCGAGAAGGCTGGAGTGGCGGATGAAGGTCAGCATGACGGTGACGGACCATGCCTGGACCGATGCTGTGGACGGCTTGCGGCGGATCGTGGAGCTTGCCGACGCGGGTGGGATCGACACGATCTGGGTGCCGGATCACCTGTTCCAGGCCGATCCGACCAGTCATCCGCAGGCCGAGCTGTTCGAGGCCGTCAGCATGCTCGGGTACCTGGCCGCGATCACCAGCCGGTCCCGGATCGGGATGCTGGTGTCGCCAGTGCCGTTCCGGCCGCCCGCTGTTCAGGTGAAGGCGATCGCGACGCTGGACGCGTTCACGCGTGGGCGCGCCTGGTTCGGGGTCGGGATCGGGTGGGAGGGCGACGAGGCGCGGGCGATGGGGATTCCGCTCGAGCCGGCCAAGGCGCGGTTCGAGCAGTTGGACGAGTTGCTGGACATCGCGGATCGCATGTTCGCCGGCGACAGTTCGCCGTACGAGGGCAAGCATTTCCAGCTCGGTGGGCCGATCTGCAGCCCGCGGCCGGCCACCCGTCCGCCCGTACTGATCGGTGGCACGGGGGAGCAGAAGACGCTGCGGATGGTGGCGCGGCGTGCGGACGCGTGCAACCTGTTCGACCTGCCCGACGGAGGTACGACGGTCCGCCACAAACTCGACGTACTGCGCAAGCACTGCGAGGACTACGGCCGTCCGTACGGCGAGATCGCGAAGACCCTCTCCACCCGGCTGACTCCGGACGACACCGTCACCACCTTCGTCGAACGTTGCCGCGAGCAAGCATCGTGGGGAATCGACCACGTCATCGTGATCCGCTCAGGCCCATGGACACCAGAATCCACTGAGATCCTCACCACCGCAGTACCCGAGGTCGCCGCCCTCTGACTCCCAGCGACCTCCCAGGTTCCTCCCAGGACGGTCGCAGTCCTCGGGTCGAGGATTGACTCATCGACCCGAGGAGGAACCCATGATCCCGATCAAGCTCGTCAAGACCGTTGCCGTGAGCACCATTGCCGGCCTGGGCCTGGCAGCCGTCGCGTTCACGCCGGCGGCCTATGCAACCACCACCACGCCGACCGCCGCCCCACACCTGGCCGTCCTCACCGACCCGATCATCCAGATCCCAACCCGCAAAGCCGCGTGAGATCAGCAGCTCTTGAGTGAGTAGACCGGCCTGAATCGACGAAAGAGTCGAACGTGCTACGGGCGGCGGGCCCGGACGGCGAGCGAGTGCGGGACGCCGGTCTCGCCTGGTTCCTCGAAGCGTTCGATGGTGAGGCCGGTGTTGAGGAAGGCGTTCAGGTAGTCGGCCAGCGGGAGATGGTTCATGCCGATCCGCCGGCGGATACCGTCGGCTGCCCACCACTCCGACTCCTTCTGCCAACCCGGCTCCCGGTAGTTGGGGTGGATGAGCCTGCTGCCGTCCTCGTCCCAGACGACGTGCGGACCGTTGAAGCACGGATGTACGCCGTACTCGACCAGGACACCGCCCGGCCGCAGCAGCCGGGTCGCCTCGTGCAGGACCGCACCGAAATCGTCGACGTCGGTCGAGATCCACATCACCATCACGGTGTCGAACGACTGGTCCGCGAACGGGAGGGCGGCGGCGTCCGCATGGCTCAACGGTCCGTCGGTCCGGGTGCGTGCGCGGCGAAGTTGATCCGTCGAGTAGTCCACACCGACGACGCTGCGACCGCTCGCACGGATGGTTTCGAAGTTCCGGCCGGTGCCGCAGCCGAGGTCCAGACAGGGTCCTGAGCCTGGCCCGAGCAGTTCGAGGAGTCCGGGTTGGTGTGGCTCCGCGCCGTTCACGAAACGGTCGTCGTACCAGTCGGCCAGACCGTCGTACTTGGCCTTCGTGCCAGCGCCCATCGCAGCCTCCCCAGGTCGGTCTCCACCCTATCCGCGGCCTGCTTTAGGTTCACGCGGTCGCGTACAGGTAAGCTTTGCCGACGTTCTCTTTGAGTTTGGATGGTCGACTGTGGGTTCGGTAATCAAGAAGCGCCGTAAGCGGATGGCGAAGAAGAAGCACCGCAAGCTGCTGAAGAAGACGCGGGTGCAGCGCCGCAAGCTCGGCAAGTAAGCAGGTCCCGCCGCGCCCGATCGTAGGACGAACACAGGGCGCGGCATCGTGTGGGATTGCTGTCTGGCTGGGGGTCTCTCGTGGCACAGGTGGTGATGGTGACCGGCGTCTCGCGAGACGCCGGTGCTCGCTGTGCCCGGAAGCTGGCCGACGACCCGTCGATCGGCACGGTGCTCGGCGTCGACGTGGTGCCCCCGCGCGCCGAGCTGGGCCGGGTCCGGTTCGTCCGGGCCGATATTCGCAACCCCGTGATCGCCAAGGTGATCGCCGCGGAGGACGTCGACACCGTCGTCCATACCGGCGTCGTGGCGACCCCGGGCAGCGCCGGCGGCCGGGCGTCGATGAAAGAGATCAACGTCATCGGCACCATGCAGCTGCTCGCCGCCTGCCAGAAGGCGCCCGGCGTGGCCAAGCTGGTGGTGAAGTCGTCGACCACGGTGTACGGCGCGGGTCCGCGTGACCCGGCCATGTTCACCGAGGAGATGGCGCCGCGGGCGATCCACCAGACCGGTCTGAGCAGGGACGCGGTCGAGGTCGAGGGGTATGTGCGCGGGTTCGCCCGGCGCCGCCCCGATGTCTGCGTGAGCACGCTCCGGATGGCGAACTGGATCGGCCCCAAGACCGACTCCCCGATGACGCGCTACTTCGCGATGCCCGTCGTACCGACCGTCTTCGGGTACGACGCCCGCCTGCAGTTCCTGCATGAGGACGACGGCGTCGCGGCGATCCTGCACGCGACCGTGAACGATCTCCCGGGGACGTTCAACCTGGCCGGCGACGGTGTGATCTCGCTGTCCCAGGCGATCCGCCGGCTCGGCCGGCCGACGCTCCGGCTGCCCTCGTTCACCGCGGCCAGCACAGCGGCTGCCGTCCGCCGGGCGCGGCTCGCGGACTTCTCGCCGGACCAGATCACGTTCCTGACGTACGGTCGGGCGGTGGATACGACGCGAATGCGGACGGAGTTCGGGTTCGAGCCCGGGTACACGACCGCCGCGGCGTTCGACGACTTCCGGGCCTCGCTCGGACCAGGCACCATGACGCGGGTTTCGGGGTTGCTGTCGGCCGGACTGGGAGCGCTGCGTGGCTGACGCGGACGTGATCCCGATCGGTTCCGGCGGACGCCCGGGCCGCGGGAGTGGCCGACGTACGACGCCCTCCGCCGCGACACGTGCTCTCGCCGGGCCGGGTGCGGGCCGGTCGAAGAAGGCGGGCCGGAAGCCTGACCAGGACAATCGGGTCACCGAGGTCGAGGACGCGGTCATCGAGGCGCCACCGATTGCCGAGGTCCCACCGGCCCAGGCCGGCTTCGACTTCGCCGGGCTCGAGCGGGTGGTGCGCGAGCTGTTCGGTGAGGACGGGGAGCGGCGGGTCGCGGAGTGGCTGGCCTTCCTGCGGCGGCGGTTGAGCGGGCAGTACGAACTCGACGAGTTCGGGTACGACTCCGAGCTGACCGACCAGGTGCTGCTGCCGATGCTGCGCCCGATGGTGGAGAAGTGGTTCCGGGTCGAGGTGCGCGGGATCGAGAACATCCCGACCGACGGCAGCGCGCTGATCGTCGCGAACCACTCCGGCACGATGCCGCTCGACGGACTGGTCACCCAGGTGGTGGTCGCCGATCAGACGAACCGTCCACTGCGGACACTCGCGGCGGACCTGGTCTTCCAGACGCCGTTCGTCGGCGAACTGTCCCGCAAGGGCGGCGCGACGCTGGCGAACAACGACGACGCGGAGCGGCTGCTGCGGCAGGGCAACCTGGTCGGGGTCTGGCCGGAGGGGTTCAAGGGCCTCGGGAAGCCGTTCGCCGAGCGGTACAAGCTGCAGCGGTTCGGGCGGGGCGGATTCGTGAGCGCTGCGATGCGGACCGGCGTACCGATCGTTCCGTGCTCGATCGTCGGGGCCGAGGAGATCTATCCGCTCGTCGGCAACATCGCCTCGCTGGCCCGGCTGCTCGGTGTTCCTTATATCCCGATCACACCGTTCTTCCCCCTGCTCGGGCCGCTCGGCCTGATCCCGCTGCCGTCGAAGTGGCTGATCGAGTTCGGCGAGCCGATCCGCACCGACGAGTTCCCCGAGGGTGCCGCCGACGACCCGATGCTGGTCTTCAACGTCACCGACCAGGTCCGCGAAACCATCCAGCAGACCCTCTACACCCTCCTGATGCAACGCCGCGGCGTCTTCTTCTGACCCCACCCCACGCCTTCGCCGGCCCCACCGCGCGCGGCATTCGAGGGGATATCGACTCCGGTGATGGGTTCTCGGCTGGTATGCGGGTAGAGAACCCGCGACTCGAGGGGGTATCCCCTCGAATGTCCGGACGACAGAAAGCCCGGCACACCACCTGGTGTGCCGGGCTTCTGATGTCAGTGGTCTTGGCGAGCTACTTCCATGGGGGCAAGAGGGTCTCCAGGACTCCTGGGATGTTGATGATCGGGGTCGAGGGCAGTCCCAGGGACGGGAACGGCCACGGCCACGACGGGGTGCCGCTGGGTGGAAGTGAAGGGATCACCGTCGGGGTCGTCGTCGGCGAGTGAGACGACGAAGATGGTTTCGGCGGGGTCTTCAGTGATGGCTGGGGCGTGTTGGACTGCTCCAGGATCGTGGTGTTCGGAATCTTGGACGGTGCCGTGGTCGGCACCACCGTGGTGGAAACACCAGGCGTCGGCGCCGTCGACGGCTTTGTCGTCGGATTGCCGTTGCCCGAGTCGCTCGGCTCCGTGGTCGGAGCCGGACGGTTCGGCTGGGTACCACCCTTGGCCGGCTTCGGTGCATCGCACTTCGGGCAGGCGACCGTGGTGTGCTTGGCCAGGTCCTCGATCGTCGCCAGTGCCTCCACGGCGTACTTCAGCGACTCCGGTGGGAGCTTCGGCGCGAGCTCACCAAGGGCCTGGCGGGCGCTGGTGATGAAGCCCGTGATCGCCGTGATCGACGTCTGGTCGCCGTCCTGCTGGTACGACGCGACCAGTCGGGACACACCCTTGCGGGCCTGTGCCGAGAAGTCGTCGAGAGTGCTGTTGATGGTGCCAACACTGCCGCCGGAGTCGGCGAGTTGCTGGACCTCGGACAGTCGGGTCATCGCATGCTCGAGATCGCGCCGGCCGCGAGAGTCGTCGCCGACGCTCACATTGGTCGAAACGTTCTCGATGCTGCGCTTCATCCCGTACAGCGTGTCGCCGGGCATGGCCTGTTGAGCGGCGGCGGCAGAACCGATGCCACCTCCGAGCAGGACCAGCGCGGCGGTACTGGCCACGAGCCGGATGCGCCGGCCGTGACGATGGCGGATATCTGTCACGGACGCGTCGACGTCCTCGCCACCCGGCGGGTCGTCGGAGCTGTCTGGGGTGCTGCGCACCACCATCGGAGTCGTCGTCGCCGCGCGGGCGGCCGCCTGTTCGAGCAGACGGTGCCGTAGTTCGGCGCTGAACTCCGGACGCGGTGCAACTGCGCCGGCGGTCCTCAGCCGTCCGACGAGTTCTACAGCCTCCACAAGCTCCGGGTCATCGCTGTGTCGCGAAGAGTGACGGGGCCCGTGATCGACGGCGTGCGCGAATTGCTCCGCGCGCGCTCGAGCCCTGTGTAGGTCACTCATGGATTCTCGTTCTCCTCAATGGTCCAGTCGGGGTCACCGACAGGTCCTCACCAGGCAAACGAGGAAACTCCCTGACGGGTTACGAAAGACATTCGTTGTCATCCGCCTCACCTCAAGTCCTTGGGGATAACCTTCGCCAAGTGCCGTACGGCCCTCAGTTGCAGTTGCTTGACGGCGCCTTCGGATTTCTCCAGCGCCTTGGCCGTTTCCGCGATCGACAACCCTGCGAAGAACCGCATCGTCAGACAGTCGCGTTGTTCGTCGGGCAAGCCCGCGACGGCGTCCCGCAGCACCTCGGCGGTGGCGGCGGCCAGTACGTCGACCTCCGGCCCCTCGGTCTGCCGGTCGTGCGTCTCGATCTCGTCCGTGACCACTTCCAGCCGGACCCGGCCGGATTTGTAGTGGTCGGTGATCAGGTTCCGGGCGATCGTCACCAGCCAGGCGCCGAAGTCCCGGCCCTGCCAGCGGAACGAGTCCAGCGCACGCAGCGCCCGGACGAAGGTTTCACTGGTCAGGTCCTCCGCGAGTGCCGATGACGACACCCGCGCGTAGATGTAGCGATAGACGGTGAGCGAGTACTCGTCGTACAGCTCACCGAAGGCACCGACGTCCCCGGCCTGGGCGCGATCGACGAGCTCTGCACGTCTCATCCCGTCCGGGCTTGGCTCCGGCGTCGTCAAGATCTCTCCCCGTTCAAATGACCCGTCGTCTGACACATCCGCGCTTGGCCACAGCTGCTGAGACAGCACCGAGCGTTACGTGAGAAGCACTCGCTGTCAACAGCGCGAGGCGCGCCGTCCTTCCGTCCGGTCATCGATCGTCACGAATGCGCCAGCGGACCGCGGCCGGTGTACGGCGCAGCCTGCTGTCGGGGTTCTCGCGCATGGTCTCCCCATGCGGACGGTTCTGCAGTGTGAGGTTCAGCAGATGTCGCCCACAAGGTCACTTGTATATATCCCGTCACGCTCTGCTGCAACCGTTCCGACCAGCCGGTCGGGAAAGAACGCCCCGGGCCGCATGACAGACTCACCTGGTGAACTTCAATTTCGCGGACATTCTTCGTGACACAGCGCAACGTCACGGCGAACGTCTCGCGCTGGTCGACGGGGATCGGCGGCTGTCCTGGAGCGAGCTCGACCAGGCCGTCGACCGGACCGCGCAGGGGTTCGCCGCGGCCGGTCTGGTGCCGGGGTACCGAGTGGTGCTGCTGGTTGCCAACAGCATCGAATTTGTCACGTCCTACCTGGGGATTCTCCGCGCCGGCCTCGTTGCCGTGCCGCTGAACACCGGGCTCACCAAACCCGAGATCGCGAACGTCGTGACGCACTCCGGAGCCCGGCTCGCGGTCGTCACCGCAGACCTCGCGGAGCGTGTCGAGAGCGTGCGAGCGGTCGCACCGGACGAGCTCGAAGGTAACGCTCCGTTACTTCCGTCGATCGACCCGGAGACCCTCGCCGTGCTGCTGTACACGTCGGGGACGAGTGGCGATCCGCGCGCCGCGATGTTGAGTCATCGTGCTCTGGCGTCGAACGTGAAGAACCTCTCCGAGCTCGGCGAGGACCGGATGGGACCGGAGGACGTCGTACTCGGCGTCCTTCCGATGTTCCACGCGTTCGGTCTGAACGCCGTCCTCGGCTGGGCGGTGAAGACCGGCGCGGCCCTCGTCATCGATCAGCGGTTCGAGCCGGCTCACACCTTCGACCTGATCCGGAAGCACGGCGTGACGCGGTTGCCGCTCGCACCGCCGGCGCTGCACGCGCTCGTGGCCAGCCCGGAGCTGCGCGACGCGCTGCAGTCGGTCAAGGTCGTCCTGACCGGGGCGTCGACCCTGGATCCCGCGCTCGCGGTTCGCTTCGAGCTGGCCAGCGGCCTCTTCGTGCACCAGGGGTACGGCCTGACCGAGGCTTCCCCGGGCGTCACCACGACGTTGGGCGAGAGCGAGCCGAAGCCCGGTTCGGTCGGCCGCCCGCTGCCGAACGTCGAGCTCCGGATCGCGGACGAGCAGGGTGAGGACGTCGAGGGCGACGACCCCGGCGAGATCCTGATCCGCGGCGGCAACCTGTTCTCCGGTTACTGGCCGGACGGTGTGGAAGGCCCGGACGAGGAGGGCTGGTACCGCACCGGCGACGTCGGCTACCTCGACCCGGAAGGCGATCTGTTCCTGGTCGACCGGTTGCGCGAGCTGATCATCGTGTCCGGCTTCAACGTCTTCCCCAGCGAGGTCGAGGAGGTGCTCGTCGGTGCTCCCGGCGTACGGGAGGCTGCCGTTATCGGCGTACCGTCCGAGGAGACGGGCGAGGCCGTGAAGGCGTTCGTCGTACCGCAGCCGGATCAGACCGTCGACCCGGGCGAGGTCCGGGAGTACGCCGGGTCCCGGTTGGCCCGGTTCAAGTGCCCGGCCGAGATCGAGGTGGTGGACCACCTGCCGCACTCGGTCACCGGCAAGGTCGCGAAGGGCAGGCTGCGGGAGGCACCCCGATGAGCCGCGTCACGCTGTACAGCAAACCCGGCTGTCACCTCTGCGACGACGCCCGGACGATCGTCGAGCAGGTCTGCGCCGAGCTGTCGGTGGGGTGGACCGAGGTCGACATCACGCAGGATGACCGGCTGTTCACGGAGTACGGCGAACAGATCCCGGTCACTTTCGTCGACGGCAAGCAGCACGACTTCTGGCGTGTCGACCCCGTACGGCTCCGAAAGGCACTGTCCGGGTAGTGGGATGTCTCCCACGTCACTCTTACCGATTTTGTTCTCACGTTCACAAGCTCCTAGAGTAAGAACGGTCGCCGGCCGTCAGACCGCGGCTTGAACTACCGTTCCCAGGAGAATTGTGACGCGTGCCAGCAGCCGTCGCCCCGGCCCGCCGACGAGAACCGAACGCGGGATTCCCGAGGCGACTGTCGCGCGCTTGCCGGTCTATCTGCGGGCCCTGACCGCGCTGTCGGACAGTGGTATCGCCACCGCGTCGAGCGAGGATCTGGCGACCGCGGCCGGCGTCAACTCGGCCAAGCTCCGCAAGGACCTGTCCTACCTGGGCTCCTACGGCACCCGCGGGGTCGGGTACGACGTGGAGTACCTGCGCTACCAGATCGCCCGCGAGATCGGCGTCACCCAGGACTGGGCCGTGGTCATCGTCGGGATCGGAAACCTGGGTCACGCGCTGGCGAACTACTCCGGCTTCGGGACCCGCGGATTCCGCATCGTCGCCCTGCTCGACGCCGACCCGAACCTGGTCGGCGAGCGGATCGGCGACATGGAGGTCCGCGACTTCGCCGAGCTCGAGGACATCGTCGAGACCGACCGCGTCTCGATCGGGGTCATCACCACTCCCGCCGGTCCGGCCCAGGAGGTGTGCGACCGGCTGGTCGCCGCCGGGGTGACCAGCATCCTGAACTTCGCGCCGGTCGTGCTCTCCGTGCCCGACGGCGTCGACATCCGCAAGGTGGACCTCTCGATCGAGTTGCAGATCCTGGCGTACCACGAACAACGAAAGTCCGGAGAGGCGGCGCTCCCCCAGGTGCCCGAACTACCAGCGATGAACGGTCTGACCGATCTGCCCAGTGTTGGCGGGGGTGTCGGCGCATGAGTTACCTGGTCGTCGGCATCTCGCACCGCTCGGCGGACATCAACGTCCTCGAGCGCGTGGCGCTCGACCCGGACGCGGCGACCAAGCTGGCACTGACCGTCAAGCAGTCCCCGGCCGTCGCGGAGTCCGCCGTCCTCGCGACCTGCAACCGGACCGAGGTCTACGCGACCGTCGACCGGTTCCACGCCGGTATGGACGAGGTCACCGCGATCCTCGCCGACATCACCGGCGTACCGCTGCTGGACCTGGCCGAGCACCTCTACGTGCACTTCGAGGAAGGTGCCGTCGCGCACCTGTTCCAGGTCGCGGTCGGACTCGACTCGATGATCGTCGGCGAGAGCCAGGTCCTCGGTCAGGTGAAGGAGTCGCTGCGCTTCGGGCAGGACCTGGAGACCATCGGCACCGACCTCAATGCCCTGTTCCAGCACGCGTTGCGGGTCGGCAAGCGGGCTCGCGCCGAGACCGGCATCGACTCCGCCGGACGCTCGGTCGTCTCGGCCGGACTCGAGGCGGTCGGCGGGTTCGAAGGCCGCCGCGCGCTGGTCGTCGGCGCCGGATCGATGGCTTCACTGGCCGCGCAGACGCTGCTCAACGGCGGCGCGAAGAGCGTGACCATTGCCAACCGCAACTATGAGCGCGCGGTCGCGCTGGCCGATCGGGTCGGCGCTACCGCGATCCAGCTCGCGGCCGTCCCGGAGGCCTTGGCCGACGCGGATCTGGTCGTGTCCTGCACCGGCGCGCGCGGCGTCGTACTGACCGAGGAGATGATCCGGAACGCGGCGGACGGGCGACCGTTCGGCGTTCTGGACGTTGCCCTGCCGCGGGATGTTGCCCCCGAGGCGGCCCGGGTCGCCGGCGTCACGCTGGTCACCCTCGCCGACCTGGCCGGGACGGCCGGCGGCAGCGAGCACGACATCGACGAGGTACGCCGGATCGTCGGCGAGGAGACGGGTTCGTTCGAGGCCACCCGGCGGGCGGCCTCGGTCGCGCCGACCGTGGTCGCGCTGCGGGCGATGGCGACCGAGCTGGTCGACTCCGAGCTGGCCCGGCTCGAGCGCCGGCTGCCCGGACTGGACGAGACCCAGCGGCACGAGGTCGCGCGGACCATCCAGCGCGTGGTCGACAAGGTCCTGCACAATCCGACGGTCCGGGTGAAGGAGCTCGCGGCCGACCCGGGCGGACCGACGTACGCCGATGCACTCAGGCAGCTGTTCGCGCTGGATCAGGCGACCGTGGATGCCGTGACTACACCCAAGGCGAGCGGGGGTGAGCAGGCATGATCCGGCTCGGAACGCGGCGGTCCGCACTGGCGACCGCGCAGGCTACGCTGGTCGCGGAGGACCTGCGGAAGCTCGGTCACGAGGTCGAGCTTGTCCTGATCACCACGACCGGCGACGTGAACAGGGCCCCGGTCGAGCAGATCGGTGGCACCGGCATCTTCGTCAGCGCGCTGCGCGACGCCTTGCTGTCCAACGAGATCGACATCGCCGTGCACTCGCTCAAAGACTTGCCGACGGCACCGATCGACGGCCTGTCCATCGGCGCCATCCCGGTCCGCGAGGACCCGCGCGACGTCCTGGTCGCCCGCGACGGGCTGACGCTGGGCGAGCTGCAGACCGGTGCCCTGGTCGGCACCGGCTCGGCCCGCCGGGTGGCTCAGCTCGACGCGCTCGGCCTGGGCCTGGAATGCACCGGAATCCGCGGCAACGTGGACACCAGGATCTCGATGGTGGCCGAGGGCAAATTGGACGCGGTGGTGCTGGCAAGGGCAGGGTTGTCCCGGTTGGGACGGCTCGCCGAGGTGACCGAGACCCTGGATCCGATCCAGGTCCTGCCCGCGCCGGGACAAGGTGCCCTGGGCATCGAGTGCCGCGCGGACGACACCGAGGTACTGGCCGCCCTGGCCCAGCTGGACGACCCGGCCACGCGCGCGGCGGTGACAGCGGAACGGCAACTGATGGCCACCCTCGAGGCGGGGTGCACGGCTCCGGTCGGAGCACTCGCCGAGGTGGTCGACGGTGAGGACGGCCCCGAGCTCTGGCTCCGGGGCGCGCTCGGCCAGGACGACGGCGTACGGCGGCTCTCCGCGAACGGGCCGGTGGACGACCCGGTGTCCCTGGGCAAAGCGCTGGCGAACGAGTTGCTGGAGCGGACATGACACCGGTACGGGGAACGACGGCGGCCCACGATGCGGCGCACGAGCACAAGACGAGCAGTAGGACGAGGACGAGGGCGAAGGCAGACGTGAGCAGCGCTAAGACAGCCACCGCGGCATCCACGACACCTCAGAATGTGCCGGCGAAGGCGGCGGCCACCACGAGCACAGCCAAACAGACCAGGCCACTCGGCCACGTGACCTTCGTCGGCGTCGGTCCCGGTGATCCGGCCCTGCTGACGCTGGCCGGTCGCGACGTACTCTCGAACGCCGACGCGGTCGTCGTCGAGGGCCCCGAGCACGATGCGTTCCTGACGTACTGCAAACCGGGCGTCGAGGTGATCGACGGTTCCGGTGCCGAGGGCAGCCGGGCGCTGAAGGTCGCGGCCCGGGCCCGGCTGGTCGTGAAGACGGCCAAGTCCGCGGCGAACGTCGTACGCCTGCTGACCGGTGACCCGTTCACCTTCTCCAGCGGCGCCGAGGAGGCGGCCGCGTGCAAGAAGGCCGGCATCGGGTTCAACGTCGTCCCGGGTGTCAGCGAGGTGTCGGCGGTTCCGACGTACGCCGGGATCCCGCTGACCATGAAGGGCGACCGTGAGGTCACCGTGGTCGACCTGGCCGAGGCCAAGCTCGATCTGACCCGGTTGCACCCGAAGCAGACGCTGGTGCTGCTGAACGCGACCGAGGTCCTCAAGGACACCGTCGCCGCGCTGGTCGAGGCCGGCTTCGACGCCTCGACGCCGGTCGCTGCCACCGTTGGTGGTACGACGACGGCCCAGACGAGCGTGGTCGGGACCCTCGAGACGATCTTCGCGGATCTGCGCGCGGCCAAGGTCACCGGCGAGGCCCTGATCGTGGTCGGCGCCGTGGTCGAGCAGCGCGAGGCGCTGTCCTGGTTCGAGACCAAGCCGCTGTTCGGATGGCGCATCCTGGTGCCGCGCACGAAGGACCAGGCCGGGCCGCTGATGGACCGCCTGCGTCGGTACGGCGCGATGCCGGAAGAGGTCCCGACCATCTCGGTCGAGCCGCCGCGCAACCCGCAGCAGATGGACAAGGCGATCCGCGGTCTCGTCGAGGGCCGGTACGAGTGGGTCGCGTTCACCTCGGTCAACGCGGTGAAGGCGGTCCGGGAGAAGTTCGACGAGTACGGCTTGGACGCGCGGGCGTTCTCCGGGCTGAAGATCGCCGCGGTCGGCGACAAGACCGCCGAGGCCATCGGTGCCTGGGGCATCCGCCCGGACCTGGTCCCGTCCGGTGAGCAGTCCGCCGCCGGGCTGGTCGAGGACTGGCCGCCGTTCGACGAGGTGCTGGACCCGATCAACCGGGTCTTCCTGCCGCGGGCGGACATCGCCACCGAGACTCTCGTCGCGGGTCTGACCGATCTCGGCTGGGAGGTCGACGACGTCACGGCGTACCGGACCGTGCGCGCCGCGCCGCCGCCGGCGCCCACCCGCGAGGCGATCAAGTCCGGCAAGTTCGACGCGGTCGTGTTCACCTCGTCGTCGACGGTCCGGAACCTGGTCGGTATCGCCGGCAAGCCGCACGCGTCGACCGTGATCGCGGTGATCGGTCCGGCGACGCTGAAGACGGCCGAGGAGCACGGACTGCGCGTCGACGCGATGGCCGAGTCGCCGTCCGCCGAGGAGCTGGCCGACGCACTCGCCCGGTTCGGTGCGGACCGGCGTGACACCATGGTCGAGGCCGGTGAACCGGTCACCCGTCCGTCCGAGCGCCGCTCGGGATCTCGTCGGAAGAGCTGATTCAGGTGCCCGGATTTCCAGAGGTCAGGCCGCGGCGGCTCCGGTCGTCGGCGGCGGTGCGCAGGCTGGTCGCGGAGACCACGCTGGAGCCGCGGCAGCTGATCCTGCCGATGTTCATCCGGGAGGACGCCCGCGAGCCGATCGCGATCAAGTCGATGCCGGGCGTCGTACAGCACACTCGTGACACCGCGCGGAAGGCGGTTCATGAGGCCGCTCAGCTCGGGCTCGGTGGGGTCATGCTGTTCGGCATCCCTGCTGAGAAGGACGAGGTCGGCTCGGGTGCGATCGACCCTGCCGGCATTTTGAACGTCGCGATCCAGGACGCCGTCTCGGAGGCGGGTGACTCGCTGCTGGTGATGGCGGACACCTGCCTCGACGAGTTCACGTCGCACGGGCATTGCGGCGTACTGGACTCTGCCGGCCGGGTGGACAACGACGCGACGCTTCCGCTGTACGCGCAGATGGGTGTCGCGCAGGCGTCCGCCGGTGCGCATGTGGTCGGGCCGTCCGGGATGATGGACGGCCAGGTCGGCGCGATTCGTACGGCGCTGGACGCGGCCGGGTTCGTGGACACGGTGATCCTGGCGTACGCCGTGAAGTACGCGTCGGCGTTCTTCGGCCCGTTCCGTGAGGCCGTGGACTCGTCGCTGACCGGTGACCGCAAGACCTACCAGCAGGACGGCGCGAACGCCCGCGACGCGATCCGCGAGGTCGACCTCGACATCGCCGAGGGCGCCGACATCGTGATGGTGAAGCCGGCGCTGGCCTACCTCGACATCATCCGGCAGGTCCGCGACCACGTGAACCTGCCCGTTGCCGCGTACAACATCTCCGGCGAGTACGCGATGGTCGAAGCCGCCGCCGCCAACGGCTGGATCGACCGCGACAAGGCCATCCTCGAAACCCTCACGTCGATCCGCCGAGCCGGCGCCGACACAATCCTCACCTACTGGGCCACCGAAGCCGCCGCCCGCCTCCTGAACCCCCGCTAGACCACGAGCTCTCCCGCGGCCCCGGGGTGTTCCCCTGGGGTTGGGGGAGCGGCAGAATGGGGTGGGGGATGGGGGTTGGTGTGGCGGGTGAGTTGTTGCCGGTGGTGGCGGATACGCCTAGTGAGCGGCCTGCCATGGGGTTCGAGGCTTATGCGGAGGCCATTGCTGCTGCGGTTCGGGGTGGGTCGCCGCCGCAGTTCACGGTGGGGATCTATGGGTCGTGGGGGAGTGGGAAATCCTCGCTGCTGAACGCGATCCGGGCCGAGTTGGCCAAGGATCCGGGCGTGCTGACGGTGATGTTCGACGCCTGGCGGTACGAGCGGGCGGACCACATCGTCGTACCGATGCTGAACGCGATCTACAACGCGACGCCTGAGCTCTCCGACACGAAGCTGACCGAGAAGGTGCGGTCGGCGCTGACGTCCGTGGTCCGGAGCGTGACGATCAGCATCGGGCCGGTGAAGCTGGATCCTGGTGCGGCCTTCGCGGCGGCGCCCGCCGATACGCCCGACAAGCGGTATACGGATGCGCTCGATTCGGCGTACGTGCGCCCGTACCAAGACTTGAAGGCGATCGCCGAAGCCCTCGGCAACCGTCGCATCGTCGTCCTCGTGGACGACCTGGACCGTTGCTCGCCGGACAAAGTGGTGTCGTTGCTCGAGGCGATCAACCTCGTGCTCGACGTGCCGGGATTCGTTTTCGTACTGGCGTTGGACTACGACGTACTCGTCCGTGCCGTCACCGCGAAGTATCCGCACGCGTCCGGGCATGTGTTCATCGAGAAGATGGTCCAGGTCCCGTTCCGGGTGCCGCGGCTGGACATCCAGGAAGACCTGTTCCTGCACGACCTCGTGCCCGGATGGGCACCGCCGGAGGGTTCGCTGCCCGATGAGTTCAGCCGGATCGCGTTCGATGTCGCGACGCTCGGACTGGCGGCGAATCCACGGCAGGTCAAGCGATTCATCAACTCGTTCCTGCTGTTGCTCAGGATCGCGGGGACCCGCGGGATCACGACGTACCCTCGACTGATCGCAGGCCTGGTTGGGCTTCAGCTGCGGTGGCCGGCTGAGTACCAGGACCTCACGGACGCCGTCTATGCCGAGGACAGCGATCCGCTGGCGTCGTTGCAATCGGGCGATCATCCGGATTTGGCCAAGTATGCAAAGGCATTCTTCTCACCCGCTCCACAAGCCGAGGAGCTACGAGCCGTCATGCACCTCACCGAGGTCGTCGCTCAGCCCGAGTCGTCGGCCGATCGTGAGTTCGGTAGTCGCGCCTCGGATTCGGTCAGTGCGGACCAGGTACGGGCGGAGACGGCGGAGGCGATCAGGTCCGCGCTGCTGCAGAAAGGCTTCACCGAATCGTCGCGCGCGGCGGGTATCTACAACCACGAGGCGTTGCCGTATCACCGGGTCCGGATCGGCAAGACAGTCGTCCGTTTCGAAGCCAAGGAAACCAGCGGCCGTTGGGTGATGGGCGTGTCGATGTACCTGACCAGGGCGCTCCCCGAGGCGCTGCAGTTGATCGACGATTTCCCGGTCATGCGCCAGCGCATCAACGCCGGCGTGATGACGTCGTACGGACGAACCCTCCCCGAGGCCGCACTGCGCTGACTGCCTGGGGGCCTGAGGCAACGGATGGGTTAGCCTGCTGGAGAGTCCTCAGCGGAAAGGGAGTGCGTCGTGCCGGATCAGCCGGATGCGTTGGACGAAGCGCGGTCGAACGTCCAGGCGGCGCAGGACCATCTCCGGGGCGTCAGCGACATGATCCTCGACGCGCTGGCCGCCGACGATCTGCTGGCCGGTGGGCAGTCCACCGATGACTCGCCCGGTCAGGCGAAACGATGAGCGAGGCCGCTCCGGAGCAGACGTTCGAGAAGCAGGCGCACGCGCTGGCGGAGAAGACCGCCAACGCGATGGAGATGGTCCGCAACTCGTTGCGTACCGCCGCGGATCGGACCCGAGCGGTCGACGGCCACCTCAGCAAGATCCGCAGGGATCTGGCCGAGCTGCCGGATCAGGCGCGGCGGATGCGATCCTCTGACTCCCCGCGGACGCACCTGCTCGATGCTCAGTCGTACGGCGATGAGATCCACCGCCAACTCGGATATGCCCAAGATGCGCTCACCGAAGTCCATGAGCTGATGAGCCGGGCGAACGGCCCGCTGGCGCACGCGAAGGGCTTTCTCCAGGAACTCGAGACCCTCGAGGCCGCGGAGACCGCCCGGAAAGCCGCCGTACAGCGGGAGTCTGATGAGCAGACTGAGTCCAAGCCGCCGGTGACGGCGAAGTCGCTCGGGGAACGGCTCACGAAGCTCGAGGCGACGGTCAACGTCACGAAGAACGCGGTCGAGCCGGCCATCGCGGAGCTCCAGAACGCTGCGAACTCCCTCCAGAAGTTGCGCGGCGCCTCGGTCGGCTTCGAGGATCGGCAGACGACCTCGGCCTTGATCGACCGGGTCGGCGACACCGTGAAGAACGACCTGAAGCAAGTGCCTGCCACCCTCCCCAACGCCGGTCCCGCCGAAGCGGAGGCCGATCGAGCCACCCGCGCCGCGAAGGACCTGGAGAAGCACTTCAAAGCCGGTCTGAATCCGACCGCGCCGGCTGCTCAGAAGCAGGTCACGGCGGAGGACCCCCGCGTCGCCTGGTCCGCAGGCAAGGACCTCACCAAGGACCGCGGCAACCTCGACCGTTAGCGGCCGTTGGTCATTCGGTCAGGGAGTCGCCTCGGGTAGTCCTGCGGTAGAGAACCGTGCCGGCTACTCGGGTTCGGGACAAGAGGCCGCTGGCGGTGAGGATCGAGAGATGTTGGCTGATGGCGCCAGGGGTTAGTTGGAGGCGGCGGGCCAGGGCTGTGGTGGTCGCGGGTTCGGCGAGTGTGGTGAGGATGGTGGCGCGGGTTCGGCCGATCAGGGCGGCCAACGCGTCGGGTGGGGGTGGTGGGGTGGTTTCCCACAGGGTGGCGACGCCGCGGACCGGGTAGGCGATCATCGGCTGGTACCGCTCGCCCGGGAAACCGGGCTTCACGCGGCCGGTCATCGTCCGCACCCACGGCCATCCCATCGCGAACGGCACCAGGGTCAGCCCGGTGCCCGACAGTTCCCCTGACCAGTCGAAGGGTTCCGCGACGGTCAACCGGTTCCCGTCGAGGGTGACGGTCTCGTGCAGGTCGTCGAACAGCGCCTGCAGGCCGCCGGCCGCGAGTCGTTGCGAACGCCAGAGCACGTCCGCCTCGAGCAGTCGCAGGATCCTGGGCCAGTGCTCGGCCAGCGCCACCTCCCAGTACGCCGCGAGTGTGTCGGCGATGCGATTGATCGCAGCCGCCGGGTCCGAACGGATCCGGTCCGCCACCTCCTCGGGCATGTTCGGCACTTCTTCGGCGATGTCGGTGATGACCCGCTGCGGATCGGTACGCCGGATCTTGTCGAGCTCGGTGTTGATATCGGGCTGTGGCTCGGTCGGCGTGAACGAGATGAAGTCGGCGATGAACCCGCGGACCGGTGCGAGCGCGAACACCTCGGTCAGGTCGAGCTCGGCCACCCTGGACCGGGTCGCGCGCGCCCAGGGCAGGTGCAGCGAGTGCTCGCCGGGTGCCCGGAGTGCGACCGTACTGAACGTCAGCTCCATCAGCGGTGAGAAGGCGAACCTGATCCGGGCCACGTCCTCGGGTCGTAGCCGCCACTCGATCAAGGCGCCTCCCAGCTGGGCTTTTAGGTCAGGCTAAAAGTATCGCCCGCTCTCGGTGCCCCGGCCACAGTCGAGGCCAACCGTTGAAAGGAAGAGCGTGATGAGCAAGCTGATTCTGGATGTGTCGGTGTCGCTGGACGGGTTCTCGGCCGGCCCGAACCCGCGGCCCGAGGAGCCGATGGGCGACGGCGGGGAAGGGTTGCACGAATGGGCCTTCTCCGGGGAGGGGCCGGAGGGTGAGCTCGACGCCGGCGTCCGCAAGGAGCTGGACGCGATGGTGGGGTCCGCGATCGTCGGACGGCGTACGTTCGAACTCGGCACGGCGCCGTGGGGCGGTACGCCGTGGCCCAACATGGCGAGCTTCGTGGTCACTCACGAGACGCGGGACGACCTCCTGGCCGACAACGGTGGGACGTTCTACTTCGACGGGCTCGAGTCCGCGGTCCGGCGGGCCAAGGAGGCAGCGGGGGACAAGGACGTGGTCGTACTGGGTGCCGAACTCGCCCAGAGCCTGCTCAAGGCGGGCCTTCTCGACGTGGTCTGGATCCACCTCGTGCCCCGGTTGATGGGGTCGGGCACGCGGTTGTTCGACGGGGTGCAGGCCGAGCTGATCCCGGAGGGAAAGCCGCTCGCGGGGGCGGCGACGCACCTGCGCTACCGGGTCGCCAAGTAGTGCTCGGGGCCTAGGGAGCCTTGCGGGAGGGGAATCGCGGGCGGAACTTCGAGCCGTACTCCAGCTGCGTGTAGCCCGAGGAGTGCACGCCGACCGCGATACACCCGACCGCCAGGAACACGATCCCCGCGAGCATCGAGATGTGCCAGAAGGCGGCCGTGATGCCGGCGAACGCCGCGCCTTGGGCGACTGCCTTCGCCACCGCGACCGACCGTGATCTGGTCGTTCGGCGCCGGAACTCCTCTTGCCGGTTCAGTACGAGAAGCGCGGCGAGCAACGGGATCGAGACGGCGAACGCGACAACGCAGATCGTCGCCGACAGATCCAGCGAGTCCTCGGTCAGGAACGGCTGCACCACCACCAGACCAGCGGCCGCCAACCCGCCGTAGATCAGGTTGGACTGACGGATCCACTCCTGCTGATTCGCCGGATCGGACGCGGCATCCCTGACCTCCTGCCCGAACCGCTCGGCCTCAGCCTCCACGAGCTCCGGCCGCTCGAGCAGAAAGTCCTCGTCCTCATCCATGCCCACATCCTGCCCTAGCTCCGGCCACCTGACCTCAAAGGTGGCACGCGGCAACTAGCGGTGGATGGTGTAGTCGGATTGGGTGAAGCCGGCCTTCAGGGTCCGGGTGGCGTTGTGGGTCAGGGGGATGTCGGCTTCGAGGGGGCCGAAGAGGGGGATGCCGGTGCCGAGGAGGACGGGGGCCGTGGTGATGGTCAGTTCGTTCAGGAGGCCGGCGCGGAGGAAGGTTTGGATGACGCTGCCGCCGTCGGTGTAGACGCGCTGGGCGCCGCGGTCGTTGAGCGTCTCGACCAAGCCTTCGAGGGTCCGGTGCACAATGACGCGCTCGTCGGCGTCCGGGGCGAGGGTGGTGCTGAGCACCTCCACCTGCTTGCCGTCGTACGGCCAGAAGTCGAAGGCGAGCACGGTCTCGTAGGTCTTGCGGCCCAGTACGACGGTGTCGATGGACGCCATGAACTCGTCGTACCCGGTGTCGCCCGCCTGCTCCCCGCGCTCGGTGAGCCAGTCGATCGAACCGTCGGCGCGGGCAATGAACCCGTCAAGACTCACCGCGATGAACACAGCCGCATGGAAACTCACCCACCTATCTTTCCATGGTGGTTCAACGCCAGTGTCCCGTAAGCGATGTAGCTTGACGGGACACTAGTAGCCGGTGACGTCGGGCCAGGTCAGTTCGATGCCGTCGGAGGTCAGGCGGGACTGGAAGTCGGCGAGCAGGCCGGGGGTGTTGCGGACTGCTCGAGGGGTGGCGTCGTGGTCCAGGCAGAACGCGGCAAGGAGGCCCGCGGCTTCGCCGATGTTCCATTCGATCGGGTGCAGGCGGTAGCAGCCGTTGGTGATGTGGGTGGTGCCAAGGTTCTTGCCGGCCGGCAGTAGGTTCTCGACCCGTTGCGGGATCAGCGCCCCGAGGGGGATGCGGAACGGGCTGCTGGCCACGTCGATGTAGTTGTCCCCACCCGTGGACGGGTGCAGGTCGATGCGATACATGCCGACGCCGACGGTGTCGTCGTACTCGACCGCACCCCGTTCGCCGCGCACCGCGACCGAGAGGTCCTGCTCGACGATCGTGTACTCCGCCTTGATCCGCCGGGACTCCCGGATGTACGGCGCCTGGGCCAGACCATCCGTGGATCCGAGCAGATCACCGCGCAACCGCAGCCCGGGGAACCCAGCGCCGCCGTCCGGTCGCGGTGCCTCGGTCTGGAGCCAGTAGAAGACCGACTGCGACAGTTCCTTGGCCGCGGCGAGGTGCTTGGCCGCGTCGGGTACGTCGATGACCGGGCCCTCGAAGTAGTCGATCATCGGCCAGTTCACCAGGCAGATGTCGCTGTCGTACGCACCCGGCTGGAAGTGCCGTCGGGCCGCGATCCGGCGGAACGTCCAGAGGTTCGTATCGCCGCCGCTCTGCCGCTGATCCGCAACCACCGCCAGCGGATCGTCGTCCGGGTTGGGTGTGAACGACCGCCGCGAACTCTCCAACGTCCGCGGGTTCGGCGCCGTCCAGGACAGCAGCCGGTCACCCCAGAACGGGGGCTGGTAGTTCCGCCAGAACGCATAGTTGGCCGGCTTGTCCCCGACGTGATCACCGTCGACATGGTCGACCACGAAGCAGTACGACACGGCCTGCATGTTCATCGGCTGGGCCTCGGCCGGCGCACTCGGTTCCCCGGTCTGGCTCTGCGCCTCGAAGCCGGTGACGTACTCCGTCCCCGTCAACGGAAGCAGCTCACCGGTCTCGGTCGCATCGAGGATGTACGGCGCTGTGACGGTGACCCGATCGTCCGTGTCTCGATGCCGCACGGTCACCGCGGTTACTCGATCGCCGTCGGTATCCGCGGCGACCGGCACGTACGGCTGAAGGATCTGCAGTCGTTTGCTCGCACGGTACGGCGCCAGCATCCCTTCCAGCACGGCCAACGCCACCCGCGGTTCGTGGCAGAGCTTGGACACATACCCGGCGCCCGGATTCAGCTGCACCGCCGCCCGCGATGCCGCGGTGAGCGGATAGAAGCGGCGGTAATACTCACGGATCCCGTCGCGCAAAGCCCGGTACGACGCGGTCACCCCGAACTGCTCGACCCAGGTGTGCTCGTCCGGCGGGACGGCCTGGCTTGTGAGCTGCCCGCCAATCCAGTCGAACTCCTCGGTCAGGACAACCGAGCGACCAGCCCGCAACGCAGCCAGGGCCGCGGCAACCCCACCCAGCCCACCGCCAACCACAAGAACATCCGTATGCATTCAGACACCTTTGGGCGTAGTAAGGGTGATTCCCTCAGTCAGTTCGCAAGGAAGTAGTTGTTGGCGCTTGGCCGGGGTGCCGCTCAGGATCGACTCCAGCAGCTCGACCGCGCGCAAACCCATCGCGCGCCGCGGCACATGGAACCCACTGAAATCCAGATCGCTCTCGGTCGGCCGAGTGGCATCACCGAGCGCGACCACGGACAGGTCGGCCGGAACCTGCACACCACGTGCGGAGGCAGTGGCGAGTAGCGCGATCGCGTCGGCCCGCTCCTCCACGAAGACGGCCGTGATCTTCCGCTGGAGCAGCACGTCGAGCAATGCGCCCGGATCGCCGCCCGGAAGATGCGGTGCCCGTGCACCAGCGGCCGCGCGGAAGCCCCGCATACGGTCGGCGGACGACTCCGCACCGGCACCAGGCCCGGCGTACGCGATGTGCTTGTGGCCTAGGGACTGGGCTCGCTCTACGACGGTGCGGGTGGCGGTGGTGTAGTCGGCTCCGACGTACGGGACCGGGCCGCCGGCGTCGTTGCGGCGGCCGACCGAGACGTACGGGTAGCCCTCAGCGTTCAGGCGGGTCAGCTCGTCGCGCGGGACCTCGCGACCGAGCAGGAGACAACCGTCGGCGATCCGGAGCCGGTTGTTCTCGTGGAAGATCCGTCGCCGGCCGGACGTCACCGGCGCGCTGGTGAACAGCAGCAGATCCCACCCGAGCTGCTCCGCGCAGTCCTCGATGCCGGCCATGAACGGGTGGTAGAAGTCCCCACTCGAGCTCGGGAACACGGACTCGTACGTGAACACGCCGAGGATCTGGTTCCGCTGTTTGAGCATCCGGCGGGCCAGCGGATCGGCCTGGTAGCCGGTCTCACGGATCACCTTCAGCACCCGGTCCCGGGTCTCGGCCGGGATCCGGGCGGTCGCGTCGCTGCGGTTGTTCAGCACCAGCGACACCGTCGTCTGGCTGACGTTCGCAAGCCGCGCGATATCGCGCTGGGTCAGTCGGGTGGCCTTGTCCGGCATCATGCGACAGTAGCTCGGCAGCACGAAGCCGGTCAAGCCAGAGCCTAGTGATAATACGGATCAGCAGACCATCAACTGACCTGCCTCCAGGGCCAGGTGGCTGCCGGTGAACCGTTCGCGCAACCGCCGGTCATGGGTGACGACGACCAGCGCGCCCCGGTAGCTCGCCAGTGCCTCCTCCAACTGCTCGACCAGCAGCGGCGACAGGTGGTTCGTCGGTTCGTCCAGCAACAGCAGATCGACCGGCTCGGTGACCAGCCGGGCCAGCTCGATCCGCCGGCGCTGCCCGAACGACAGCTCCTCGACCCGCTTACGCAGATCGGCGGTATCGAACAGCCCGAGCGACAGCAGCGACTCGGCGGCGTCGTCCAGCTCACCCGTCCGCCCAAGCGCAAACGCCTGTACGAGCGTCAACCCGCAAGGCCACCTGACACCGTCCTGATTGAGATGCCCCACCCGGGCCGGCCGTCGTACCGTCCCCGTATCCGGACTGAGCTCCCCAGCGAGTACCCGCATCAGAGTGGTCTTCCCGGCACCGTTGGGCCCAGTCACCAACAGACGCTCACCCTGCTCGATGCGCAGCGACTCCACGTGCAGCCGGGTCCCGACGCGCACTCCAGTCAGCTCGACGTCCGAGTTCTGCCCGGACTCTTCGAGCCGCGCGACGAACGTGAGTGGCTCGGGCGGCGGCGCGACCGGGTTGTCGGTCAGCCGGTCCAGACGGCCCTTGAGGTTGCGGATTCGGCTCATCGCGCCATGCCCTCGACCGCGGGCCCGGAACGGACCGGCGGCGAAGACCGCCAGCTCCATCTTCCGGGGAATCTCGTCCAGCTTGGCCGCGTTGGCCTCGACCAGTCGTCGGCTACGCGCGATCTCCTGGCGCCATTCGTCGTACTCACGGAGTCGTCGGCGCCGCTCGGCCGCCTTGGCCGCGAGGAATCCGTCGTACCCGTTGCCGTACCGGGTGACGCTCCGCTCCTCCACCTCGAGGATCGTGCTGGTGAGCCGCTCCAGGAAGACGCGGTCGTGAGTAACCGCGACGACCGTGCCGCGATGGGCGCGAAGGTGCTCCTCCAGCCACTCCACGGCCTGGTCGTCCAGATCGTTCGTGGGCTCGTCGAGCAGCAGCACCTCCGGCTGGGCAGCTAGCGTCGCCGCCAGTGCGAGCCGGGACCGTTCACCACCGGACAGGGTGCCTAGCGTCCGGGTGCGGTCGAGCCCCGGCAGTCCGAGTCGGTGCAGCATCAGGTCCACGCGAGCATCAGCGTCGTACCCGTCGCTCGCCTCGTACCGTTCGACCAGAGCGCTGTAGACGCCCAGCAGTTCCTCGAGTCGTTGACCCGAGGCGATGGCGACCTCGACGGATCGCATCTGCGCCTCGAGCTCGCGCAGGTCGGCAAGGGCCAGGTCGACGGCGTCCTGCACGGTCGCCTCGGCAGGCAGGTCGAGGGCCTGTGCGAGATGGCCGACGCCGCCCGGAGCAATGCGCCGTACCTCACCGTTGTCGGGCGCCTCGACACCGGCGAGCAGCTTGAGCAGGGTGGACTTGCCGGCGCCGTTGTCGCCGATCACGCCCACCTTCTCGCCGGGGCGGATGATCAGATCGACCCGGTCGAGTACGACGTGGTCGGCATAGCGTTTGGTGACACCACAAAGGGCGATATGGGCAGTGCGCATCGGGCGCACACCTCCTGTGATTGATGTGAGTGCGAGCAGAGATGCGCACTGATCACAGGGAACCCATGCGCCCAACGATAGAGACGCACCATCGTTGGGCGCAACGGACTTTCTAGGACGTACGAAGCGTGAGGACCTGTCGACCGGGAACGCGACCGGTGAGGTAAACCCGCAGTCCGTCCGGCGTGAGGCTGCCGCCGAGGTAGGTGTATCGCTCACCCGGATCCATCGCGACCCGGGCGGCGCCGTTGCCGGGCCCGAACTCGATCCGGTCCGAGCCGACCGTGTACGCCCCGGTCCCGGACACCAGCTGGTAGTTGCCAGCGGCATCCAACGCTTCGACGCCGGACAACGTCCCGCCTGGACGGAAGCAGAGCTCGATCGCGTACGCCGTCTCGTCACCATCCAGCTCGAAGGTCAGATCGAATCCGTTGCCGACCTCAACCACCGTGACCTCGGTCCGCAGCGAGCGGTACTGCTTCGGCCGGTGCGGGAAGTCCATCGACGCGTAGAAGCGGCCCTCCGGTGTGAGCGCATACCGGCCGTCCGCACGCCGGTAGCGCTTCGGCAACGGCAGGTGATACGGCACCTTGACCTCGTCGGCGAGCTTGAACGCGCCCGGCCCAGTACGCCGTAGCCCGTCGCTGCGGAAGTGGCCGGTACTGAAGAACTGCGGCGACAACCGGACCGAGTCGAGGATCGCCGCACCCTGCCGGAACTTGAAGAAGGTCGGGTTGGTGGACAGCCCGGACGAGATCACCGGGATGTCGTGGAAGTCGGTCCCGCCGAACACGGTCGCCGTCCGTGTACCTCGCCGGATCCGGGCCGACGCCTGCGCCGGGAAGTGCTGGACGAAATCGGCAGGAGCGGGCTGCGCCGCCGGAAGGACGCCCGCCAGTTCGGGCCGCTCGAGCACCTCGGCGAGGAAGTCGCCCAGCTCGCCCGTCCCGCGCTGCTCGATGCCCTTGGCAACGGTCGTGAACCGGCCGTCTTTGGTGTGCAGGGCGAGTTCGCGGAACTGGGTCAGGTACCACCAGACGTCACGGACCGACTTCTGGTCCTGCCGTCGGGATGCGGTCGTGTCCACCTCGTCGTTCGGCTCGAGGAGGTACAGGGTCGCGTCCAGGTTCCGGCGTACGTCGTCGAGCAGGTCGGGCTTGTTGCGCAGCCAGGCAATGGTCAGCAGGCACGGGTTCGTCACCTCGGCGGCGTACGTCGAACTCCGCTCGCTGTAGATCCCGTCCTGGGTCGCGTCGATCCCTTCGTCGAGCCAGTCGTCGATGCGAGCGGCGTACCGGCGGTCGGGGAAGAGGTGATGGGCGCGGGCCAACGCGGCGGACACCTCCCAGCGATGGTTCGGCGTGTGGACACCGCCGGCCGCGAGCGCCGGACCGGCCTTCTTGATCACCTTCGCGAGGATCGCGCGCTGCGCTTCGGTGTTCGGCTGGCCGTCGAGCAGGGCGTAGAGCATGCAGACGTCCTGGATCGCGAACGCACTGTCCGGCGGCGAGTGCAGGTTGCCGACGTCGTACAGACCGTCGTCGTGCTGCCGCGCGGCCAACTGCTCGACCAGCCACTGCAGCGGCCCGAGCAAAGACGCGTCGTGGTGGTACGACGACCGCTCCCAGGCGTACCCGGAGACGAGCCGGCGAGCCTTGCGCGCCACCGTCCGGATGCTGTCGGAGGCGTTCTGGTACGTGCTCAGCACCAGTGGGATCTGGACCTGGTTGGCATTGGTCAGCACGGTCAGGAAGTCGTCGTCCACAGCAGCTACCTCAGCATGAGCGGTGGCGGCCGGGTGTAGTGCACCCACCGCCACGGTGGTCAGTGAACCGGCCAGGAAGGTGCGGCGCTGCATCAGGAACTCCCTTGGTAAACGGTTGCCGAATGCCCAGAACTGTCGCTGCGGGACTTTGTCCTGTCAACACCTCGCATCCGTCCGCATCCGGTCACCCGCCAGGCTCACGAGCTCTTGCATAAACCGGTTTCTCGTACTAATTTGACCGACCAAGGCAAGCGCTTTCCGCTTGCTGTGAGCCTTTCCGGAGGTAAAGACGTATGAGTGCGCTGGGTGAGCTCGGCAGCCTCCGGCGGCAGAAGAAGACAGCTGGTCAGAAGAAAGACAACTTGGCCGCGTACCTCTTCCTGACCCCGTGGCTGCTCGGCCTGTTCCTGATCACGATCGGCCCGATGCTGGCCTCGCTGTACCTGTCGTTCACCGACTACAACCTGATCCAGGCGCCGAAGTGGATCGGGCTGGAGAACTTCACCCGGATGCTGTCCGACGAGCGGCTGCACAACTCGCTCCGGGTCACCTTCACCTACGTGTTCGTCTCGGTGCCGCTGCAACTCGCGATCGCGCTGCTGCTGGCCGTCGTACTGGACCGGGGCGTGCGCGGGATGGCGTTCTACCGGTCGGTGTTCTACCTGCCGTCGCTGCTCGGCTCGAGTGTCGCGATCGCGGTCCTGTGGCGCCAGGTGTTCGGCACCGAGGGCCTGCTCAACCAGGTGCTCTCCCTGGTCGGCATCGACGGCAAGGGCTGGATCTCCGACCCGAGTACGGCGCTGGGAACGCTGGTGGTGCTGAACGTCTGGACGTTCGGGTCGCCGATGGTGATCTTCCTGGCCGGCCTGCGGCAGATCCCGACCATGTACTACGAGGCCGCGTCGGTGGACGGAGCCGGCGTACTGCGCAGGTTCTTCAGCATCACGCTGCCGCTGCTCACCCCGATCATCTTCTTCAACCTGGTGCTGCAGATCATCCACGCGTTCCAGTCGTTCACCCAGGCGTTCGTCGTCTCCGGGGGCAGCGGCGGTCCGTCGGACTCGACCATGTTCTTCACGCTCTACCTCTACGACCGGGGCTTCGGGAATTTCGACATGGGCTACGCGTCCGCGATGGCGTGGTTCCTGCTCGTGATCATCGGGGTCTTCACCGCGGCGAACTTCTTCGCCTCGAAGTTCTGGGTGTTCTATGACGACTGAGACTCTGCGTACGACCGTCGCCGCCCGGCGGACGTCCGTGGTCAGCTGGGCCCGGATCCGTCCGGTGCTGATCCACGTCGTGCTGGCGGCGTCGGCCTTGGTGATGCTCTACCCGGTGATCTGGATGGTGGTCAGTTCGCTGCGGCCGGGCAACGAGATCTTCCGGGATCCGGGCATCCTGGTGAAGGACCTGCAGATCGAGAACTACAAGGCCGGCTGGAACGCGCTGTCGGAGCCGTTCACCCGCTACCTGCTGAACTCCGCGGTCGTGGTGCTCGGCGCGATCCTGGGCAACCTGGTGTCGTGTTCGATGGCGGCGTACGCCTTCGCGCGGCTGGAGTTCACCGCGAAGAAGTTCTGGTTCGCGATCATGCTGCTCAGCATCATGCTGCCGATCCACGTGGTGATCGTGCCGCAGTACATCCTGTTCTCGCAGGCGGGCTGGATCAACACGTTCCTGCCGCTGATCGTGCCGAAGCTGCTCGCCACCGACGCGTTCTTCGTCTTCCTGATGGTGCAGTTCATCCGCGGCATCCCACGGGAGCTGGACGAGGCGGCCCGGATCGACGGCTGCGGCCGGGGTGGCATCTTCCTGCGGGTGATCCTGCCGTTGATGGTTCCGGCCCTCGCGACCACTACCATCTTCACTTTCATCTGGACCTGGAACGACTTCTTCAGCCAGCTGATCTACCTGACCGATCCGAAGATGTACACCGTCCCTGTCGCGCTCCGATCGTTCGTCGACGCCACCGCGAGTACGTCGTGGGGGTCGATGTTCGCCATGTCCGTCGTCTCCCTCGTCCCGGTCTTCCTCGCCTTCCTGCTCGGCCAGCGGTTCCTGATCAAGGGCATCGCGACCACAGGCATCAAGTAACCCCCTGAAAGGTGCACATCATGAGGCCGCACATCCCGCCCACCGCAGGCCGACGCCTGCGGGCCCTGGCCGCCGTCGCGATCGCTACCACCCTGCTGGCCGCCAGTGCCTGTGGCGGTGACTCCGGTGGTGCCTCGTCCGCGAACGGCGGCGACGTCACGCTCCGGTTCACCTGGTGGGGATCGGACACCCGGACCAAGCTGACCCAGCAGGTCATCGAGGCGTACCAGAAGGACCACCCGAACGTGAAGATCAAGGGTGAGTTCGGCGAGTGGGCCGGCTACTGGGACAAGCTCGCCACCACGGTCGCCGCGAACGACGCACCCGACGTCATCCAGATGGACGAGAAGTACCTGCGCGAGTACGCCGACCGCGGCGCTTTGCTCGACCTGAAGAAGGCGCAGGGCCTGGACACCGGCAAGTTCGAGGACGACACCCGCAAGGCCGGTGAGTTCGACGGCGGCCTGTACGGGCTGAACGCCGGGATCAACTCGTTCGCGGTGGTCGCGAACCCGGCCGTGTTCAAGGCCGCGGGGGTGGCGATCCCTGACGACACCAAGTGGACCTGGGACGACTTCGACAGTCTCGCGGCCCAGATCACCACGAAGATGAACGGCAAGAGCTGGGGCACCGGGGTCATCGGGACCAACGAGGCCGGGCTGAACCTGTGGGCCCGCCAGCACGGTGAGTCGCTGTGGACCCAGGACGGCAAGCTCGGCGTCTCGCCGGAACAGACGACGGCGTTCTTCAACTACGTGGTCAAGCTGCGCGACAGCAAGGCGATCCCGTCGGCGGAGTTCGTCTCCCAGGACATCAACGCCCCGCTCGAGCAGTCCGCGATGGCGACCGGCAAGACGGCCATGAGCTTCATCTGGAGCAACCAGCTCAACGCGATGAGCAAGGCGTCCGGCCAGCAGCTGAAGCTGCTCCGCATCCCGAGCGCGCAGGGCAGTGCGAGCGTGAACGGCTCCTACTACAAGGGCTCGATGTTCTGGTCGATCTCCTCGCGGTCGAAGCACCAGAAGGAAGCCTCCGAGTTCGTCAACTACCTCGCCAACAGCAGCGCCGCCGGTGGCGTTCTGCTGGCCGAGCGGGGCGTGCCGCCGAACACCGAGATCCGCGCCGAGGTGACGCCGAAGCTGCAGCCGGCCGACGCCGCGTCGGCGAAGTTCATCCAGGACATCTCCAAGGACCTCGGCGAGCCGTCACCGGCTCCGCCGGTCGGCGGTGGTCAGGTGGAGAAGATCATCCAGCGCTACACCACCGAGGTGCTGTTCGGACGGATGACGCCGGACAAGGCCGCGAAGGCCTTCATCGACGAGGTCAACGGGGAGCTCAAATAGTGTTGCTACTGGCAACTGATTGGTTGTGACGGGGCCCCGCGTGGCCGTGGCAGGTGTCCACGGCCACGGGGCCTCCCATGTCCGTAACGTCACCCGGCTCGCGGCGGCCGGCCGGGCCGAACTCGTCGCCGTCGCCGATCCACGACCGGCCGAGGGCCTGCCGCCCGGAGTGCAGGTCTTCGCCGGTGTCGATGAGCTGATCGCTTCGACCGAAGTCGATGTGCTGATCATCAGCACGCCGATCCAGACCCACGTACCGCTGGCGGAGCTGGCGATGCGTGCGGGTGCCGACGTACTGCTGGAGAAGCCGCCGACGGCGTCGCTGGCCGAGTTCGAGCAGTTGTCCGCGTTGGTCGCGGAGACCGGTCGGGCCTGTCAGGTCGGCTTTCAGGCCCAGGCGTCCCAGGCCACGCTGACGCTCGCGTCGATGATCGCGGCGGGTCGGTTCGGCGAGCTCCGCGGCATCAGTGCCACCGGCAAGTGGGTGCGGAAGGCGCAGTACTTCCAGCGGGCGACGTGGGCCGGACGACGGACTCTCAACGGAGTCGCGGTCGTCGACGGTGCGATCACCAATCCACTGGCGCACTCGACCGCGGCCGCCCTGCTGCTCGACGGGTCGCCGGGTGCGAACGACGTACGGTCGGTGGAGACTGAGCTGTACCGGGCCAACGAGATCGAGTCCGACGACACGTCCACGGTCCGGGTCGTCACCAGTCGCGGTACGACGATTCTGATCGCGGTCACGTTGTGCGCGTCGGAACATCTCGACCCGGTCGTGATCGTGCATGGCTCCGAGGGTCGCGCTGTGCTGCGTTATACGACGGACACCCTGGAGACGGCTGACGGCGTACAGGCCTTTGAACGGGCGGACCTGCTGGAGAACCTGCTCGATCATCGGGCGGATCCCGGCGTACCGCTGTACTGCCCGCTCGCGGCGACCGGTGGGTTCACCCGGGTCGTCGAGGCGGTGCGGGTGGCGAAGGAGCCGGCCGTGATCCCGGCCGGGCTCGTGCAGTGGGAGGGCGAAGGACTCGAACGGCATCCGGTCGTGCTCAACGTCGAGCAATGGATCGACCGGGCTTCGGACTCGTTGGCGTTGTTCAGCGAGATCGGAGCGCCCTGGAGCAGGTAACCAACTCGGGAGAGTTCATGACGAAGAATCTCGGCTGCAACCACGCGGTCGGACGCTCGATCCAGGTGACCGCCGGCGACGGCGAGTTGTTCACGTATGTCTACAAAGCAACCGATCCGCAGTACGAGTCGCCGCGGCCGTACTTCCACCCGATCCGAACACTGACCGGCGATCTGGTCACCGTGTACCGGCCGTGGGATCACTTGTGGCACAAGGGAATGGCCTGGTCGTTGCCGCACTTCGGGCACGACAACTTCTGGGGCGGACCGACGTACACCAAGGAGAACGGCTACAAGCCGCTCGACAACAACGGGTCGCAGGACCATGACCGCGTCGACGCACTCGACGTCGCGGACGACCTGGTCCGATTCGCGCACCACCTGTCCTGGCACACCCAGGGCGGCGCTCACATCGTCGACGAAGCGCGAACGGTGACCGCTCGACTCGCGGACGACGGCTGGGTGCTGACCTTCGAGACCGCGATGACGAATGTCTCCGGCGCGACGATCCAGATCGGCAGCCCGACCACGGCCGGCCGGCCGAACGCTGGGTACGGCGGCCTGTTCTGGCGTGGCCCGCGTGCGTTCACGAACGGCACGATCCTCGCCCCGCAAGGCAAGGGCGGCGACGAACTCCGCGGTCAGCACGCACCGTGGATGGGCTTCACGGCCAGGCAGGACGAGACCGACACCGCCTCCACCATCATCGTCGCCGACGCGACCGACAATGTCCGCCACCCACCCGAGTGGTTCGTCCGCTCCCAGGACTTCGCCGCCGTCTGCCCGGCCCCGTTCTTCTCCGAGGAACTCCCCTTCCCCGCAGACGACACCCTCCGCCTCCGCTACGCCGTACTGATAGCCGACGGCCTCTCCGACGACAACCGCGCCGCTTCCCTCGCCGCCCAGGCCCAGAAGGCACTCGCCAGCTGACGAACCGTGCCCGGGCTAGCCTGCTCGTCCATGGTTCTTCTTGCGGAGTACGACGAGAGTTGGCCCGGGCAGTTCGCGACGACGGCCGCCGAGCTACGGGTGGTGTTCGGCGACACGGTCACCGAGATCGAGCACATCGGGAGTACGTCGGTGCCCGGGCTGGTCGCCAAGCCCGTGATCGACATCGCCGCGCGGGCGGTGACGCTGGAGGGCGTTGCCGGGAAGGATGCGGGACTCCGTGAGCTCGGGTTCGAGTTCGCGCCCGACGGGCCGCCCGGGCGGCGGACGTACACCCGCGCCGGCTGCAACCTGCACGTGTTCCCGTTCGAGGTCTGGGACGAGCTCAACCAGCGCATCCTCCGCGACCACCTCCGCGAGACGCCTGACGCAGTCCGGCGGTACGGCGACCTGAAGCGCAAGCTCGCCGTGGACGGCCTGTCCGGCTTCGACTACACGGCCGCCAAGACCGACCTGATCCAAGAGCTCACCGATACCGCTCGCGCCCACCGCGGTCTGCCGTCCGTTCGGGTGTGGGAAGACTGAGGCATTGCCTCGATCAGGCCGAGGGCGCACGCTGACGAGTAGGGGATCGACACAGCGATCGCCGTATTGACGACCGCGTCGCACGGGGACGAGGCGTGAGGACGGTGGCGGCCGTGGGGGGCTCGGTGATGGTGCCGGCCGTGGGCAAGGTCCACGGTCCCGGTCCGTGGGCCCTGTGGGCGGCCGTCGTACTGGGGTTCGGCACTCTGCTCGGCTCGATCGCCCTCGCGGTCGCGGGTGACGAACTGGTCCGGCCCGGTCTGCAGGCGTTCCTGTTCAACTGGATCACCATCCCGTACCTGATCAGCGGCACGCTCGCGTGGTGGCGCCGGCCGGAGAGCCGGCTCGGTCCGCTGATGATCGCCACCGCGTTCGTGATGGCGCTGACCGCCTTGCAGTGGTCCTCGGTTCCGGCTCTGCACTCGCTCGGTCACCTGCTGGACATGCTGCCGTCCGCGATGTTCCTGCACGTGTTCCTCGCCTATCCGACCGGCCAGCTGCGGACCCGGCCTCGCCAGGTGCTGGTGATCGCGGGCTACGTGAACGTCGTGATTCTGCAAGTGGCAAAGATCCTGCTCGGATCCTCGTCGGACAACCTCTTCGTGATCACCGCCCGGTCGGCGATCGCGAGCCGGATCGAGGAGACGCAGCTCATCGTCATGGCCGCTCTGCTCCTGACCGGCGCCGCCTTACTACTGGTACGGCGAGTCCCCGCGCGCAGACGCCCGGTCGCGCTGCTCGTGGACGCTTTCGGCCTGGCCCTGATCATGCTCGCGGTCCTGTACATCGCCGGTCTGCGCGGCTGGTCCCACATCGAAGCCGTCCGGAACATCACGTTCGCCGCGCTCGGGCTCGCGCCGATCGCCTTCTTGCTGGGTCTGCTCGACGCCCGGCTGGCCCGCACCGACGTCGGCGCTCTCCTGATGGAACTGCGTGCACACCCGACCAGCGATCTCCGCGAACCGTTGGCACGCGCCCTGCGCGATCCGTCTCTGGCCCTCGCCTATTGGCTACCGCAGTACGACACCTGGGCGGATCCGGACGGCCGGTCCATCACCTTGCGCGGTGCGGAGGAAGGGCGGGCGACCCGGGTCATCTACCGCGACCACGAGCCGATCATCGCGCTGGAGTTCGACCGGTCGCTCGAGGACGAGCGCGAGTTGCTGGACGCCGTCGCCGCGGCCGCCGGGATCGCCTTGGAGAACAGCCGGCTCCAGGTCGAACTGCGTGCCCGCCTGCAGGAGTTGCAGGGCTCACGCGCCCGAGTGATCGACGCGGGTCAGAAGGAGCGGCAACGACTCGAACGCAATCTGCACGACGGCGCCCAGCAACGCCTTGTTGCCTTGGCGCTCGAGCTTCAGTTGATTGCCCGCAGCTCCAAAGACGACCCCGAGACCTCAGCTCGGCTATTGCAGGCGAAGAGCGAGGTCACCGCCTCGCTCGACGAGCTACGTGCTGTTGCCCGTGGCATCCATCCGGCCGTGCTCACCGGTCACGGACTCGCGGTCGCACTCGAGTCGCTTGCCGCTCAGGCCGCCGTACCGGTCGAACTCGACGTCACCGTCGACGGGCGGTTGGCCGAACGGATCGAGGTCGCGGCGTACTACGTCGTCAGCGAAAGCCTTACGAATATAGGCAAGCACGCGAACGCGACCGTGGCCACGGTCCGAGTGAGCCAAGCGGCGGACGCCATCGTGGTGGAGGTCGCCGACGATGGCGTCGGCGGTGCGGACACCGAAGGTGGGACGGGTCTTCGTGGACTCGCCGACCGGGTCGAGGCGATCGGTGGCCGGTTGCGGATCTGGAGTCCGGCCGGGCAGGGGACCCGGCTCGAGGCGGAGTTCCCATGCAAGTAGCGATCGCCGAGGACAGCGTGCTGCTGCGCGAAGGCCTGACCCGGATTCTCAGTAGTGCGGGGCTCGAGGTGGTGGCGGCGTACGACAACGCGGACGATCTGCTCCAGTACGTGCGGAGCTTCCCGCCGCAGGTCGCGATCCTCGACATCCGGTTGCCACCGACCCACAACGACGAAGGGATGCGGGCCGCGTTGCGGATCCGCGAGCAGCACCCGGGGGTCGGCGTACTCGTGTTGTCGCAGTATCTCGAACTCGGCTTGGCCCTGCAGTTGCTGTCGGACTCGGCCGAAGGGGTCGGGTATCTGCTGAAGGACCGGATCAGTGACGTCGACGACTTCATCGGCGCCGTACGGCGGGTGGCCGGTGGCGGCTCGGCCGTGGATCCGAAGATCGTCTCCACCTTGCTGAAGCGGCGGCGTGGGGACGACCCGCTCGACGTACTGACGCCGCGCGAGCGTGAGGCGCTCGAGTTGATGGCGACCGGTGCCTCCAACCAAGGCATCGCGGACGCACTGACGATCACGTTGCGGGCCGCGGAGAAGTACGTCTCGGGCATCTTCACCAAGCTCGGCATTCCGTCCACCCGCAGCGAGTCCCGCCGGGTGCTGGCCGTCCTGCTCTACCTGCGGGCCTGACACCAGAAACCCGAACCCCTCCTTCACCGGTCGACCGGTCTCCCGAACGCGCCCAGAAACGGGAGTCTCGGACGTAGGCCGAGTCCCCTGGAGGAGCAGTGCACAAGTCCCGCGTGATGCAGAACGATCCCGACCCCGAACCCAACCCTGCCTCGTCACCCCGGAGATCCATCATGACGTTCATCCGCAATCACCCCGTCGCCACGTTCTTCGTGCTGGCCTACGCACTGGCCTGGGGCGCTGTCCCGTTCGGGAGCTTCTTCGCCCCCGGTGCCCTGGTCGCCGCGATCGTCGTCGTCCTGCTCACCGAGGGCCTGGCCGGCCTGCGATCGGTCGGCGCCCGGTTGATCCGCTGGCGGGTCAGCTGGATCTGGTACGTCGTAGCGATCGCCGTACCCCTGATCGTGCACTTCGTGACGATCTCGGTGAACGTCGCGATGGGTGCACCGTCACCGGACACCGGTCAGTTCACGCCGTTCTACGGCCTCGCGGTCGTGATCGGGATGAACATCGTCAACCCGACCGGTGGCCCGCTCAGCGAGGAGCCGAGCTTCCGCGGCTTCGCGCAGTCCAGCCTCCAGTCGAAGCGCACACCGCTGGCCGCGACCGCCATCATGGCGGCGGCCATCACCGGCTGGCATGCCCCGCTGTTCTTCATCTCCTCGTTCGGCCTGAAGCCCTTCGAGGCACTGACCACGGTCGCCGTCACCATCTGGTACGCGTGGCTGTTCAACCACGCCGCCGGCAGCGCCCTCATCACCCTGATCGCGCATGCCACCGAAGGTGCCATCAACACCGAGGACCTCTGGCCCGCCGGCGGGGACGCGACCCGCGAGACCTGGCTGTACGTCGCCGTCTGGTGCGCCGTCGCCATCGGCCTGCTGATCGTCAGCCGTCGCTTCTGGACCAGTCCCGCACCCGTCGCCGCGACCCACTCGCAGCACCCGAGCAACGTCAAGGAGACAGTCTCATGACCACCACGCTCGCACCGTCGGACCGACGCTCGTGGAGCGGCTGGCGCACCATCCTGGTCGTCATGGGTTCGCTCTTCGGTCTCGTCAGCCTCATCCTGTTCGCGATCGGTGGCGTCGGGCTCTGGGCGCAGCAGCAACGTGAGAACGGGTCCTTCACCGCGGGACCGGCACGGGTCGCCACGAGCACCTCCGCGCTGTTGTCGCCGTCGGTCGACGTCGGCGGAACCGGGCCGGACGCCTTCTACGCCGATGACTTCCTCGGTGAGGTTCGCATCGACATCACGTCCAAGAACGGCACGCCGGTGTTCGTCGGCATCGGTCCGGCGGCCGAGGTTGCGACGTACCTGAAGGGCGTCGGGTACGACGAGGTCACCGACTTCGACGTCGATCCGTTCAAGGTCTCCACCGAGGCCCGGGCCGGCGACAGGACTCCGGCCGCTCCCGCCGACCAGTCCTTCTGGGTCGCCACCGGCACCGACACCCTCAACTGGACCGCCAAGGGCGGCGACTGGTCAGTCGTAGTCATGAACGCCGACGGCTCCCCGAACATCGACGCCGAACTCAGCCTCGGAGCGACCCTGCCTGCAGTCGAAGGCATCACCATCGGCTCACTCATCGGCGCCGTCCTGATGCTGCTCATCACCACCGCGTTCATCGTGCCGGCTGTGGTTCGGCCTCGACGCGCTGGCGGGGAAGCAAGGGTTACCTAAGTCGCTTAGGGTCGTGGGTATGTCGGAGCCCGCGCTGCAGATTCCCTTCGATGACGCGTTTCGCTTTGACCCCTCGCCGACGTTCGCCGAGCTCCGGGAGAACCAGCCGGTGGCCCGGGTGCGGACGTTGGCGGGGGCCGAGGTCTGGCTGGTGACCCGGTACGACGACGTACGGATGGTGCTCGCGGACCCGCGGTTCTCGCGGGCCGCTGTGGTCAAGCAAGGAGCACCCCGGGTCGCGTTGGCGAAGCCGATGCCGAACAGCCTGACCACGACCGACCCGCCGGAGCACACCAGGCTGCGCAAGCTGGTGTCGTCGACGTTCGCGCACCGGCGGATCGAGCGGACCCGGCCGTGGGTGGCCGACCTGTCCGCGCAACTCGCCGAGGACGTGGCGGCCGCCGGGGACGGGGCCGACATCCGGCAGTTGGTCGCGTTGCCGCTGCCGATCCAGGTGATCTGCCAGTTGCTCGGCGTACCGTACGAGGACCGGGAGCAGTTCCGCGAGTGGACCGAGCTCGGGTACAGCATGAAGATGGCCGAGAAGGACCTGGTCGAGGATGCGATGACCAGTCTGACGGCGTACATCGAGGACCTGGTCATGAAGAAGCTCGCGAACGCGGACAAGCCGGCCGAGGACCTGCTGGACGAGCTCGTCCGGGCCCGCGAGGAAGGTGACCGGCTCAGTCAGGAAGAGCTGATCGCGTTCGGGGTGAACCTGCTGGTCGCCGGCCACGAGACCTCGGCGAACCAGATCTCGAGCTGCGTCGCGACCCTGCTGCGCTGGCCGGAGAACTGGGCCAGGCTGGTCGCGGACCACTCGTTGGTGCCGTCCGCGATCGAGGAGCTGCTGCGGTTCAACCGGTTCAGCGAGGTCGGTCAGCTCCGGGTCGCGGTCGAGGACCTCGAGCTGCACGGCGTACAGATCAAGGCCGGCGAGGGCGTGATGGCGGCGCTCAACTCGGCCAACCGGGATCCACGCGAGTACGACGCTCCCGACGAGCTGCGGATCGATCGGCCGGACAACAAGCACCTGTCGTTCGGCTTCGGACCGCACTTCTGCCTGGGCGCCCAGCTGGCCCGGATCGAGCTGCAGGAGTCACTGCTGGCCCTGGTACGACGCTTCCCACAGCTGAGCCTGGCCAAGCCGGCCGAGGAGCTGGAGTGGCGTCGGGTCCTGGTCAGTGGACTCGCAGAACTGCCGGTGAACCTCGGTCTCGACTGAGGTCCACCGGCAGCTTCTGCTGCTTCTGTTCAGTTCTGCGACGTGAAGGCGAGGCCGTGCTCGGCCTCGTACTGCTCGATGAAGCGCGCGGCCATCGGCTCGCTGCAGGAGATCGCGTCGGCCAGCTTCTTCGCCGTCCGCTCGTGCCCCTCCGGCCAGTCGGACAGCAGCGCCCACGCGCGCATCCGCCGCTTCTCCAGCACGGTCGGCTCGACGGCCGGCTCCTCGATCTTCACCGACTCCATCGCCGGCTTCTCGACCACCGACTCGTCGACGACCGACTTCCGCGCGGCCGGCTCGACCTTCGGCGTGGTGATCAGCGCCGGCGGCTGGTTGTCGCCCGGCTCCGCGAACGGCGACGGGCCCTGCGGCTTCTGCACCACCGGCTCGGCCTTCGGCTGCGGTGCCATCGGGGTCAGCTTCGCCTTCCCGTTGGCCGAGCCGTTGCTCTGGACAACGTGCTGCGGCTCGCCCTCGTCCTCGACCACGACCGCCTCGGCGACCGGTTCGTCGCTGTCGGGCTGGTCGACGATGGCCATCAGCTCACCGGTCCAGGCGTCCTCGTCGCGCAGCGACATCCCGGCGTTGTCCGCCCGCCTCGGCTGCCCACCCTCGAGCACCCAGACCGCCGCGCGCAGGTCGCCGCGATCCTCGAGCTCCGCCGGCTCCGGCGGCGGTGAGATCGCCTTGGTCAGCTTGTTGGTGATGACCTCGTAGTTGATCCGCTCCTCGAGCATCCCGGCCAGCCGATCCGGGTCGTACGTCGTCTCGGCGATCTTCGCCAGCCGCTCGTCCTGGTGCTCGGACCGGATGTACTCGGCAACGGTCCCGGCGATTGCCTCGCGCCGCGACCTGTTCCGGATCTGGTGATGGGCCGCGCGCAGGCTCTCGTACAGGCTGTATCCGTGCTCGATCGCCAGCGACCGCGCGAGCCAGGTGACCCGCGGCTCGCGGACCCACTGGACGACGCCGTACACCGGGCCGGTCTCGCGCATCTGCCCCGCGCGGCGCAGTGCGTCGCGACGGCGGGCCGAGCTGTGGATCAACCAGAGCACGTAGGCGAACGCGGACAGGCCGCCGAAGCCGAAGGCCAGGAAGCGCTCCTCCGGCCGCCAGTGGCCGACCACGTTGAACACGACCGCGACCAGCGCCGCGAAGAACGACATCGCGCGGTAGGCGTAGGCCTGCTCACCCTTGCGACGACGCAGGTCGGCGAGCGCGGCAGTGGCGACACCACCGAGCTCGAGCACGGCCACCGCGGGTGTCACGAGGGCGATCTTGAGCGCCGCCGAGAAGCCGTGGTCAGGCCAGGGGATATGGGTCACGCCGGCCCAGACCTGGCCGACAAGTGCAGCCGCGGCCGCAGTAGCGTAGAAGGCGTAGGCGACCTTGTCCGCACCGGTAAGGGGTACGTTCGCCAGTTCGCCAGTACTGGTATTGCTGGTGTTCTCCTGCAAGACGTGGTCTCCTGACCGGTTTGGGCTCTCCGGCAGTTTCGTCGGGATTGTGGTACGGCGGCCCCTTCCCCCTAGGAGGGCGCTGCATGAGGCTACCGGTTTCCGGCCCCGATAGGGGAGGCGAATCCGGAAACGTCTCGAACCTCCCCACTCCGGTCCCGGTTCACACCTACTAATTCAAACGACTTATCGCGGCGTCGGTAATGGCTACCCGGCGTTCTCGCAATGTCTAGTTGACTGGGCAGGGACTTGATCCCGCGACTCACGGGAAGTCGCCAGGGAATGTGGAGGGAGTCCCAGGGGTGGTTGCGCACCCTGGGGCTATGAGGTCGAGATGGGGGTTCGCCGCGCGCTCGTTGAGTGTGCGCGTGGCGGCGGCGATGGTGGTGCTGGTCGCGGTGGTGAGCATCGTGATCGGCGTACTGACGACGGCCGCGATCAGCTCGTACCTGACCAAGCAGCTCGACGGAAAGGTCGAGGCGTCGCAGGGGCGGACGATCATGGCGCTCACCAAGGGCGGGGGTGGGCCGCCGCCGGATGCGCCGCACGGGCAGGACGCCGGCACGGTGACGGCGTACCTCACCTCGTCGGGTGCCACCGGCAACGTCATCACGTCGGACGGCGTCGTCGCGGAGCTGTCGGACCAGGCCATCGACGTCCTGGATGTGCAGACGGCCGGGACGAACGGGACCCTCGACGTTCCAGGGCTCGGGCAGTATCGCGTGCATGCCACGCAGGTCGGCGGGATCACGGTGGTCACCGGGTTGCCGACCAAGGACATCGACGACACGATCACCAGTCTGATCGGGTGGGAGGTGCTGTTCGGCGGTGTCGGCGTACTGACTGCTGGTGGGGTCGCGGTGCTCGTCGCGCGTCGGCAGCTGCGGCCGTTGCGCCGGGTCGCGCAGACCGCGCGGGAGGTGGCCGGTCTGCCGTTGGACACGGGCGAGATCGGGATGACTGCGCGAGTACCGGAGCAACTCACCGATGGGCGGACCGAGGTCGGCCAGGTCGCGGTCGCGCTCAACACGTTGCTCGGGCACATGGAGAACGCTCTGGATGCGCGGCATCGCAGTGAGCTGCAGGTCCGCCAGTTCGTTGCCGACGCATCCCATGAGTTGCGTACGCCGCTGACCACGATCCACGGGTATGCCCAGCTGAGCCTCCGTCAGCAGGACCCCGAGTTGTTCACGCATGCGATGGGCAAGGTGATGGTGGAGACGACCCGGATGGCGGCGCTCGTGGAGGACTTGTTGCTGCTGGCCCGGCTCGACGCGGGCCGGCCGCTCGACCGTCGTCCGGTCGACCTCAGCCGCCTCGCCCGCGACTCGGTCACCGACGCCGAGATAGTTGCCCCGAGCCACCAATGGGAGCTCAGCCTGCCGCGCGAACCGGTCGTTGTCATCGGCGACGAACAACGCCTGCACCAGGTCGTCACCAACCTCCTCAACAACGCCCGCCGGCACACCCCGCCCGGCACCACGGTCGCCGTCGCGGTCACGGTCGCGGACCATTCCGCCGTACTCACGATCCACGACAACGGCCCCGGTATTCCCGCCGACCTGCAGCCCAACGTGTTCCGCCGCTTCACCCGAGCCGACACCTCCCGCACCCGAGACTCCGGCGGCGCCGGCCTAGGCCTCTCCCTGGCCCAATCCATCACCCAAGCCCACCAAGGCACCCTCACCCTCACCTCAACCCCCGGCAACACAAACTTCACCCTCGCCCTACCGCATTAGCATCGGCCCATGGATGCGCTCAGCGACTTTCCGTTCCCGGTCTTTGTGAGTACCGGTGGGACCGAGCGTGGCCGCTCGGTCGCGACGAGGGCCGCGCAAGCAGCCCAATGGCTGGACCAAACCGTCGGCATGCCAACGATCCCACCCTTGTACGTCGTGAACTCGAACGACTGGGACGCGGTCGCGACAACGCCTTTGTACGGGATGCCGCATGTGGACAGTGATCGAGTCGTCGTCGGGCAGGAGCCCGCCGCCTTCTGGTCGACGCTGACCGGGGTGATCGCGCCGGTAGCCGGCTCCGACGGGCTGGCGCGGCTCCGGCAGGTGTACGGCGAGGACCTCGACCTGGGCGGGTTCGCCGACCTGCTGGTGTGCCATGAACTGACTCACCTTGCTCACGGCGCTTCGTGGGTGGAGGGGGCGGTGGGGTTCTGGTTGAAGGAGTTGGCGGCGAACCTCGGGCTGCAGGGGTATGTGAGCGAGGTCGAGCCTCAGCAGTTGGCAACGCTGGAGACGGTCGTCGAGGTTGTTTGGGCCGCACCGAATGAGGCTTGGCCGATCCACGACCTGGCGCGGATGAAGGATTCGCTGACCGGTGACGGATCGAACTACGTCTGGTTCGAGTTCGGCCTGCAGGTGTTGGCGAAGCGGCTGTGGGACACCGCAGGGGCTGCCGCTCTACAGACGATCATCACCGCCCTACGCGGCCCGACACTGAATTTCACCCAGGTCCTGCACATGCTGGCCGACCTGGACCCATCGGTCGCCCAGACAATCCAGAACTGGCCGAATCACTGAGCCCACGGTCGCCTACGGCGGTGGGTGCAGGACTTGGGGTCCTGCACCCACGGGGTGGGTTACTTGGTGCCGAAGGTGTAGATGGTGGTGGATTTGTAGGTCTCGCCGGGGCGGAGGACCGTGGACGGGAAGTTGGGGTGGTTGGGGGAGTCGGGGAAGTGCTGGGTCTCGAAGGCGAAGGCGTCGCCCTGGCGGTAGGCCTTGTTGCCGATGCCCAGGAAGGTGCCGTCGAGGAAGTTGCCGCTGTAGAACTGGACGCCGGGCTGGTCGGTGCGCACGGTGATCGTGCGGCCGTGCTCGGGTTCGGTGAAGCGGCCGGCGAGGCGTAGCCCGTCGCTGTCCGTCCGGTTGGCGAGGACGAAGTTGTGGTCGTAGCCGCGGCCGAAGATCAGCTGCTGGTGATCGCCGCGGAGGCGGGCGCCGATCGCGGTCGGCCGGTTGAAGTCGAACGGCGTACCCGCGACCGGAGCGATCTCGCCGGTCGGGATCAGGTTCACGTCGACCGGGGTGTACTTCGGCGCGGGGAGTTCGAGCACGTGGTCGTAGATCGTGCCGTTGCCCTCGCCGAGCAGGTTGAAGTACACGTGGTTGGTCAGGTTGACGATCGTCGGCTTGCCCTTGACCGTCGCGTGGTAGTCGATCCGCAGGTTGTCGCGCTTGTCGAGTGTGTACGTCACCGTGCTGGTGAGCTCACCAGGGAAGCCCATCTCACCGTCCGGGCTGACATAGGTGAAGGCGACCCCGACGGCCTTGTCGTTCTGCACGACCTTGGCCTTCCACACCTTCTTGTCGAAGCCGATCGTGCCCCCGTGCAGCGCGTTCTCGCCGTTGTTGATCGGGATCTGGTACGACGTCCCGTCGATCGAGAACTTGCCCTTGGCGATCCGGTTGCCGTACCGGCCGATGGTGGCGCCGAAGTACGGGCTGAGGGCCGCGTAGTCCGGCAGGTTGTCGAAGCCGAGGCTGATGTTCGTGGTCCGGCCGCGCCGGTCCGGCGTCTCGACCCGCTGGATGGTCGCACCCCAGGTCAGCATCGAGATCGTCACCCGGCCGTTGGTGAACGTGTAGACGTCCACCTGCTGGCCGTCCGGCGTTGTCCCGAACGGGTCTTTGTGGATCTCGAGCTTGCCGTGATGGTGTTCGCCCATGCCGGTCAATTTATCCGGCGTACCGGCGGTGGAGCCGGCCTGGGTGGTCGCGTCCGCTGTGCTGGTGAGAGCGCCCGCGGCGGCGGCACCGAGGCCCAGGGCGCCGGCGGTCCGCAGGACCTGACGGCGGGGCAGGTGATCGGGCATCGCAATCCCCTCAATCGTTGTAGACAGCTGCGTGGGCACGATAAGCACGGCAGCCGAGTGTTTGGAACAGTTCGTAACGGTTCGAATTCGTCCGATGTCTCCGGGCCGGTTGGACGGTTTCCAGCGGTCTGACCGGATCCGTCCGCTCCCGGCCCCGATCAGGCCTACTCCCGTACGCCGTCCCGCCCGCACACTGAACGCATGAGCCGAACCGCGCTGATCGTGATCGACGTCCAGGAATCGTTCCGGATCCGCCCGAACTGGCAGGCCGTGAACCACCCCGACATCGCCGACCGGGTGAACCGCCTGGTCCGCGCCGCCCGCGACAACGGCGACCTCGTCGTCTGGGTGCTGCACACCGAACCCGGCACCGGCGGCGCCTTCGACCCGGCCGAAGGCAACGTCCGGCTGATCGAAGGACTCGCTCCGATCGACGGCGAGCCTCTCCTCGCCAAGACGTCTCACAACGCCTTCACCACAACGAATCTGCAGCAGATCCTGACCCAGCACGGTGTCACCGAGGTCGTGATCAGCGGCATCCGCACCGAGCAGTGCTGCGAGACCACCGCCCGGGTCGCCTCGGACCTCGGGTACGACGTCGTGTTCGTCACGGAGGCGACTGCGACGACCCCGCTCCCGCACTGGACGCTGCCCGCGGACGCGACCCTGGACGAGATCCTGGCCGACCCGCGCACCCTCAGCCCGGAGATCGTCACCGAGCGGACCGAGTACGCCCTGGCCGGCCGGTTCGCCACGATCCGGACGCTGGAGGAACTGACCGCCGTACCCGTGGCATCCTGACTGGATCATGACTACACAAGTCGTCTTCCTGCTGGTGCCGAAACTGCACCTGCTGGATCTGGCTGGGCCGGCGCAGGTGTTCTCGACCGCGAACGACCTCGGGTACGGCTACGAGTTGAGCTACGTGGCCGAGGTCGACGAGATTCTGACCGCGCAAGGCGTGCCGGTGAAGGCGCGATTGGAGTGGCCGGAGCTCGGTCCGGATGACCTGATCGTCGTCCCCGGATGGCGTTCTCCGAGCCTGTCGCCGGTGCCTCCGATCGGGCCGGCGACGCGGCAACGGCTGCGCACTCACCACGCCGGCGGGGGCTCGGTCGCCAGTGTGTGTTCCGGCGCCGACGCACTTGGTGCGGCCGGGTTGCTGGACGGACATCGCTTCACGACCCACCACGACCTGACCGAGACTCTCGCCGAGCGGTACCCGAAGGCGACGATCGTGCGGGACGTCCTGTACGTCGTGGACGACCGCGTCATCACCTCCGCAGGGATCGCGAGCGGGATCGACCTGGCACTACATCTGGTCGCGGTCGCGCGAGGTGCCGAGGCGGCCGCACGGGTCGCCCGCCAGATGGTCGTCTACGCGCGGCGCAACGGGGACGACCTGCAGGAGAGCGCGATGCTGCGTCATCGCGGTCACCTGAGCGATATCGCCCATCGCGTCCAGGACCTGATCGACGCCCGGTACGCCGATCGTCTGTTGCTGGCCGAGCTCGCCGAGCAGGTCCGCGTCAGTGAGCGCACGCTGACCCGCCTGTTCACCACTGCGACCGGCCTGACCCCGCTGCGCTACCAGCAACTCCTCCGGCTGGAACGCGCGGAGCACCTGATCGGCCACGGCAGCACGATCGAGGCGGCGGCCCGAGCGGTCGGCTTCGAGGACGCCCGCATGCTCCGCCGCCTGCGGGCCCGCACCATGCAGCCGATCGCCGGGTAGATCTAGGTCCACCCCCCAGGGGAGGTCAGAGCCCCTGAGTTCAGCGCGCCGTCCCGTCACGCTCGTCCTGTCGGCAACGAGAGGTGGGGCAAAGTGAGCAGGCATGCGGTGACTGTGCGGGTGGCCCGGTGGAGTGCGACCCATCCGTGGCGGGCGATCGGCCTCTGGCTGTTGCTCGTGATCGTGGCAGTCGGGATGTCGGTGGTCATCCCGAAGCAGCAGGTGCAGAACAAGGATCTCTGGGTCGGCCAATCCGGCCAGGCCGCGGAGCTGGTCGAGAAGGCAGGCCTCGGTGATCACCCGACCGAGACGGTCCTGCTGACCGACCCGGACGGCCCGCTCGACAAGGCGGCCGCGACCACCGCGATCACCCAACTGGGGCAGAAGCTCAAGGCGCTGGACACCGTCCAGACCGTCGGGCAGCCGGTCTGGTCCGAGAACGGCAAGGCCGCGCTCGTACCGATCCAGCTGAAGGGCACAGCCGACGACGCGTCGGACGCGATCTCGAAGATCGTCGACACGACCGCCGAGGTGCAGCAGGCCAATCCGGGCCTGACCATCGCGCAGGCCGGCGAGGCCTCGCTGGACGCGGGTATCTGGAAGCAGGTCGGCTCTGATCTCGCGAAGGCCGAGAAGCTCAGCCTGCCGATCACCTTCGCGTTGATGTTGCTGGCGTTCGGTGCGCTGATCGCGGCCGGAATCCCGGTCCTGCTGGCGTTCTCGGCCGTCGGCGCCGCACTCGGCTTCTATGCGCCGCTGTCGTATCTCTTCCCGGACGGTGGTTCGGTCGCCAACGTCGTGCTGCTGATCGGTATGGCGGTCGGCGTCGACTACTCCCTCTTCTATCTCAAACGAGAACGCGAAGAACGCCGTAAGGGCCACACCACCCTCGACGCGGTGGAGATCGCGGCCGCCACGTCCGGTCACTCGGTCGTCGTGTCCGGGTTCGCCGTGATCGTGTCGATGGCCGGGCTGTACGTCGCGCAGGACATGACGTTCTCGTCGATGGCGACGGCAACGATCGTGGTGGTCGCGGTGGCCGTCCTCGGTTCGCTCACCGTCCTCCCGGCGCTACTGGCGAAGCTGGGTCACCGGGTCGACCGGCCGCGGGTCCCGCTGCTGTGGCGGCTCAACCGGCGCATCGGTCCCGGCGGAATCAGCCGCCGCATCCTTGCTCCGGTACTGCGTCATCCGCGCGCGGCCCTGTCCGTGTCCGCGATCGCCATCGTGGCTCTCGCCGTACCAGCGCTCGGGATGAAGACCGAGCCGTCGGACCTGAACTCGTTGCCGCAGACCATTCCCGAGGTACGCACGTTCAAGGCACTGCAGGAGAACTTCCCGTCGCAGGGCGGTCTTTCGTACGACGTTGTGGCGCAAGGCGGAGATGCGGTTGCGGCGTTGACGCAGTTGCAGGGGTCCGCAGTACGTAGTGGGAAGTTCGTCGTACCGCAGGGTGAGGCGATTCGGCAGGCGGGTGATACCGCGGTGCTGAAGCTGATTTCGGTGTTGCCGGAGGGCAGTAAGAACAGCGAGCTCGCGCTGAGGCAGTTGCGGGACGACCTGGTGCCGGCGTCGTTGGGATCCGTGCCAACCTGGGCGGTCGGTGGTGGGTCGGCCGAATCGGTTGACTATGGCAACAATCAGCGGGACAAGCTGCCGTGGGTGATCGCGTTCGTACTGGCGCTGACGCTGGTGGTGATGGCGGCGACCTTCCGGAGTGTGGCGATCGCGGTGGTGACCACGCTGCTCAACCTCGCGTCGGTAGCGGCGTGCTTCGGAGTGCTGTCGCTGGTGTTCCAGCATTCGTGGGCCGAGGGGTTGCTCGGGTTCACGTCGTCCGGGTTCGTCGTGTCGTGGATCCCGCTGTTCCTGTTCGTGATCCTGGTCGGGCTGTCGATGGACTACCACGTGTTCGTACTGGGACGGATCCGCGAAGGCGTTGCGGAGGGGTTGACGCCGCGTGAGGCGGTTCGCAAGGGCGTCACCGAGTCGGCCGGCGTGGTCACGAGTGCGGCCGCGGTGATGGTGTCGGTGTTCGCCGTGTTCGCGACGCTGGGGATGCTCGAGATGAAGCAGATGGGCGTCGGCCTCGCGGTCGCCGTACTCATCGACGCGACCCTGGTCCGGATCGTCATGCTTCCGTCCATCATGGTCCTGCTGGGCCGCAAGGCCTGGTGGCCGAACCGTCTGCACCACCAGGCCGCAACCAGTGTTCCCGATCGGGAACTCGTACCGATCAGCTGAGTTTCGAGGCCGCCGTCAGTTTGCTGACGGCGGCACTCAGTTGGCCGGTCAGCAGCAGGTGTTCGGCGTCCGAGGTGAGCTTGGACGCCGGCTCGGTGAGATTCTGGCCGAGATGGTTCTGTGCCATCCACCGGACGGCTCCCACCACCGCGTCGTCCTCGGCGAATGTGTCCGCCTTCGTCCGCTCCAGGTAACGGGCGGACTGCGCCAACGCGGCTTGCGCGATGGTTGCCTGCGGCCCGGACCAGTCTTTGACCTGGAGCGCCACACTTGCGGCGATCCCGGCGGCCAGCGCATAGGCATCGTGCTTGCGCAGCAGGCTGTTTCGGGCGTCCGTCAGCTTCTGCCGAGCCGCCGCCTGGGTGGTCAGACCCCACCCGAACGGGTACTGCGGATCGTAGGAAGCGTCACCGACGTTCAACGGCTGCTGGGCTTCCGTCCGCGGCCAACTGACCGGCAGCCGTCCGCTGAACGGCTTCTTGCCGAACAGTACGTCGGCCACCCCGGCGCCCTCGGTCCCCGGCAGCCACGACGCCACCAGGGCGTTGATCTTGCCCAGTTGGTCCGTGATCACCTGAGGCCGGCCGGACACGATCAGTACGACGCACTTCATCGCAACGCACACCTTGTCCACAGCCGCCTTGTCGGCATCGGAGAGCAACAGGTCGTGACCGTTGCCCACGTCACCGATCCCTTCGGCGTACGGGCGTTCGCCGACCACGACCACGCCGACATCATGACCCTCCAGCGGCGCGGACGCGTCCGCACTGAAGGTTGCCGTCGGCACCACCTGCTTGATCCCGTCCAGGATCGTCGTACCGGTGGTGGTCGCGCCCGAACCGCCTTGCCAGCTGATGCTCCAGCCACCCATCTGGTTGCCCAGGTCGTTCGCGTTGCTGCCGGCAACGTAAACCTTCTGGCTCGGTGCCAGCGGCAACAGGTTGCCGTCGTTCTTCAACAGCACCTGGGACTTCGCCGCCGCCTCCCGGCCGACTGCGCGGTGCGCGGCTGACCCGATCGAGCTGATCTGCGAGGTGTCGGCGTACGGGTGCTCGAACAGGCCGAGCTTGAACTTCTCGGTCAGGATCCGCCGGACCGCGTCGTTGACCCGGGTCAGCGGAACCCGGCCGGCGGTGACCTCATCGGTCAGGCCCTGCGTGAAGGCCTGGTAGTTCGTCGGCACCATGATCATGTCGAGGCCGGCGTTGATCGACGTACGAATGTCGCTCGCGTAGTCGCCCGGCAGCTGGTCGATCGCCTGCCAGTCGCTGATCACGAACCCGTCGAAGCCCATCCGCTGCTCCAGTACGCCGTTGATCAGCTCGCCGTTCCCGTGCATCTTCACCGGGGTGGCACCGTCGATCGAGACGCTCGAGTACGACGGCATCACGGTGCCGATGCCGAGGTCCACCGCCGTCTTGAACGGTGCCAGGTGCAACGTCTTCAGCTGCGCCTTGGTGACCTGCGTGATGCCCTGGTCGATCTTGTACGAACCCGTCGTCGAGGACCCGTACGTCGTACCGCCGTCGCCGACGAAGTGTTTCGCGGTGGCCAGGACGTGATTGTTCTGGTCGAGTTGGCTGCCGTCCGCCTTGCCCTGCAGGCCGGTGATCACGGTCGCCATCGACTGGACCAGCGCCGGGTCCTCGCCGTACCCCTCGTACGCACGGCCCCAGCGGTCGTCACGAACCACGCAGACGCACGGTGCGAAGTCCCACGGGATACCGGTCGCGCGGACCTCGGTCGCGGTCACCTCACCGGTGCGCTTGGCCAGGTCCGGGTCGCGGGTGGCGCCGAGGCCGATGTTGTGCGGCAGGATCGTCGCGCCGACCACGTTGTTGTGACCGTGGACCGCGTCGACGCCGTAGATGAGCGGGATCTGCAGCCGGGTCGCCTGCGCGTTCAGCTGGAAGTTGTCGATCATCGCTGCCCACGCGGCTGGGGTGTTCGGCGTCGGCACCGAGCCACCGCCGGAGAGCAACGAGCCGAGTGCGTACGACGCGATGTCGGTGCGGGACCGGAGTGCGTTGCGCTCGGCCTGGGTCATCTGGCCGACCTTCTCCGCCAGCGTCATCCGGCCGAGTAGGTCGTCGACGCGCTTCTTCAATGGGAGCTTGGCGTTGAGGTACGGGAGGTCGTGCGCGTTGATCACCACGACCGGCTGGGTTGCGGGGGCCTTCGCGCCGGTCACCGTGAGTTCGAGCGGGATGGTCTCGGCGGCTTCGGCGGTGCGGTCCTTGCGGGTGGTGATTGCCACGGTCTGGCTGGTGCCGGACGCCGTACCCGCTGGGAACGTGATCGTGCCGGCGACGGGGGTGTAGTCGTCGGCGCCCGCGCTGCCGGTGCCGGTCTTGTAGTCGACGGTGACCGGTTCCTCGAGTGGGGTGCTGCCGGTGGTCGCGACGGACACCTTGACCTGCGCGGTGCCGCCCTCCTTGACCGGGTAGACGCCGGCGTCGGTGACGACGCTCGCCTTCAGCGCCGGGTCGGCCTTGCCGTAGATCTCGACCTGGTCGATCGCGAACTCACCCGGTGAGCCGACCGGCATCGTGATCGCGTAGCCCCACATCTGCGTGAGGTTGAGGACCTGGTCTATACCGCCGACGGGTTGGTAGTCGGTTCGGTAGACGAGTTCGCTGAACGGGATCTCGACCAGGTGCCAGCCCTGCCAGTCGTCGGTGAAGCTGGTGTTCCACAGTTCCGAGGCTTCGGCGTTGGCGCCGCCGTCCTTGATCTCGAAGAAGATCCGTTTCCCTGAGCCGGGTGGGAGTGGGGCGGTGTTCTGCCCGTACCACCAGAACCGGATCCCCTTGTGCGCCGACCAGTCGCCGGGGTTGACGTCGTACGTCACGTCGTGGCTGAAACCGCCGTACCCGCTGATGTTGTAGGTGCCGTGCAGCACCTTCTCGCCGGACGGCGCGTCGGCGCGGGTCTGCAGTTCCATCGTCGGTGGGTCGTCGGCATCGCTGCCCCAGCCGAAGATGCCCGCGTTCGGTGGTGAGGCGAAGGGCTCGCCGCCTTCGAACGCCGCCAGTACGATCGGCGCCGGATCGTCGGCCGCCGCCTGCAGGGGCAACAACCCCGCCACCAGAGCCGCCGCCGCAACCAGAGCCGTCCGCCGAAATCCACGCATGGCCGCTCCCCACCTCCGCGCGAGCCTCACACCCACGTCCGGCCCGACTCTCATCCACCCCCCGCCCCCGGTCAACCCCTCACCGGTTCCGGAACTAGAGCGCTCTCACACCACCCATCACCTCGGGACGCATATGGGGCGGCGGCCCTGCGTAGTTGAAACCGGACTAGTTCAGGGAAGGCGATGCGGACCTCCCCGAAGGGATTAGCGCGGTGCGCGGCCACCCACTCAATCAAGTCCACAGGCGAGCTGACCGCGATGGTGAAGTGCACGCCAGCACCGTGCCTGCGGTGAGCATGAGGCCGGCAACACGGAAGTGGTCTGGGCCGGCTGAGGATGCGGCTTTGGTGGTGAGTGTGTCGAGGACGTGGCTGAGGGGGCTGTCGACGGGTGGGCGGAGGGCGACACTGACCGGCCAGCGGCCGCCTTCTTGAGGGATTGTGTCGCGCTGGTGGTGGCCGGAGCGGATGAGTGGGGCGGCTTGGGTGAACAGTTGGTCGAACTTCTGCAAAGGACCTCCCTTGACCTTGATCAGGTACGACGCGGGGGAGGCGGGATCGGTTGGATTAGGTCTGGACAGCGGGGGGTTGGTGGGTGAGGGTGATGGCTGCGGGGGTCGGGTGTGCTTGGGGGCGGCTTTCGTTGTGTCTGCGTTCTTCGGGTCTAGGGAGGAACTGTGAGAAAGCTCGCCTGTTTGTTGAGTGGCGTGGCACTGGTCGTGCCGTTGGCTGTGGTGGCTGCGATCCAGCCCGCCACGGCGGCGCCGTCGGCCGACGCCGGTGCGGCCGCCAAGCCGTCGAAGGTCCCGTCGCTGTTGCGGCAGAGTGCCGAGATCGCCAAGGCGTCGGCGTCCGCCCGGACGAAGGCTGCCGGTCCGGAGGCCCGCGCGCTCGGGGTGAGCGACGGCGGCCGCCTCGGCGTGCAGGTCTACGCCTCGTCGCCCGTGACGGCGGCCCAGGAGGCGGATCTGTCCAAGCTCGGAGTGTCGGTCCTGAAGAACTCGGCGGACTTCAAGGCCGTGCCCGGCGCCGACATGCCCAGCACCGGGCTCGTATCCGTCTCCGTGCCCTACGACAAGCTCGACGCCGTCGCCGACCTCGGCTGGGTGACTGCTCTCCGGCCCTCGCTCCGGCCGGCCGTCGACGTCGGCCCGATCACCGCTGAGGGCGTCCAGCTGCACAAGGCCGACAAGGCTCAGGCGCGTGGCCTGACCGGACGCGGCCAGAAGGTCGGCGCGATCTCCGGCGACGTGGACCACATCGCCGACTCGATCTCCGCGGGCGAGCTCCCGGCGGATGTCCAGGTGCTGCAGCAGGCGGCGTCGTACGAGGATGACGAAGGCACCGCGATGCTGGAGATCATCCACGACCTCGCGCCGGGCGCGAAGCTCGCCTACGCGAGCACGCAGGACACCACCGCGCAGTACGTCGAGGCCTTCCACACGCTGGCCAACGCCGGTGTCTCGATGATCGCCGAGGACATCGCGCTCGACGACGAGCCGGCCTTCCAGCAGGGCATCGGCGCCGCCACCGCGGAGAGCCTGGCCAAGCACGGGATCTGGGTCAGCTCCTCGGCCGGCAACCTCGGCAACCGGCACGCACCGCGGGTGACCGCGACCGGAACCGGCAAGGGACCCGACGGCGTCACCGGACCGTTCAACGGCTGCCCGAACGCCCCCGACAACGTGGTGAAGCTCCGCGGCGCGGACACGTCGTACGACCTGAACCTGCTCCCCGGCGCGGCGATCCTGCCGACGCTGCAGTGGAGCGAGCCGCGGGCGGTCTTCCCGACCGCGGGCCAGGGCGGCTTCACCGACCTGAACCTGTACCTGATGGACGCCTCCGGTACGACGTGCCTCGCGGCCAGCAACGGCGTCCAGGCGAACGGGGTCGGCGACACCATCGAGCAGTTCACCTACGAGAACACGACCGGCGTGGCGCAGCCCGTCAAGCTCGTCGTCGACGTCCAGGGCACCTCGACGGCCAAGAAGGCGCCGATCCTGGACCTGCGCTGGCGGGCGCTGTCGGCCGGCGTCCAGACGATCGACCCGCCGGAGCGGGCCGGTTCGATGAACCCGGACTCGAACTACCTGGGCTTCGCGACCAGCGCCGGTGCCGTCAACGCCAGCCTGTCGGTCGACCCGAAGACCATCGCACTCGAGGCGTACAGCGCGGCCGGTCCGACCCAGATCGTCACCACCACCCGCTGCCCGGGCGGGAAGCCGGGTCCGTGCAAGGGCGTCTCCGGCTCGTCGCGGAGCTTCCCGGCGCCGTACTGGGCTGCCTCTGACGGCGTCTCGGTCAGTGGAGCCGGCGGCTTCGGATCGGGTACCTGCCCGACCACGGTCCAGGGCGCGTGCCGCTTCTTCGGTACGTCGGCCTCCGCGCCGACCGCAGCCGGTGTGGCGGCGCTGACCAGGCAGGAGTTCGGCGGCCGACTGGCACCGGTTGCCCTGAACGTGATCCTCGCGGCCCGGGCCACCCACCGATCCGATTCCGGTATCGGAGCCGGCGTACTGAGCGCTCGCTGACACGTCGCCCCTGGATGCATCCGCCGTACCGGGTGCATCCAGGGGCATTCAGAAGCCTCAGTGGTTGAATTGAGAAAGTATTCAGTAGCCAGAGTGATGGACCCTGCCCGGCGCTGCCGGACAGGATGGCAGCATGACTACACGTTTCGGGATATTCGTTCCGCAGGGCTGGAAGATGGATCTGGCGGGGATCGCCGATCCGATTGAGCAGTGGGAAGCGATGACGGCGGTCGCGAAGCGGGCCGACGAGCAGTCCTGGGACTCGATCTGGCTGTTCGACCACTTCCACACGGTGCCGGAGCCGAGTGACAACACGACGTTCGAGTGCTGGTCGGCGACGGCCGCGCTGGCGCGGGACACCTCGCGGGTGAACATCGGCCAGATGGTCGGCTGCAACGGTTACCGCAACCCGGCGCTGTACGCGAAGATCGCGTCCACCGTCGACGTCGCCAGCCACGGCCGCCTGTACGCCGGTATCGGCGCGGGCTGGTACGAGCACGAGTGGAAGGCCTACGGCTACGAGTGGACCGACATCCCGCCGCGGATGGCCGCGTTCCGGGAGGCCACCGAGATCATCTACAAGATGTGGACCGAGGACAAGCCGGTCTACGACGGCAAGTACTACTCGATCAACGAGCCGATCAACGAGCCCAAGGGTGTGCGCAAGCCGCACCCGAGCTTCTGGATCGGCGGCGGCGGCCCGAAGGTGACGCTGAAGCTCGTCGCGCAGTACGGCGACGCCGCGAACATCGGCGGGGGCAACCCCGAGGTGATCAAGGAGAAGGCGGCGATCCTCAAGGGTCACTGCGAGAAGGTCGGCCGCGACTACGACTCGATCATCAAGTCGACCAGCTTCAACGTCTTCCCGATCGACAAGGGCGACGACCCGCAGAAGGCGACCGAGAAGGCGCTCGGCCCGATGAACCGGGAGAAGTTCGACAACGACAACCTGATCGGCACCGAGGACGAGATCGCGGACAAGGTCGAGGCGGCCCTCGAGGCCGGCGCCGACTACGTGATCTTCTACGTCCCCGGCGTCGCGTACGACCTGGACCTGGTCAACCGCGTCGAGCAGGTCACCAAGCGCTTCACCTGAGCACCGTCCGGGGCGCCCGCCTTGACTGGTATCGGTCATGGCGGGTGTACGTCAGGGTGATCGGTGGACTGGGGCCGACGGCAACTGTCAGGCTCCCGGAGATGGCCTCGCGTGGGTCGGGGCGTCGGGAGGTGTCCGCCCGTGTTTGCCCGAACGTCCCGGATAGCGACCAGCCTGCTGGCCGCGGTGGTCGTCAGTCCCCTGCTGCTGACGACCACCACGGCCCAGGCCGCCGTACCGCCCGCGGCTGATCAGCCGGCGCCGGGGGCGAAGACTCAACGCATCACCCTGGTGACCGGGGATGTTGCGGAACTGACCACCAGCTCCAACGGTCAGGTGTCGGCCCACCTGACCGACGACGAGCCGTACTACTTCGGCACCTTCGACGGTGACCTCAGCCTGGTCCCGGCCAAGGCCTACCCGCTGCTCACCGAGGGCCGCCTCGACAAGCGGCTGTTCAACCTCACCGACCTGGTGGCCCAGGGGTACGACGACGCGAGCAGCGACCAACTGCCGCTCCTCCTGAACACGCCGTCGACCCTGCGGCAAGCACCGGCCGCCGCGACCCTTCGCCGTACGCTCCCCAGCGTCGGCAGCAGCGCGGTCACGGTACGGAAGTCCGAGGCCAAGACCTTCTGGGACAGCATCAGCGGCCCGACGGCCTTCAAGACCGGCCAGGTCAGCAAGATCTGGCTCGACGGCCGCACACACGCGACCCTGGACCAGTCCACGAAACAGATCGGTGCCCCGACCGCCTGGAAGGCCGGGTACGACGGCAGCGGCGTCAAGGTCGCCGTCCTCGACACCGGGTACGACGCCGGCCACCCCGACCTCGCCAAGCAGGTCGTCGCGTCCGAGAGCTTCGTCCCCGACCAGACCGTCCAGGACCTGCACGGCCACGGCACGCACACCGCGTCGATCGTCGCCGGCCTCGGTACGGCGTCCGACGGCAAGCGCAAGGGCGTTGCGCCAGGGGCCGACCTGTTGATCGGCAAGGTGCTCGGCAACAACGGCAACGGGACCGACTCCGAGGCCATCGCCGGGATGGAGTGGGCCATCCAGAACGGCGCGAAGGTCATCAGCATGAGCCTCGGCGGCCTGCCGTCCGACGGCACCGACCCGATGAGTGAGGCCGTCGACCAGTTGTCGAAGTCGACCGGCGTCCTGTTCGTCATTGCCGCAGGCAACTCCGGTACCGAGGAGTCCGTCGGTTCGCCCGGTGCGGCGGCCGAAGCCCTGACCGTGGGTGCGGTCGACCGCGACGACAACCTCGCGAACTTCTCCAGCCGTGGCCCGCGCCTCGGTGACGGCGCGATGAAGCCCGAGGTGACCGCGCCCGGCGTGGAGATCGTGGCCGCCCGGGCAGCCGGCACCGAGCAGGGCCATGTGCTCAGCCAGTACTACACGGCGCTGAGCGGCACCTCCATGGCGACTCCGCATGTCGCCGGCGCCGCCGCGATCCTCGCCCAGCGACACCCGGACTGGACCGGCCAGCAACTCAAGGCTGCGCTGGCCTCGACCGCCGTCCCGTCGGCGACCGCCCGGCCGGATCAGCAAGGGCTCGGCCGGATCGACATCCCGAACGCACTCGACCCGAAGGTCCTGCCCGACACCGCGAACCTCTTCTTCGGTGACGTCTCCTGGACCGGCCCGACCGCGCCGGCCCCGGTCACGCGCACCGTTGCCTACCGCAACATCTCGAACCGGCCGGTGACGCTGGACCTGTCCGTCGGAGCGGAGTCACCCGCGAAGGTCAAGGCCGCTGTCACGGTCAGCCCGTCGCACCTGACGGTCCCGGCCCGCGGTACGGCGTCCGCGACCGTCACCCTCGACCTCTCGAAGACCCAGCCGGCCAAGTACTCCGGCGTACTCACGGCTCGTGCCGGCAACACGTCGTACCGGACCGGGCTCGGGTTCGCGGCCGGTGGGCGGCTGAACCAGGTGACCGTGAAGGCGATCGGCCGCAACGGCAAGCCCGCGACCACCGAGGCCGGGGCGAGCGGTGTCCAGCTGTGGAACCAGGACACCGGCGACGTGGTCGGGATCGCGTTCGACCAGACCGGCAGCCGGACCCTGGAGGTGCCGACCGGCCGGTACAGCGTGATGGCGTACGCCGTCGGCGCCGACGAGGCGCACTGGGCGAACTCGCTGACCCTGCTGGGCAATCCGGATGTCTGGATCGGGAGCGACCGGACGTTCACCTTCGATGCCCGCCAGGCGCACAAGGTGACGGTGAAGACGCCACGGCCGGCCGACGCGCAGAGCATCGGCCTCGCGTGGCACCGCAAGGTGGGCGCTCGCGACGCGGTCTCCGGCTGGGCCTTCAACGGCAAGATCGCCGACGGCGTGTACGTGCAGGACTTCGGAAAGGTTGCCAACGGCACCTTCCAGGTCGTGCAGCGCTGGGACCTCGCCCAGCCGAAGCTGACCGTCGACGCGATCGGCGCGGGCACCAGCCTCCGCCTGCCGACACCGGCCGAGGGTGACCGCCGGACCGGGTACGTCGGAACCGGCAAGTTCCCGCTGTTCAACGGCGGCGACGGTACGCCGGCCGAGCTCACCGGAGCCAAGGACAAGGTCGCCCTGGTCCGCTGGGTCGGTGTCGACGACATCGTCCCGCAGGTCCGGGCGGCCAGGGACGCCGGTGTGAAGGCGATCTTCATGTACAAGGAGGCGCCGGGCTACTGGTCGACCGGGACCGAGCAGGGCATCCCGTTCTACCTGCTGCGTTCCGAGCAGGGCAAGCAGTTGCTCGACCTGCTGGCGAAGGGGCCGGTATCCCTTCAACTGAACGGTTTGCTCGACAGCACCTACCGCTACGACCTGGCCGTCGGACCGTCGACCGTGAAGGGCGGACTGACCTACGACCTCGCGAAGATGCGGCCGGCCGCGGTGACCACGGCGTTCCAGCGCAACGACGCCTGGTTCCTGCACACCGACCAGCGGGTCGCGCACCTGCCGGGGATCGCGACCGGGCTGACCTCGACCCGCGCGGTGACCGGACCGGTGACCCGGACCGATTACCTCGCCACGGATCTCACCGGTGTCACCTGGGACGAGAAGACGTCCGCGGGGGAGTGGAACGAGAGCGGCTTCGAGTACTCGATCGCTCGCGGCTACCGGCCGAACGAGAGCGTCACCCGCGGTTGGTGGGAGTCGCTGATGCGTCCCGCCGTACCCGATGCGACCGGTGACGAGGAGCAGGGCGTGCCGCCGGCCCGGTTCGAGAACGCGCTGCGGATCGCGATTCCGCAGTACGTGAACGGCGATCGCACCGTCTACGGCTGGTCCGATCGTGGTGACGTGACGAGCCTCAGGCTCAGCAGCAACGGTGTTGAACTCGGCAGCAAGGCCTCGTCGGTCGCGCAGTTCGCGGTCCCGGCGAAGGCTGCCTGGTACGACCTGACCCTCGATCAGACGCGTGGTCCGAGCAGTTGGGCGACCACGTCGACCTCGACGCACACCGCCTGGCACTTCCTGTCCAAGCCCGCCAAGGGCCGGTCGGTCCTGCCCCTCGTCCAGGTCGACTACAAGCACACGAACGGGAGGCTGGAGCTAACCCCGGGTTATCAGCCGGGCGTGCGTGGTCTGGGCATCTTCCACACCACGGCCGAGATCTCGTACGACGGGAAGACCTGGCAACGACTGCAGTTGCGGGGGATCGGCACTGTGCGGGCGCAACTCCCGGCGGCGCCGAAGGGCTCGTACGCGAGTGTGCGGGTCAGCGCGACCGACCTGCTCGGGAACAAGATCAGCCAGACCATCGAGAAGGCCTGGCAGAACTAGCGTTTCTGATCGTTAAAAGGGCGACGCCACGAAGCCGGGGGGAGTTGCTCCGTGGCGTCGCCGGGGGCGCGCCAAGGGAGGGGTGGGGGCAGGCGCGCCGGTCTTGTTGGTCAGCTCCCGGCTAGGCCTCCACCGAGGATGCCGAGCAGTCCGAGCAGGGACAGCAAGTTGCGGATGACCTGATCGACGGCCTTGGTGCCGCCGGTCTGGTAGGCGGTCACGCACTTCTGCAGCTGCTCCTGGGACGGCTTGGTGATCGTCACCTTCGCCATCTCGGACTGGCAGTACTGGGTGGCCTTGGTCAGCTCGCCCACCGTCGTCCCGACCGTGCCGACGATCAGGCCGGCCGCGGTCTGCAGCGTCGCGAGGGGCGTCGCCGGCGGCTTGCTGGTCGTGGGCGGTTTGGGCGGGGTTGTCGTCGGCGGCTTCGTGGTCGTCGTCGGCGTGGTGGGCCGGCTGACCGGCGGCTTGCTCGTCGTCGGCGGACGCTTGGTCGGGTCCGTCGTCTGCGACTTGCCGGGCTGCTGGACGATCGTCGGCGTCGGCTTGGTCGTCGGGTACGTGTTGAGGTCCGTCGCCTGCGGCAGATCGTTCTCCGCGGGGGCGTTGATGGTCGGGTCGTCGACGTTGTCGCTGGCCCGGTCGATGCCCTGGTCGTCGTCCTCGGTCCCGTTGCCGACCGCCATCCAGCTGCCACCGGCGTAGGCCTTGGCGATGCTGACCACGAGGTCGACGTACTGCTGGGAGTGGTTGTAGCGCAGGACAGCGGCGTTCACGTCGCTCGCCTTGGAGAGGTCGGTCTTGCCGGCGCAGAGGTACACCGCCGTGGACATCGCCGCGTCGTCGATGTCCTGCGGGTTCCGCACGCCGTCGCCGTCGCCGTCGACACCCATCGACCGCCAGGTGCCCGGGATGAACTGCATCGGGCCGACCGCTCGGTCGTAGGCGCCGTCGCCGTCGAACGCACCGGCGTCCGTGTCGGTGATCCGGGCCGTGCTCGAGCCGTCCAGCCGGGGGCCGTAGATGCCCGGCGTGGCGACGCCCTGCGAGTTCAGCGAGTTGCCGCCGAAGCGGCCGTGGTTCGACTCGACGCGACCGATCGCGGCCACGAGCGTCCAGGGCAGGTGACAGCCCGGATCCGCCTGGGCGAGCATCTGCTGGGCCCGCGAGTACGCCTTCAGGGCGGCGTTCGGGATCCCGTTGCGGGACAGCCCGGAGACCACCTGCGTCGGCTGCTCACCCGGATCGACACCGTGGCCGACCGAACCCGGCACCGGCACGTTGGCCGGCTGGGTGATCGGCTGCTTCGGCACGACGACCGAGTTCTTGCCGGACAGACCCTGCTCCAGCGACGCCGTGGCGACCGCCGGGTCGTCCGTGGCGCTGACGGTGAACGCGCTCGCGAACAACGCCAACGGGATGAGCGGCGCTACCTGAAGCCACCCGCTACCCGTGGCGCGGCGCTTGCCCTTCGCCATCGATGATCCCCTCCGTGACTCATCGACCTGCCCAGCCCCACGCTGCGGACACGTCTTGTCGCCCTCTAGGGGCTTTCGTCCGGTTTCCGTCCGTTATTGGTCTAACGCCGGCCTCGTGCGTGGGTTACGCGCCGGGTGCAGACCGTCTCGTCCGGTGACCGAGTACCCATACTGGCGCGTAACAACACCCCTTGTGAACCCCCGGTGCCGCAATTCCCCCTGCCCGCCCGCCTGAGCGGAGAGCCCGTCGGGGAGAATGGCGGCCGTGCCCGACCACACAGAACAGTCCGCCGCATTCTTCGCCAGGGCGTCCGCAGTCACCCCGGGAGGGGTCAACTCTCCCGTCCGCGCGTTCCGCGCCGTCGGCGGCGTACCGCGCTTCATGGCATCGGGTGACCGATGTCACATCACGGACGTCGACGGCAATCGCTACCTCGATCTGGTCTGCTCCTGGGGCCCGATGCTGCTCGGCCACGCCCACCCGGAGGTGACCGCCGCCGTCCAGGCCGCCGTCGCCCGCGGTACGTCGTACGGGACGCCGACCGAGACCGAGGTCCTGCTCGGCGAGGAGATCGTCGGCCGGACCCCGGTGGACAAGGTCCGGCTGGTCTCTTCCGGGACCGAGGCAACGATGTCCGCGCTCCGGCTGGCCCGCGGGTTCACCGGTCGCGCCAAGATCATCAAGTTCGCCGGCTGCTACCACGGTCACGTGGACGCACTGCTGGCCCAGGCCGGTTCGGGCGTGATCACCCTCGGCATCCCCGGTACGCCGGGAGTCACCGAGGCGACCACCGCCGACACGATCGTGCTGCCGTACAACGATCAGGCTGCCGTCTCCGCAGCATTCACCGAGTACGGCGACCAGATCGCGGCCGTGATCACCGAGGCGTCGCCGGGAAACATGGGCGTCGTTCCGCCCCGGGACAACTTCAACGCGTTCCTCGCGCAGATCTGCCGTGCGAACGGTGCGCTCTTCATCTCCGACGAGGTGATGACCGGTTTTCGGATCACCCGCTCCGGTTGGTACGGCGTCGACGGCGTACAGCCGGATCTGATGACGTTCGGCAAGGTGATGGGCGGTGGTTTTCCGGCCGCGGCGTTCGGTGGACGGGCCGACATCATGGCCCACCTCGCGCCGGAAGGCTCGGTGTACCAGGCCGGCACGCTGTCCGGGAACCCGATCGCCACCACGGCCGGACTGACCACGTTGCGGCTGGCAACCGACGAGGTCTACGCCAGACTGGACGAGACCTCGGTCACGATCCAGCGGCTGGTCTCGACCGCGCTGGACAAGGAAGGTGTGCCGCACGTCATCCAGGCGGCCGGGAACCTCTTCAGTGTCTTCTTCGTGGAGTCCTCGGAGGGACCTGCCGAGATCCGGGACTTCGCCGGGGCCAACGCTCAGGTGCTGCCACGGTTCGCGGCGTTCTTCCATGCCATGCTGGACGCCGGCGTCTACCTGCCACCGAGCGCCTTCGAGGCGTGGTTCGTCAGCGCCGCCATCGACGACGACGCGTTGGCCGAACTGGAGTCCGCTCTCGCCCCGGCTGCCCGTGCGGCAGCCGCAGTACCGAACTGAAGGGCCGTGTCTTTGATGGAGGGCAAGCGGTGACCGAAACGACGGTCGTGCACCTGATGCGTCACGGCGAGGTGCACAACCCGACCGGAGTGCTCTACGGCCGGATCCCCGACTATCACCTGTCCGAGCTCGGTCGCCAGATGGCCGACCGGGTGGCCGAGCACGTCAAGGGCCGCGACATCGTGCACCTGGTCAGCTCGCCGCTCGAGCGGGCCCAGGAAACGATGGAGCCGATCGCCAAGGTGTTCGGGCTGACCCCGGACATCGACGAGCGGGTGATCGAGGCGGCGAACCTGTTCGAGGGCAAGAAGTTCGGTGTCGGCGACGGTGCACTGCGCAATCCGAGTGCCTGGTGGCTGCTGCGGAATCCGCTCAAGCCGTCCTGGGGTGAGCCCTACCAGCAGTTGGTACGGCGGATGCGGGACGCGATCGAGACCGCCCGGCAGAAGGCCGCCGGTCACGAGGCGTTGATCGTGTCGCACCAGCTGCCGATCTGGATCGTCCGGTCCGCGATCGAGGGCCGCCGGTTGCCGCACGACCCGCGCAAGCGGCAGTGCAGCCTGGCCAGCCTGACCTCGTTCACCTTCCACGGCGACACGATCGTCTCCGTCGGCTACTCGGAACCCGCGAAAGATCTGTTGCCGGTGAAGAACCCGAAGAAGTTCGTAGGCGGTGCGTGATGCGCCGGGCGATGGTGGCGGCCGGTCTGCTGCTGGCCCTGACCGCTTGTTCCTCCGGGCAGCAGGCATCGCAGAACCGTGAGGGTCAGGCCGGGTTCGTGAGTGGCACCGGCAACGTGTCGGTGTTCGCGCCGGCCGACCGCAAGCCGGCGCCGGCCCTGACCGGTACGACGCTGGACGACAAGACGTGGACGCTGTCCGATCGGCTCGGCAAGGTCGTCGTACTGAATGTGTGGGGCTCGTGGTGCCCGCCTTGCCGCAAGGAGGCACCCGACCTGATCGCGGCCGCGAAGGAGCTAGGGCCGTCGGTGCAGTTCATCGGCCTGAACACCCGCGACCTGGACAAGGCCCAGGCGAACCGGTTCGTGCAGGAGTTCGGCGTACCGTTCCCGAGCCTCTACGACCCGGACGGCAAGGCGCTGCTGCGGTTCCGCGGTCAGATCTCGCCGAAGGCGATCCCGACCACGCTGGTGATCGACAAGACCGGCAAGGTCGCTGCCCGGGTGGTCGGCGAGACCACCAAGGAAACCCTGCTCGGAATGGTGAAGGACGCCGGTTGAGCTGATGGGTCAGTGGTTCGCGGAGTCGATGACGGGTTCGATGCTGGTGGCACTGCCGATCGCGGTGCTGGCCGGTGCGATCTCGTTCTTCTCGCCCTGCGTCGTCCCGTTGCTGCCCGGCTACCTCTCGTACGTGACCGGCCTGTCCGCGGCCGAGCTCGGGTCGGCCAAGCGCGGCCGGATGCTCGCCGGTACGGCGTTGTTCGTGGCCGGGTTCTCCGCGGTGTTCATCCTGACCGGGGTCGTGTTCGGCAAGGCCGGTGACCTGCTGATCGACCACCAGACCGCGATCACGCGGGTACTCGGCGGGCTGACCGTCGTACTCGGACTGGTCTTTCTCGGCGGGTTCGGGTTCCTGCAGAAGGACGTGCGGGTGCACCGGGTGCCGGCGGTCGGAATCGCGGCCGCGCCGTTGCTCGGCGTACTGTTCGGATTCGGGTGGACTCCGTGTATCGGTCCGACGCTCGGGACCGTGATGACGCTGGCCACGACCGAGGGCAGCACCGGGCGGGGTGCGACGCTGGCGTTGGTGTTCAGCCTGGGGCTGGGCATTCCGTTCATCGTCGCGGCACTCGCGTTCCGGCGGATGCTGTCCGCGGTGGCGTGGGTCCGGCGCCACCAACTGATGGTGATCCGGATCGGCGGCGTACTGATGATCGCGGTGGGGCTACTGCTGCTGACAGGAGTGTGGGACTCGATGACCGCCGACCTCAGGCAGTGGGTCAGCAACTTCGGATCGGCGGTGTGAGATGACCGAGGTCAAGGCAGAGCGCAAGGACCGCATCGGCGCCGCCTCCGGTCCGGGAGACTCGTCCGGATCGCCCGCACTCGGGCTGGTCGGCTGGCTGCGCTGGACCTGGCGGCAGCTCACGTCGATGAAGACCGCGCTGGTGCTGTTGTTTCTTCTCGCGCTCGGCGCGGTGCCGGGATCGCTCGTGCCGCAGACGCCGATCGACCCGATCAAGGTCTCGGACTTCCTCGGCGCGCATCCGAAACTCGGGCCGCTCTACGACAAGCTCGGGCTCTTCGACGTCTACAAGTCGCCGTGGTTCTCGGCCATCTACCTGCTGCTGTTCATCTCGCTGATCGGCTGCGTCGTACCGCGGCTCGGGGTGTACCTGAAGGCAGTCCGGGCCCGTCCGCCGAAGCCGCCGCGCAACCTGAACCGCCTGCCCGGGTACGAGAGTTTCACCGCGTCGGGCTCCTCCGAAGACGTGCTCGCGGCGGCCAGGCGCGAGCTTCGCCGGCGTCGCTTCCGGGTCGAGACGTACGACGGCGCGATCGCGGCGGAGCGTGGTTATCTGCGCGAGGCGGGCAACCTGCTGTTCCACTTCTCGCTGATCCTGGCGCTGGTCGGGGTCGCGTGGGGTTCGCTGTTCGGTTACCGCGGCACCGTCTTGGTTGTCGTGGGCAACGGTTTCGCCAACACGGTGGCGCAGTACGACGACTTCACGCCGGGCCGCGCGTTCGGCGGGGACGAGGATCTGCCGCCGTTCTCGCTGACCGTGAAGGACTTCCAGGTGAAGTTCCAGGAGGACGGGCCGCAGATGGGTGCGGCCCGGGAGTTCAAGGCGCAGCTGGCCTACCAGCAGACGCCGGACGCGCCGGAGCAGTCGTACGAGCTGCAGGTCAACCATCCGTTGAAGCTCGACGGGAGCAGCGTCTTCCTGGTCGGCCACGGGTACGCGCCGCGGGTCACCGTGAAGGACGGCCAGGGGAACGTCGCGTTCTCCGGGCCGGCCCCGTTCCTGCCGCAGGACAGCAACTTCTCGTCGTTCGGGGTGATCAAGGCGCCGGACGCGCGACCGACGACGCTGGGCTTCGAGGGGTTCTTCCTGCCGACCGCGCGGATCGACCAGCGCGGTCCGATCTCGGTGTTCCCCGACGACCTGGACCCGGCGCTGGTGATGACCGGGTACTACGGCCGTCCGCAGCCGGAGACCGGGAAGCCGGAGTCGGTATACCAGCTGGACAAGACGAAGCTGACCCAGTTCGAGCAGAACGGCGACAAGTGGCGGTTCCAGCTCAAGCCGGGCCAGAGTGTGGCGCTGCCGGACAAGGCCGGGTCGATCACCTTCGACGGCTACAGCCGCTGGGTGAAGCTGCAGATCAGCCATACTCCTGGCACCGGCCTTGCGCTGGCGGGCATCCTGCTGGCCATCCTCGGACTGATGGGATCGCTGTTCGTGCATCCGCGTCGTACCTGGGTGCGGGTGAAGACCGAGGACGGGCGTACCGTGGTCGAGGTCGCGGGTCTGGACCGCGGACCCGAGCGAGGCCTCGGCGACGAGATCCAGGCCATCGGTAAGGCACTGAAACCAGATCGATCGAGCACGCAGGAGACGACATGAGCCCGGAGACCTACGCGCACGTCTCCAACCTGCTGGTCCCGACCGCCACCGTGATCTACATCCTGGCGATGGTCTCGCACGCGATGGAGTGGGCCGTCGGCCGCGCCGCGGTGGCGAAGACCGCGGAGGTGAAGACGGAGGCGCTGGTTGCTTCCGACGGTGGACCGGTGAGCGGCTCGGATGCTGTCGAGGTGGTTGAGGCCGCTCCCGCGAGTACGGAGCGGTTGGAGGCGGCCAGCCGGATCGGGCTTCTGCTGACCTGGTTGGGATTCGTCTTCCACCTCGTTGGAGTGGTGACGCGTGGACTCGCCGCCGGGCGGGTGCCGTGGGGGAACATGTACGAGTTCTCCATCACCGCATCGCTGGCTGTCGCGATCGTCTACCTGATCTTCGTGCAGCGGGCCAAGCTGCAGTGGCTGGGCCTCGGCGTGACGTTCGTCGTGGCCGCCGTACTCGGCCTGGCGACGCTCGCGCTCTACACGCCTGCCGGTCCGCTCGTGCCGGCGCTGCACTCGTACTGGCTGGTCATTCACGTGTCCGCGGCCGCCATCTCCGGTGGCGCGTTCACGATCGGTGGCCTGGTGTCGGTGCTGTACCTGGTCAAGGCCCGCGCGGAGCGGAAGGTCCTGGCCGGCGGCACGATGCCGGCGTCACTGCGGCGGCTGCCGACCGCGGAGGCGATGGACGGTACGGCGTACAAGGTGCTGGCGTTCGCGTTCCCGTTGTGGACGTTCGGAGTACTCGTGGCCGGGCCGATCTGGGCCGAGCACGCCTGGGGCCGGTACTGGGGCTGGGACCCGAAGGAAGTCTGGTCGCTGGTGACCTGGGTCGTGTACGCCGCTTACCTGCACGCGCGGGCGACCGCGGGCTGGCGGGGCCGCCGGGCCGCGACGATCGCGATCGTCGGCTGGTTCGTCTTCATCTTCAACTTCGTCGGAGTCAACCTGTTGGTCTCCGGTCTGCACTCCTACGCCGGGGTGTGAGATGAAGGAGTTCGCCATCTACACCGGCCTGCGGGCGGCGCTGTTCGCCGTCTGCCTGGCCGTGCTGTGGTTCGCCCTGCGCGGCGCGCTGTCGATCTGGCCGATCGCCCTGCTCGCCCTGATCATCTCGTCGATCCTCTCGATCTACGTCCTGCGCGCCGCCCGGGACCGGCTGGCCAGCCAGATCGAGAACCGCGCCGAGCGCATCTCGCACCGGATCGAACAAGCTCGCACCGCCGAGGACGACGACTGACCGTCGCGGGCGATCTTTACGCCTGAGCGCGCCGTACCACCGGTACAACTGGTACGGAGAGTGACCTACCCCACTCCGGGATTTCTTCCAAAATCGTTTGTGCATGCCTTCACATGAGTCGTACTGTGGTTGATAGAACGAAACGGTTTCGTTCTATCGGTAACACGGGGCATACGCAGGGTGATCATGGTGGAGACAGCGGGAGTGCGGCAGCAGCGGCCTCGGGTCGAGGGTGGGCGCGAGGAAGAGATCCTCGACGCCACCGTCGCGGTGGTGGCCGAGCTGGGCTATGACCGGCTGACCATGGACGCGGTCGCGACCGCGGCGAAGGCCAGCAAGGCGACGCTGTACCGGCGCTGGCAGACCAAGGCCGAGCTGGTCGTCGACGCGATCAGCCGGGCCAAGGGCTGTCCGATGCCGGAGGACGTCGACACCGGCAGCCTGCGCGGCGACCTGATCTCGATGTCCTGCGGCGACGGTGGCTTTACCGATGAGATGCCGATGTCGGTGATCGCGGGCCTGGTGACCGCGCTGCACCGGGACCCGGAGCTGCAGAAGGCGTTCCAGGAGCGCTTCCTCGCACCCCGGCTGAACCTGACCCGCAAGGTGTACGAGCGCGCGGTCGAGCGCGGCGAGATCGGCCCCGAGGTCGACATCGAGCTGCTCGCCGTCACGCTGCCCGCGGTCATCGTGCACCAGGCCTACATCATCGGCGTCGAGCCGACGGACGACCTGATTCTGCGAGTGATCGATCACGTGATCCTGCCTGCGGCGCGGGGGTCGCAGGTGAGCTGACCGGTGAGGGGCCGGTCCGCGACAAGCAAACAGTCTGCCCAAGAGGGGAAATAGTTATGTCCGAAGACGTTGTGAAAGCCGATCCGCCGGACCGCCGGCCGGTCGACACGGCCACCGGTACGCCCGGCGCCGAGGCGGGCACCGGGAGCGGCGGCCACCGCAACCTCGGCATCGCGCTCGCACTGATCAGCATGGCGCAGCTGATGGTGGTGCTGGACGGCACCATCGTCAACATCGCCCTGCCACACATCCAGACCGCGCTGGGCTTCAGCGACGGGAACCTGCCGTGGGTGGTCAACGCCTACGCGCTGGCGTTCGGTGGTCTGCTCCTGCTCGGTGGCCGGATCGGCGACATCATCGGTCGCCGCAAGGTGTTCATCTTCGGCGTCGTGCTGTTCGGCCTGGCGTCGTTCGTCGGTGGTATCGCCCAGAGTGAGAGCGTGCTGCTGGCCAGCCGGATCCTGCAAGGTCTCGCGGCCGCGGCGGCTTCGCCGAACGCGCTCGCGCTGATCACCACCACCTTCCCGGCCGGCAAGGAGCGCAACCGGGCGATGGGTGTGTACGCCGCGATGTCCGGTGCCGGCGCGGCCGTAGGCCTGATCCTCGGTGGCGTCCTGACGGAGGCCTCCTGGCGCTGGACGTTCTTCATCAACACCCCGATCGGCCTGATCGTGGCGGTGCTCGCGCTCCGCTTCCTGGGTGAGTCGGCCCGGCAGAGCGGGAAGTTCGACCTGCCTGGTGCGATCACCGGCTCGGTCGGTCTGGCCGGTCTGGTCTACGGCCTGAACCACGCGTCCGCGGACGGCTGGAGTGACCCGCTGACGCTGACCTTCATCCTCGGCGGTCTGGCCCTGGTCGCGATCTTCCTGCTGATCGAGGCCCGCTCGCGGCACGCACTGATGCCGTTCCGGATCCTCGCGAACCGGACCCGCGGCGTCAGCTTCTTCGTGATGCTGATCGTCGGCGCGGCGATGTTCTCGATGTTCTACTTCCTGGGCATCTTCGTGCAGAACATCATGGGCTACAGCGCGATCAAGACCGGATTCGCGTTCCTTCCGTTCAGCGTCGGCATCGTGATCGCGGCCCAGGTCGCGTCGACCCTGATCGCCCGGGTGGACCCGCGCTGGCTCGCCGGTGCCGGTGGGGTGTTCGTCGCGGCCGGCATGTTCGGATTCAGCCGGCTCGAGGTGGACTCGTCGTACCTGACCCACCTGCTGCCGTTCATCATGCTGCTGTCGTTCGGGATGGGCCTGATCTTCGTGCCGCTCACCCTGACCGCGGTCAGTGGAGTCGCGAACGAGGACTCCGGCGTCGGTTCCGCCGTACTGAACACGGTCCAGCAGATCGGTGGTGCGGTCGGCCTGGCGCTGCTGGGTACGATCTCCACCAGCGCGATCAAGGACAAGTTCGCCGAGCTGGCCCCGGGCCTGCAGCAGGCGGCCGCGTCCGGGCAGTCGCCGGAGCAGATCAAGCAGTTGCAGGGCCAGTTCACCGCGGTGGCCACGACGCACGGATTCACCCGCGCGTTCCTGTGGTCGACGTTCCTGGCCCTCGGCGCGGCTGTGGTGACGCTGATCGGCTTGTCGGTGAAGGCCAAGGACCTGGCCGGTGACAACCCGAGTGGACCCGTCCACATCGGCTGACGCCCCGAATACACGAAGGGCCCGCTCTCCGGGAGGAGTAGAGCGGGCCCTTCGGTTCGTCCTGGGTCAGAGTGCTTTGTGCATGACGAGTTCGCGGCGTACGCCGTCGGGCATCAGGTCACCGAGTTTGTCGGTATCGGTGAAACCGTTGCGGAGATAGAGCTTGTGCGCCGGGTCGTTGCCGTCCGCAACGGCCAGTTCGAGGACGGTCGCGCTGACGCCGCGGGCCCAGGTCTCGATGGTCGTCATCAGGGCGTCGCCGACGCCCTGGCCACGTCCGGCCGGTGCGATCCACATCGACACGAGTTCCGCCGTACCGGGTTCGTCGGCGAGGAAGCCGCCGGCCATGCCGACCGGCGTGCCGTCGAGCGAGGCGATCACCTGGTAGGCGCCGGGTGCGGACAGCCGGTCCCGCCAGCGTTGTTCGGGTGCGTCGATCCAGTCGGCCAGTTGCGAACCGAAGGCGTACGGCGCTTCCTCGAGCGCCGCGAGCCGGAGTTCGCGCCAGGCCTTCCAGTCGTCGGGACCGACCGGGTTGATCTCGATCATCAGGTCCTCGGAGGGAACTTCGAGGAAACCCAGTCGCGGACACCGCCCAGGCCGTCACCGAGGTCGCGGAGCAGCTTGGCCAGCGGGTCCTGGGAACGGTTGAAGGCGTCGGAGTACGACTTGGCCGCGTTCTTCGCCTCTTGGGAGATCGAGGCGGCGTCGTCGTCCTGCCGCTTCGGGTAGTCGCCGGAGACGATCGTCGTGTACTCGCCCTCGTCCACCCAGCGCCGCAGCTCGTGCGCGCGGATGACGGCGAGCGGGTGCGACTGCGCCTCGAGCAGCAGCAGCTTCAGCACGCTGTCACGCAGGTCGCCGGAGCTTTCGTACTCCGTTCCCTGCGCGAGGAAGGCCGTGGTGTCGAGCTCACCGAGCTGACCGCCGCTGGCGAGCTTCATCTGGACGCGGAGCGCGACGGCGGGGTCCTGGACGGCGAGCAGGCCGGCCCGGTCGCCGGACAGCTCGGCCTTGCGGGACCACTCGTGCAGGGCCGCGACGATGGCGCGGATGCCCAGGGCGCCGATCGGCATCCACTGGAACGCGCCGGTCAAGCGCATCAGCCAGAACAGCAGGGACTGGTACAGCGCGTGTCCGCTCTGCGCGTGGCCGAGCTCGTGACCGAGGACGAACCGGAGCTCTTCCTCGTCCATGCCCTGGATCAGGGCGCTGTTGACCACGATGAACGGGCGGTCCATGCCGATCGTGACGGCGTTCCAGATCGGGCTGTTGGTGACGAACAGTTCGGGCAGTTCCCGGACGTCGAGCGTCGTACCCGCTTCGGTGTAGAGCCGGTGCACGGTGGGGAACTGGCGCTCGTCGACCCGGATCGCGGAGCCGAGGAACTGCAGCCGGAAGGCCCGCTCGTTGATCAGGCCGGACATCTTCCGCAGGATGAAATCGAATCCCTTCAGCTGCCGCAGCGCCACCAGCGCGCCCCGGTCCGCCGGGTGTTCCCACGCCCGCGAACTGATATCGGTCAGCGTCGCCCGCTGCCGCGTCGGCCGGTCGTCGTTCTCGCTCATCGCTCCCCCTGCCCAGTCGTCATGTCCCCCCAACCTAGCTCGCCGTTGGGTCGTGCCTGGGGGCGTGGCCGGCGCAGATAGGCCAGTACGGCGATCAGTCCGGTGGGGATCCAGCCGAGGGGGACGACGGCCCAGCCGATACCGGTCTGGATCAGGCTGCCCATCACGGCGACCGAGAGGCCGGTGCCCCAGAGCCAGTACCAGAAGGCGTTCCACCCGGGGTGCTGAACGCCGCGGAGCCGCCCGACGAGAGCCAACGGGATCGTGACCGGCAGCGCCGCGCACACACCGATGACCAGCAGCGCGCCGAGGATCAACGCGATGTCGGCCGGCGAGAAGTTGATCGGTCCGAGGGGAATCATGACGTTTATCGTTCCGCCCGGCCGTCCGTTCACCGAGCGTAGGAATACTCAAATCCGCCTATAACCCCTAGCCTGGCCCGCATGAGTGAGGTTGACGGGGTGTGTCGTGAGGTGGACCGGCGCGACGAGAAGGCGCGGGCCTGGGTCTCGGAGGCGATCCGGATCGTGGACGCCGATGCGAACCGCAGTGCGGACACCCACCTGCACGTCTTCCCGATGCCCGAGGGCACCGGTGTGGATCTGTACCTGAAGGACGAGTCCGTGCACCCGACCGGCTCGCTCAAGCACCGGCTGGCCCGGTCCCTGTTCCTGTACGCGCTCTGCAACGGCTGGATCACCGAGGGCACCACGGTGATTGAGGCCTCCAGCGGCTCGACCGCGGTCAGCGAGGCGTACTTCGCCCGCCTTCTCGGCCTCCCGTTCGTCGCGGTGATGCCGCGCTCGACCAGCCCCGAGAAGGTCGAGCTGATCGAGTTCTACGGCGGCCGCTGCCACTTCGTCGAGCGCTCCGGCCAGATCTACGGCGAGGCCAAGCGCCTGGCCGAGGAGACCGGCGGCCACTACATGGACCAGTTCACGTACGCCGAACGCGCGACCGACTGGCGTGGCAACAACAACATCGCCGAGTCGATCTTCGACCAGCTCAGCCTGGAGCAGCACCCGATCCCCACCTGGATCGTCGTCGGCGCCGGTACCGGCGGCACCTCGGCCACCATCGGCCGCTACGTCCGCTACCAGCGCCACGACACCTCCGTCGCGGTCGTCGACCCGGAGAACTCGGCCTTCTTCCCCGCCTTCGAAGCCGGCGACCACGACCACTCCACCGGCCGCCCCTCCCGCATCGAGGGCATCGGCCGCCCGCGCGTCGAGCCGTCGTTCGTCCTCGGGGTCGTCGACCGGATGATCTCCATCCCCGACGCGGCCTCGATCGCCGCCATGCGCTTCTGCTCCCGGGTCACCGGCCGCCTCGTCGGCGGCTCCACCGGCACCAACCTCTGGGGAGCTCTCCGCCTGGCCGCCGAAATGCGTCGTACCGGCGCCCGCGGCTCGATCGTCACCCTCCTCTGCGACAGCGGCGAACGCTACGGCAACACCTACTACGACGACGCCTGGCTCCGCACCAGCGGCATCGACATCACGCCCTACCTGACCACCCTCGAGGGCTTCGCAACCACCGGCCGCTGGACCGAACCAGGCGAGTAGTTAGGCGCCGAGGGCGAGGCCTACTGCCAGGCCTACGGCGTACAGGAGTTCGGTTTGGCCGGTGCCCTTGAGGACTGGGATCAGGGCTGGGCCTACGGCGTCGCTGAGGACTACTCGGATGGACTTGATGGCCAAGGGGATGGCTATGAAGGCCAGGAGGGTCCACGGGGTGGCGAGGACTGAGACGGCCGCGAGGACGAAGGCCAGCGCTACCAAGGCGGCGTAGAGGCGGCGGGAGTTCGGAGCGCCTAGGACTACCGCGAGGGTGCGTTTGCCGGAGACCGTGTCGGTGGGGATGTCGCGGAGGTTGTTGGCGACCAGGAGGGCGCAGGCGATGGAGCCGACCGAGACGGCGCCGGCTACTGCGGTCCAGCTCAGGGCCTCGGCTTGGACGTACGTCGTGCCTAGTACGGCGACCAGTCCGAAGAAGAGGAAGACGCTGACCTCACCAAGAGCCCGGTAGCCGTACGGCTTGGACCCGCCGGTGTAGAACCACGCCCCGACCAGAGAGGCCGCACCGGCGACCAGGAGCCACCACGACGAGGTCGCGCAGAGGACGATGCCGAGTACGGCGCCCACGCCGAAGCAGGTGAAGGCTGCGGTCTTCACCTGTCCCGGGGTGGCGACTTTGGAGCCGACCAGGCGCAGTGGGCCGACGCGGTTCTCGTCCGTACCGCGGATGCCGTCGCTGTAGTCGTTGGCGTAGTTGACCCCGAGTTGCAGGGTCAGGGCGACGCCCAGGGCCAGCAGTGCCTTCCACCAGACGAAGCCGTCCAGGTACGCCGCTGCGCCGGTTCCGACGAGGACAGGGGAGATCGCGGCGGGGAGCGTGCGCGGGCGGGCGCCTTCGATCCACTGGGCAAGGGTGGCCATGACCGTCGATTCTGTCAGCCACTCGGCAGCCGTCGGCAACGAGGGCCGTACGCTCGGACTGACATGTCTACTTTGCGCCTGGTCCCCGGTACGCCGGAAGACGTGCTGTCAGCGCTCACCGGCGTACTGGAGGGCAGCGGTACGCCGTTTGCCCCGGTACCGTCCGACCCGGCGGCGGCTGCCCGGGTCCGGCAGGCTGCGGCACCGGACGAGCCGCTGGAGGGCGACTGCGCGGTCGTACTGACGACCTCCGGGTCATCCGGTGAGCCGAAGGGCGTGCTGCTGTCCCGCGAGGCCCTGCTCGCGTCCGCGGTCGCAACACACGAGCGACTCGGCGGACCGGGTCAATGGCTGCTCCCGATGAAGCCGTACTTCGTCGGAGGCCTGCAGATCCTCACCCGCTCGGTCGTGGCCGGTCTGACGCCCGTGCTCCTCGGAGACAGCTTCACTGCGGCCGCCCAGTCGATGACCGGCGGGCGACGGTACACAGCGATGGTGCCGACCCAGCTCGCACGCTATCTGGAGACCGACCTCGACGCATTGCGGTCGTTCGACGCGATTGTGATCGGTGGTGCGGCCACTCCGGCTCCACTGAAGGCTCGAGCCGCGGAGGCCGGCGTCACCGTGATTCCGGCGTACGGGATGACCGAGACGGGCAGTGGCTGTGTGTACGCCGGTGAGCCGCTGACGGGGACGTCGATCGGACTGGACGATGGGCGGATCCTGATCAAGGGCAGCACCCTGTTCTCCGGGTACCGGCTGCGGCCCGAGCTGACCCAGGAGGTACTGCGGGACGGGTGGTTCCGGACCCAGGACCGCGGTGAGCTCGTGGATGGACGGCTACGGGTGATCGGTCGGGTCGACGACGTGGTGATCTCCGGCGGCGTCAACGTCACCCTCACCACCGTGCAGGCCCGGTTGCTCGAACACCCGCGCGTCAAGGACGCAGTGGTGCTGGGCGTGCCGGATGCGGAGTGGGGGACCCGCGTGGTCGCGTTCGTCGTCGGTGAGCCCAGCCGGGACGAGTTGCGCGACTGGGTCAGTGAAACCCTGCCCCGGAACTGGGCGCCGCGCGAGGTGATCACCCTGGACGCGTTGCCGATGCTTGCCTCGGGCAAGGTTGATCGCCAGGCGTTGCTGGAGGGCGTGCGGTGATCACGTACTCGATCGGCCTGAAGAACAAGTTCCGTGGCATCACCGTGCGCGAGGGCATGCTGTTCGAGGGCCCGGCCGGCTGGGCCGAGTGGAGTCCGTTCCTGGACTACGACGACGCCACGTGCGTGTCCTGGCTTCGGGCCGCGCGGGAGGCGGCCGATGACGGATGGCCGGCGCCGATCAGGGATGCGATCCCGGTGAACTGCACAGTGCCCGCAATAGGTCCGGAGAAGGCTGCCGAGATCGTCAGGGCGTCAGGCTGCGGTACGGCGAAGGTGAAGGTCGCCGAGCCGGGTCAGACACTCAAGGACGACCTGGCGCGGGTCGAGGCCGTCCGGGACGCGATCGGTGGCGGACGGGTGCGGATCGACGCCAACGGTGCCTGGTCTGTGGATGAAGCGCTCCGGTGCCTCAAAGAGCTCAAGCGCTTCGACCTGGAGTACGTCGAGCAGCCCTGCGCGACTGTGGAAGAGCTGGCTACGGTCCGACGACGCACGGACGTGTTGGTCGCGGCCGACGAGTCGATCCGGCGGGCCGAAGACCCTTTGCTGGTGCGGGAGTTGGATGCGGCGGATATCGCCGTACTGAAGGTGCAGCCGATCGGTGGGGTCCGGGCGTGCCTCGAGATCGCCGAGCGGATCGGACTGCCCGTAGTGGTGTCGTCCGCGCTCGAGACGTCCATCGGCATTGCGGCCGGAGTCGCTTTGGCTGCTGCGCTTCCGGAGCTCCCGTACGCGTGCGGCCTGGCCACGGTGTCGATGTTCACCCAAGAGGTTGTCGCGGAACCCCTGCTGCCCGTGGACGGCTACCTACCCGTCCAGCGACTGCAGCCGGACCCCGTGCTGCTGGACGCGGCACGTGCGGATGAGAGCAGGACTGCAGTGTGGGAAGAGCGCATGGAACGAGTAAGGAGTGCCGGATGAACCCGTCCACAGCGTTTGCCACGGTAGTGGTCGACGAACTGATCCGGTGCGGCGTCCGCGAGGCAGTGGTCGCGCCGGGATCGCGGAGTGCCCCACTGGCGTTGGCACTCGCCGCTGCGGACCGCGACGGCCGGCTGCGGCTACATGTCCGGATCGACGAGCGTACGGCGGGATTCTTGGCGATCGGCCTGATCCGGGGGACCGGACTGCCCGTGCCGGTCGTCACCACTTCCGGTACTGCGGTCGCCAACCTGCACCCGGCCGCACTCGAGGCGTCGCACAGTGGGCTGCCGTTGATCGTGCTCAGCGCAGACCGCCCGCCGGCGTTGCGGGGGAGCGGCGCCAACCAGACCACGGATCAGCTGAAGGTCTTCGGCTCTGCGGTGCGGATGTTCCACGAGATGGGTACGCCGGTCCGAGAGGTCGGTCAGGTCGCGTACTGGCGTTCACAGGTCGCACGCGCCGTGGCCAACGCGGTCGGTGCACGATCGTCGGATCCGGGGCCGGTGCAGCTCAACTGCCCGTTGGCGGAGCCGCTGGTACCGACGGATGGTCCTGAGTGGCCGGAGTCGCTGAGCGGACGCAGCACCGGGCCGTGGACCGCTATCCATGCCGCGGCCGGGCAGCCGTCCGCTGTGTCGCCAGGGCCGAAGACGGTGGTGGTCGCGGGTGACGGTGCGTCGCAGGCCGCGCGGCTGGCGGCGGAGGCGGGCCGGTGGCCGTTGTTCGCGGAGCCGTCGAGCCGGGCCCGGATCGGTCCGTCGGTGATCTCGGCGTACCGGTTGTTGCTGCAGGCAAGTTCTTTGGCGGACCAGATCGAGCGGGTGCTGGTGTTCGGGCATCCGACGTTGTCGCGACCGATCTCCAAGCTGCTGGCGCGGCCGGACGTCGAGGTGATCGTGGTCTCGCCGACGGGGTTGTGGCCGGATCCGGCGCGTCGCGCGGCGGCCGTGGTGACCGGGCTCGAGGTCACCGAGGCGGATACCACCAACTGGTTGGATAGTTGGCAGCAGGCTGATCAGCAGGCCCGTCCGGCGATCGACAAGGTACTCGCGGACGACCTGAGCGGACCCCGGGTGGCGGCGATCGTCGGCGAGGCCGTCGGCGCCGACGGCATGCTGGTGGTCGCCTCCTCGAACCCGGTCCGCGACCTCGACCTCGCCCAGATCGTCCCGATCCGGACCATCGCCAACCGCGGCCTGGCCGGCATCGACGGCACCATCTCGACCGCGGTCGGCGCCGCGCTGGCGAACGCAGGACCGACGTACGCGCTGATCGGCGACCTGGCCTTCCTGCACGACAGCAACGGACTCGTCATCGGTCCGGACGAGGCCCGTCCCGACCTACGGATCGTGGTGGTCAACGACAACGGCGGCGGCATCTTCTCCACCCTCGAGCAGGGTGACCCGACGCATGCCACGCACTTCGAGCGGGTCTTCGGTACGCCGCACAACGTCGACCTCGGCGCACTCTGCAGTGCCACGGGTACGCCGTACGAGCTGGCGGAGACTCCGGATGCCTTGCGGGCCGCGCTGGCACCGACTGTCGCCGGTCTGAGTGTGGTGGAGGCGCGCATCCCGCGCAGTGGGCACCGGCCGCTCAACGAAGCACTGGTTGCCGCTGTCAAACAGCTGTAGGGACCTCGACGGGCGCGGGCTTCCGCTTCGGGTGCATGGTGCGCAGGTGGTTGAGCAGCGGCACGACCGTGGCGATCGCCAGCGCGGTCGTGGTGAGGATCGGGATCGTCGCGCCGCGCAGGGACGAGTTGAGTGGCGCGGCGATCGTGAAAATCAGGCTGACCGCGGTGATGATCATGGTCATCCGGCGGCCCGGTCGGGCTACGGCCAGGAACGGCAGGCACCAGAGGAAGTACCAGTCGTGTGCGCTCGGACCCAGTACGACGACCGCCAGCAGTGCGATGCCGACCGCGCGTGCCGCATGGTGGATGGACGAGCGAAGGCTCAGGACAGCGATCAGGCTGACCGCGACCACCATTCCGACCAGGCGGACGATCGCCAACGCTTGTTGAGCCGCGGAGTCGTCGCCCAGCCACTGCAGTACGCCGGACGCCGCCATGCCGATCAGGTTGGCGATCGAGAACGGTGAACGGACCAGACCGGGTACGTCGAGCGCACTCATCCAGCCTGAACCCACACCGGTCAATTCACCGATGGTGACCAGGGTCAGGACGGACACCACGCCCGCGACGACCAGACTGGCGAACCGCAACGCCCGTCCGGCCAGCGGGCTCATCACTGCGGCGATCGCGATCACCACGAGTCCGCCCGGAAGTTTCACCGCAGCCGCGGCCCCTGCTACGACTGCCGCCGTACCCCATTGGCCGGTCAGGGCCAGTGCGAACGCGCTACAGGCCAGTCCGAGCATCAGTACGTCGTTGTGGGCCGCGCCGATGCCATGCGTGATCAGCATCGGGTTCAGCACCACCAACCAGACCGCGAAGGTGGGGTCCACCCGACAGGCGGCTGCCAGCCGCGGCACGGCCCAGGCGATCAGCACGAAGCCCAGTACGGCGAGTAGACGGTGCGCGAGCATCAGGACGTACGGGTCCATGGTGAGGTGCGCGACCAGACCGCCGTACGCGAGTGGCAGTGGACCGTACGGCGCAGGGGTCTGCATCCACATCGGGTCGACCGCTTCGATGATGTGGCCGGACAGTACGCCAGGGCCGACGTCGTACGGGTTGTAGCCCTCGGCGACGAGTGCGCCCTGCGCTGCGTAGCTCCAGGCGTCGCGGCTGAACAGTGGCGGGATCAGGAGCAGCGGTGCGCTCCAGTACGCCGCCATCCGCAGCAACGGTGGCCGCAGTCCCGCCATCACTTGCCGGCCCACGGTCAGCCAGGCCCAGGCCATCAGCCCGAGCCCGGCGACCATGAACGTCAGTCCGATCATCCGGCCGGGCAGGGTGTGTCGAAGTGCGCCGGTGATGGGCAGGGTGGCGACCCATGACGACGCGGGCACCACCGAGGTCACCAGGCTGGCCAGGGCGACTACGACAGAGCCGGCAACCCCACGGACCAACGACGAGCGCACAGTGCGACGCTAACCACGCTGTGCGACTTCTCGATGAACGTCAGGCGGATTCCTTGCGGAAAGTGCGTGCCCCGACCGCCAGGCCGATCACAGTGAGCAGTACGACCCAGAACAGACCCCACAGCGACGAGCTGCTGCCGATGTCCCCACGGAACAACGCCCGTACGCCGTTGACGACGTGCTTGAGCGGGCTGATGTCGGACAGCCGCTGCAGCCAGGTCGGGCCGATCTGCATCGGCAGCAGGATGCCGGACAGCAGCAGCAACGGCATGGCGATCCCGTTCAGCAGCGGGGCCAGTGCGTCCTCGCTCTTGGTGATGAGCGCGACCGAGTACGACAGCGAGGCGAAGGTCGCGCCGAGCAGAGCGACGATCACCAGCGACAGCAGTACGCCGCCCCACGGTGCGCGCAGGCCGAGCGGAAGAGCGGCGACCAGCAGCAGGATCGACTGGACCACGAGTACGACGACATCGCGCAGTACTCGCCCTGCCATCAACGCGATCCGCGACGCCGGGGTGACCCGGTCCGCCTCGATCACGCCGGCCCGGTACTCGGCGATCAGGCCGAAGCCGACGAACATCGCGCCGAACATGCCGAGCTGGACGATCAGGCCGGGGATGAACACCTGGTAGGCGTTCGTGGTCGCGCCCTGGCTGATCTGTGCGGTGATCGGCTTCAGCAGTGGGCCGAACAGGAACAGGTACATCAGCGGCTGGCTGAGCATCAGGATGGACCACATCGGGTTGCGCAGCGACAGCCGCATCGCCCGGTGGAACACAATCCACGTCTCCCTGAGCACGGTCATGCCACGGTCTCCTTCTCTGCTTCGGCGGTCTCCGGAGCCGGGGCGTCCTCGTCGCGCAGGGACCGGCCGGTCATGGTCAGGAACACGTCGTCGAGCGTCGGGCGATGGACCTCGACGCCGTGCAATTCGATGCCCTGGGCATCGATCGAGCGGAGCAGGCCGGGCAGGACCGAACCACCGCGGGGAATGCGGAAGCCGACCACGTCGCCGTCGGTCTCCACCTCGACCGCGCCGTCCAGATCGCCGACGATCTTGCTGACCGCGGGTGCCTGCGCGGCATCGCCAAGGCTGAGGCGTACGGCGTCGCCGGAGACCTGCTGCTTCAGCGCCTCCGGGGTGCCGGCGGCAACGATCTTGCCGTGGTCGATGACCAGGATCCGGTCGCAGAGCGCGTCCGCCTCGTCCAGGTAGTGCGTGGTGAGGAAGATCGTGGCGCCACGATCGCGGAGGCCGCGGATGTGCTCCCAGAGGTTCGCCCGGGCCTGCGGGTCGAGGCCGGTGGTCGGCTCGTCCAGGAAGATCAGCTTGGGGTTGTGGATCAGCCCCATCACGATGTCGAGTCGGCGACGCTGTCCGCCGGACAAGGTCTTGCACTGCCGCCGCCAGAGGCCGGGCAGGTCGAACTCGTCGAACAAGCGCTGGCCGTCCGCGGCCGCCTTCGCCTTCGGTACGCCGTACAACCGGGCGTGGTCGACGACCTCGTCGCCGGCGATCGCCTCGGGCAACGTCGACCCGCTCTGCGGCACATAGCCGATGCCGCGGCGGACGCCGACCGGGTCTTTCGCCAGGTCACAACCGGCCACCGTCGCGGTCCCGCTGGTCGGCGTGATCAGGGTCGCCAGCATCCGCAGTGTGGTGGTCTTGCCGGCCCCGTTCGGGCCGAGAAAGCCGACGATCTCTCCGTCGGCCACATCCAGGTCTACCCCCTGCACGGCCTGCACCGGCCCGCGCTTGGTCTTGAAGGTGCGGACAAGCCCGCGAGCTTCGATCATCATGCGGAACAGTGTCCAGAATCAACCTTGAATAGTCAACGTTGATTAAATCCGGTTCTAACCCGCCGGAGGATCCGGGATCTCGCGCCAGTGGGTGACCATGTCGGGGTGGGGGGACCAGTCGGGAGGTTCGCCGGCGAAGGAGTAGTCGCCGGCGGCGACGCGTTCGCGGAAAGCACGGGTCCAGTCGAGTTCGCCGTTGTCGCGGGCGGTGGTGATGCGGAACATCTCCACCACGTGGTTCGGGACGGCCGGGTCCTCGAGGATCTGGCGTTCGGCGAACGGTTCGGCCTTCTGGCGGGCCTCGAGTTGGGTGATCCGCGCCTCGAGCGCGGCCAGGATCTCGTCGCGCCGCAGCGACCACATGAAGGTCAGGGCGACCCCCATCCGGTCGGGGTGGTAGCCCTCCACGTTCCACAACATCTGCCGCAACAGCGAGAAGTACTCCGTCTCACCGTCGGCCGTCAGCTTGTACGACGTGCGCCCGGGCCGGTGCGGGCCGGGCGAGTCGATCTCCTGCAGGTAGCCGTGTTTGGCGAGCGTCCGCAGACCGGTGTAGATCGAGCCCGGGTTGATGTTCGCCCACTCCTGCACGTTCCACGTCAGTAGCTCGCGGCGCAGCTGGTACCCGTGCGCCGGCTGGAAGATCCGCACGACTCCGAGCAGGAGCAACCGCGTCGTGGACATAAGCGCAGTGTAAATCCGCGCGACCGATCCACAGCTGCAGGCGTACCGTCCCGGACATGGATGTCCGGGTGACGACCGACGCACAAGCGTTCGAGCAGACCGTGTTTCCTTTTCTGCAACAGGATCCGGTGCTGCACACGATCATCATGAGCAACGTGCACGAGCGGGCCAACGGGTCGATCAAGGCCCAGGACGAGGCGTCGTACTTCGTGTCGGTCCACGTCGGTGAAGTCGTTGGTGTAGCGATGCGTACGCCGGGACGCGGGGTCTACCTCGGCGCTCTCCGCGAGGACCTCGCCGCGCCGATCGCCGATGCGTACGCCGACCTGCTGCCGGAGCTCGCCGGCGTCGCGGGAGACCGGCCGGCCGCCGCCAGGTTCGCGGAGCGGTGGTGTGAGCTTCGTGATTCCCAGGCGACCGAGAGCAAAGGCACGCGGTTGCACAAGCTCGGGACGCTCACCGAGCTCTCTGCCGACAGCGGCACCCCGCGGATCATGCACGCGGACGAGGTCGACCTGGTCGCTTCGTGGGCAGGCGACGGATTCGCCGAGATCGCGGCAGGCTCCCGCGGGTGGGCCGAGCGGCGTTTCCGGGAAGGGACGATGTGGATCTGGGACGTCGACGGTGAACCGGTCAGCATGGTCGGCTACCACCTGCCGATCTTCGGGGTCTGCCGGATCGGGCCGGTCTACACGCCACCCGAGCACCGTCGGCACGGGTACGCCGGTGCCCTGACCAGTCACGTCTCCGCGGAAATCCTTGCCCAGGGCAACCAGGCGTGCCTCTACACCGATCTCGCCAACCCGACGTCGAACAAGATCTACCACGAAGCCGGCTACCGCTCGGTCGCCGACTTCGTCGACTACGACTTCAGCTGATCTCGGTGCTGTCGCCGGGGGCGAGGCCGAGGTAGTTGGTGCCGGCGACCTCGCCGATGAAGCGCTTCATCATGCCGAGGCCGACCGGGCTGAGGAGGCCGTCGTGGATGCCGACGGTCTGCTGCGCCTTGATCGCCCGGGCGTACTCGACCGCGGGCGGCACCGAGAACCACGGGCCGGAGATCGGGACCAGGTTCGTGTGCACCTCGCGGTCGGGCTGGGTGAACGAGTCGCCGGGGTGATAGACGGCGTCGTCGATCAGGTAGCCGATGTTCTCGCACGGTACGCCGAGCTCCGGCAGGATGATCGCGTGGTCCTTGCCATAGGCACGGATCGCGAAGCCGGCCGCGTCGAAGGCCTGCCCGTCGGCGACGACGGTGACCCGCTCGCCGAGATCGCCCAGCTGGGCGGCGACGCCGGCGGTGGTGTAGATCGGTGCGTCCAGGCCGCGCAGCCGCTCGGCGTCGATGTGGTCCGGGTGCTCGTGCGTGACCAGGATCGCGTCGGCGGTCTCGAAGGCCGCGTCCTCGCTGAACGTCCCCGGATCGACCAGCAGCGTCGTGCCGTCCTTCTCCAGCCGGACACAGGCATGTGCGAACTTCGTCAGCTTCACCCTTAGTCTCCCAACGCGTCTCTCATCGGCACCAACTTGGCGTTCGTTTCGGCCAGCTCGGCGACCGGATCGGATCCGGCCACGATTCCCGCCCCGGCGTACAGGCGCATCCGGCGCGGGTCCTCCGGATCGGCCTGGCCACAGCGCAGCGCGATGCACCACTCGCCGTCGCCGGCCGCGTCCATCCAGCCGACCGGTCCGCTGAACCGGCCGCGCTGCATGCCCTCGATCTCGCCGATCAGGTCGCGCGCGACGGGTGTCGGCGTACCGCAGATCGCGGCGGACGGGTGCAGTGCGGCGGCCAGGCCCAGCGCGTTCGCGCCGTTGGCGGCGACGCCGGCGACGTCGGTGGCGAGATGCATCACGTTCGGCAGATGCAGTACGAACGGCGTCTCGGGCACGTTCATCGACTTGCAGTGCGGCTTGAGCGCCTCGGCCACCGACCGGACGGCGTACTCGTGCTCTTCCAGATCCTTCGAGGACCGGGCCAGCGACGCGGCCAGCGCGAGGTCGTGCGCGTCGTCACCGGTACGGCGGATGGTCCCGGCCAGTACCCGTGACGTGATCAGGCCCTTCTCCCGGCGGACCAGCAGCTCCGGGGTGGCGCCGATCAGTCCGTCGACGGAGAACGTCCAGCAGTTCGGGTACGCCGTCGCCAGCCGGCGCAACGGCCACCGCAGGTCGATCGGCTGCTCTGCGATCGCGATCAGGTCGCGGGCGAGCACCACCTTGTCCAGCTCGCCGCTGGTGATCCGCTTGACCGCGTCCGCGACGATGCTCGACCAGTCCGTCCCGGACCGGGCGCCGTCGGCGAACGCGACGTCGTACACCGGGGACGGCTCATGCGTGACCAGCTCGGGCGGCGCGGCCAGTGAGCTGGCCGGTGCGACCGTGGTCACCCAGGTGGTGCCGCCGCGGCGGCCGACGATCACCTCGGGGACGACCAGCTGGCTCGGGTCCTGATCGGTGAAACCGAACGATCCGAAGCAGACCAGTCCCGACCCTGGTACGCCGACCTCGTCGCGGATCACCGCGTTCGCGGTCAGCTCCTGCCACCAGTCCACCGCCTCCTGGAAGCGGTTGCCACCGGCAACGTCAAGACGGGCGGCGACACCCCAGCCGACGTGACCGTCACCACGCCGGACCCAGGCCAGGCCGCCTTCGGCCGGCAGATGGTCCATCAGTTGCGCCGCGACGTCGTCGACGGGCTGGCTGCGGATCACCAGTTGAGGTGCTTGCGATTGACCGGATCGAACCGGGTCAGACAAGCTCACGCGACCACTCCTAGCTCGGTGTACCGGCCCCGGGTCGCGGCGGCCGGGTGGCTCCCCGGAGATGCACTCACGAGATGCAAGCGTATGCCTGCAACATAACCGGCGAATTTCGGTGCCTGTCCGGACCGTGATCAACTAGACAAGTGACCCGCGCAGATCTCAGCAAGGACCCGCACGCCGTGGCGGCCATGTTCGACAACGTGGCCGAGGGGTACGACCGGACCAACGCGGTGGCGACGATGGGTCTGGAGAAGCTGCACTGGCGGCCGGAGACGTTCAAGGAGATCGCGCCGCACAAGGGGATGAAGATCCTCGACCTGGCGGCCGGGACCGGTGCGTCCAGCGTCAAGCTGCGCGAGGCCGGCGCCGAGGTGGTGTCGTGCGACTTCTCGGTCGGCATGCTCCGGGTCGGCAAGCGCCGCAACCCCGAGCTCGACCTGATCGCCGGGGACGCGCTGAAGTTGCCGTTCGCCGACGACACGTTCGACGTGGTGACGATCTCGTGGGCGCTGCGGAACGTGAACGACGTCACGGTCGCGCTGCGCGAGATGCTCCGGGTGACGCGCCCCGGCGGGCGACTCGTCGTACTGGAGCAGTCGCACCCGACCTGGAAGCCGTTCCGGGTCGTGTACCTCGAGTACATGATGCGAGCCGTGCCGGCCGTGGCGAAGGTCGTCTCGACCAATCCCGAGGCCTACGAGTACCTCGCCGAGTCCACCCGCGCCTGGCTGCCCCAGGAACCACTGGCCCGCACCATCGAGGCCTCCGGCTGGACCCGGGTCCAATGGCGCAACCTCACCGGTGGTCTGGTCGCCATCCACCGGGCGATGAAGCCTGCTTAATTACGCAACGGAACTTATGCGTAAATTACTTGTCTGCAAGGGGGTTGGGGCGAGTTTCGTGTCCGTGTCAGGCAGTCCTAGACTGTCAAGTGACGAGTGCTCGTGAATCGCTTCACGAGCGCACCAGCCCCCACTTCCAGGCCAGGATGAGATGAGCCAGAGCGTGCCGAACGGGCAGCAGGCGGAGACTGCCGATGTGATCGTCGTCGGTGCCGGACCCGCCGGCTCGGCAGCGGCGTACCACCTGGCCAACGCCGGTCTCGACGTCCTGCTCCTGGAGAAGACCGCGTTCCCGCGGGAGAAGGTCTGCGGCGACGGGCTCACCCCGCGCGGGACCAAGCAGCTCATCAACATGGGCATCGACATCTCCGAAGAGGCCGGCTGGATCCGTAACTACGGCCTCCGGATCCAGGGCGCCGGGCACCAGTTGCAGCTGGACTGGCCGGACCTGGCCAGCCATCCGAACTACGGCCTGACCCGGAACCGGATGGACTTCGACGACATGCTCGCCCGGCAGGCCGTGAAGGCCGGGGCGCGGCTGCGTGAGCGGACCAACGTGGGTGCCCCGATCCTGGACGACAAGGGCTTCATCGTCGGTGTCACCGCGAAGCCGGTCGACGACAACGGCCGCCGGGCCGGGGCCGACCTGGAGTACCGCGCGCCGCTGGTGATGGCGGCCGACGGCAACTCGTCCCGCCTCAGCGTCGCGATGGGTCTGCACAAGCGCGACGACCGGCCGATGGGTGTCGCCGTACGGACGTATTTCACCAGCCCGCGGACCAACGACGACTACCTCGAGTCCTGGCTGGAGCTGTGGGCCGAGGACCCGAAGCAGCCGGGCGGGAAGGTGCTGCTGCCCGGGTACGGCTGGATCTTCGGGATGGGTGACGGCACCGTCAACGTCGGTCTCGGCATCCTGAACACCTCGGATGCCTTCGGCAAGGTCGACTACTCGGATCTCCTCAAGGCGTGGCTGAAGAACACCCCGGAGGAGTGGCAGTTCACCGACGAATTCCAGACCATCCCGATCCGCGGTGCGGCGTTGCCGATGGGCTTCAACCGGCAGCCGCACTACACCCGTGGCCTGATGCTGCTCGGCGACGCCGGCGGCATGGTCAACCCGTTCAACGGCGAAGGCATCCCGTACGCGATGGAGTCCGGGGCGTTCGCCGCCGAAGTCGCCGCCCAGGCCCTGCACCGGCAGTCGAACCAGCGGGAGCGCGCGTTGTCGGCGTACCCGAAGGCGCTGAAGCAGGAGTACGGCGGTTACTACACGCTCGGCCGGATCTTCGTGAAGCTGATCGGAAATCCGGAGGTGATGCGGCTGTGCACCAAGTACGGTCTGCCGCGCACCACGCTGATGAAGTTCACCTTGAAGTTGCTTGCCAACCTCACCGACCCGCGTGACGGCGACGTGATGGACAAGATCATCAACGGTCTCACCAAGCTCGCACCGGCGGCCTGACCGGCGGGGCGAGTGAGCTGAGCCACAGCGGTACTGATAACACAGTGCTTGTTCCATAGCTGTTCCGAAATAGGCAGAAACAGACAGACACCGGCTGAAGGAGAGGGAGCACGAGACCGATGCACCCTTACGTACCGATTCTTGCTCTTGGTGTGCTCGCGGCGCTCTTCGTGGCGGGCAGCATCACAGTGAGCGCGCTGGTCGGCCCGAAGCGCTACAACCGGGCCAAGCTCGACTCGTACGAGTGCGGGATCGAGCCGACCCCGCAGCCGGTCGGCGGTGGCCGCTTCCCGGTGAAGTACTACATCACCGCGATGCTGTTCATCGTCTTCGACATCGAGATCATCTTCCTCTACCCCTGGGCCGTCGCCTTCGACCAGATGGCGCTGTTCGGGTTGGTCGAGATGGTCATCTTCATCGTCACCGTCTTCGTCGCGTACGCCTACGTATGGCGCCGCGGCGGACTGGAGTGGGACTGACATGGGTCTTGAAGAACAGCTTCCGGCCGGCGTGCTGCTCGGCACCGTCGAGGGCCTGCTGGGTTATATGCGCAAGGCGTCGTTGTGGCCGGCAACCTTCGGGCTGGCCTGCTGCGCGATCGAGATGATGACCACGGGCGCGCCGCGCTACGACGCCGCCCGGTTCGGCATGGAGGTCTTCCGGGCCTCGCCGCGCCAGGCCGACCTGATGATCGTGGCCGGCCGGGTGAGCCAGAAGATGGCCCCGGTACTGCGCCAGATCTACGACCAGATGCCGAACCCGAAGTGGGTGCTGGCGATGGGTGTCTGCGCGTCGTCGGGCGGCATGTTCAACAACTACGCGATCGTGCAGGGCGTGGACCACGTCGTACCGGTCGACATGTACCTGCCCGGCTGCCCGCCGCGGCCGGAGATGCTGCTGGACGCGTTCCTGAAGATCCACGAGCAGATCCAGAACATGAAGCTCGGCGCGCACAAGAAGGCACTGCAGTCGGAGCAGGAAGCCGCCGCACTGTCCGCCGCGCCGACGATCGAGATGAAGGGTCTGCTCCGGTGAGCGATACGCAACCCGAGAACCTGCCGGCGACGAGCTCGGCCGGGGACGCTCAGACTCCGGACGCCGAGGTGGTGGACCAGCGCGAGGGCATGTTCGGTGTCCGCGGCACTGGTGACACCTCCGGCTTCGGTGGCCTGCGCCGCCAGGTCGCACTGCCCGGCGGTACGCCGAAGCCGTACGGCTCCTGGTTCGACGGCGCGACCGAGCGACTCGAAGGCCTGGTCGACGAGGGCGCGATCGAGAAGGTCGTGGTCGACCGCAACGAGCTGACCCTGCACATCGCCCGCGAGCAGCTGGTCGACGTCTGCCAGCACCTGCGCGACGACGAGGCGCTGCGGTTCGAGTTCTGCTCCGGCGTCAGCGGGGTGCACTACCCGAACGAGACCGGTCGCGAACTGCACGCCGTCTACCACCTGCTGTCGATCACCCACAACCGGCGGATCCGGCTGGAGGTGTCGGCGCCCGACGCCGACCCGCACATCCCGTCGGTCGTCTCGGTCTACCCGGCCAACGACTGGCACGAGCGCGAGACCTGGGACTTCTTCGGCATCATCTTCGACGGGCACCCGGCCCTGACCCGGATCCAGATGCCGGACGACTGGCCAGGTCACCCGCAGCGCAAGGACTACCCGCTCGGCGGTATCGACGTCGAGTACAAGGGCGCCGTCATCCCACCGCCCGATACGCGGAGGTCGTACAACTAATGACCGCAACAGACCCGTACGCGACCACCCGGGACACCACCGAGGGCAAGGTCTTCACCGTCACCGGCCAGGACTGGGACTCGGTGGTGGCCGGCCTCGGCGACGAACCCGATGAGCGCATCGTCGTCAACATGGGCCCGCAGCACCCGTCCACCCACGGCGTGCTCCGGCTCATCCTCGAGATCGAGGGCGAGACGGTGACCGAGGCCCGCTGTGGCATCGGCTACCTGCACACCGGTATCGAGAAGAACATGGAGTTCCGCTCCTGGGTGCAGGGCGTCACGTTCTGCACCCGGATGGACTACCTGTCGCCGTTCTACAACGAGGCGGCCTACAGCCTCGCGGTCGAGCGGCTGCTCGGGATCGAGGACCAGATCCCCGAGAAGGCCAGCGTGATGCGGGTGCTCCTGATGGAGCTCAACCGGATCAGCAGCCACCTGGTCTGCATTGCCACCGGTGGTATGGAGATCGGCGCGCTGACCGTGATGACGATCGGCTTCCGTGAGCGGGAGATGACGCTCGACCTGTTCGAGCTGATCACCGGCCTGCGGATGAACCACGCCTTCATCCGCCCCGGCGGGGTCGCCCAGGACCTGCCCCCGGGCGCGCTGGACAAGATCCGCGAGTACATCACCTGGATGAACAAGCACCTGCCCGAGTACGCCGACCTCTGCAACGCGAACCCGATCTTCAAGGCCCGCCTGCAGAACGTCGGATACCTCGACCTGGCCGGCTGCATGGCGCTCGGTATCTCCGGCCCGCCGGTCCGTTCGACCGGGTACGCGCTGGATCTGCGCAAGTCCCAGCCGTACTGCGGCTATGAGACGTACGACTTCGACGTACCGACCTGGGACTCCTCGGACTCCTACGGACGCTTCCGGGTCCGGCTGCAGGAGATGCACGAGTCCCTGAAGATCGTCGAGCAGTGCGCCGACCGGCTGGCCAAGATGGACGGCGACCCGGTGATGGTGGCGGACAAGAAGATCGGCTGGCCGAGCCAACTGGCCGTCGGCTCCGACGGGATGGGCAACTCGCTCGACCACATCAAGCACATCATGGGCGAGTCGATGGAAGCACTGATCCATCACTTCAAGCTGGTCACCGAGGGCTTCCGGGTGCCGGCCGGACAGGCCTACGTGGCGCTGGAGTCGCCGCGCGGCGAGCTCGGCTGCCACCTGGTCTCCGACGGCGGCACGAAGCCGTACCGGGCGCACTTCCGTGACCCGTCCTTCGCAAACCTGCAGGCGATGCCGATCATGTGCGAGGGCGCACAGGTCGCCGACGTGATCGTCGCTGTCGCCAGCCTTGACCCGGTGATGGGTGGAGTGGACCGATAGATGGCCGAGAATCACGCGACTGCGACCGACGTTCCGGTGCCCTACAGCACCGGTGACTCCAAGATCACCGACACCACTCTCGCGGAGATGCGCGAGCTGGCCGCGCGGTACCCGGTCGGCCGGTCCGCACTGCTGCCGATGCTGCACCTGGTCCAGTCGGTCGAGGGCCGGGTCACCCCGGAGGGCATCGAGGCCTGCGCCGAGATCCTCGGGCTGACCGGTGCCGAGGTGTCCGCGGTGGCGACCTTCTACACGATGTACAAGCGCCGCCCGGTCGGCGACTACCACGTCGGGGTCTGCACCAACACGCTGTGCGCCGTGATGGGTGGCGACCTGATCTTCGAGCGGCTCAAGCAGCACCTCGACGTCGGCAACGACGAGACCACCGAGGATGGCAAGATCACCCTCGAGCACCTCGAGTGCAACGCCGCCTGCGACTACGCGCCGGTGATGATGGTGAACTGGGAGTTCTTCGACGACATGACGCCGGAGTCGGCCACGCAGCTGGTCGACGACCTGCGCGAGGGCACCGAGGTGAAGTCGCCGCGCGGTGCGACGATCTGCACCTGGCGCGAGGCCGAGCGCGTGCTGGCCGGCTTCCCCGACGGCCGCGCCGACGAGGGCCCGACCGGCGGCAAGGCCACCCTGGCCGGCCTGCGGCTGGCCCGCGAGCGCAACTGGACGGCTCCGGCCGGCCGCAACGGCAGCAACGGCGGCAACGGCCAGGCGGCCGAGGCGACCGTCTCTCCGGAGGCGGCGGCCGGGCCGCGGCCCGAGGACCAGCCCGGCAAGGAGTCCGGTTCCGGGCACTCCGACGACTCCCGGAAGGAGGACTGACCATGCTGACCCCGGTACTGTCCGACAACTGGGACCAGATCCGTTCCTGGCAGCTGGCGTCGTACCAGCGCTCCGGTGGGTACGACGCCCTCCGGACCGCGCTGCAGATGGCGCCGGCCGACGTGGTCACCGCCGTCAAGGACTCCGGTCTGCGCGGCCGTGGTGGCGCGGGCTTCCCGACCGGGATGAAGTGGTCCTTCATCCCGCAGGACAACCCGAAGCCGAAGTACCTGGTGGTGAACGCGGACGAGTCCGAGCCGGGCACCTGCAAGGACATCCCGCTGATGCTCGCCTCGCCGCACACGCTGGTCGAGGGCGTCATCATCGCGTCCTACGCGATCCGTGCGTCGACCGCGTTCATCTACGTCCGTGGTGAGGTCCTGCACGTGGTCCGCCGGCTGCAGCAGGCGGTCGCGGAGGCCAAGGAAGCCGGCTTCATCGGCGCGAACATCCTCGGCAGCGGCTACGACCTGGACGTGATCGTGCACGCCGGTGCCGGCGCCTACATCTGCGGCGAGGAGACGGCACTGCTGGACTCGCTGGAAGGTCGTCGCGGTCAACCTCGGCTGCGTCCTCCGTTCCCGGCGGTCGCCGGTCTGTACGGATGCCCCACAGTGATCAACAACGTCGAGTCGATCGCGTCGGTTCCCGTGATCCTCAAGAACGGCGCCGACTGGTTCGGCTCGATGGGCACCGAGAAGTCCAAGGGCATGACGCTGTACTCGCTGTCCGGCCACGTCACCCGGCCGGGGCAGTACGAGGCGCCGATGGGCATCACGCTGCGGCAGCTGATCGACCTGGCCGGCGGGGTCCGCCAGGGCCACAAGCTGAAGTTCTGGACGCCGGGTGGTTCGTCGACGCCGCTGCTGACCGAGGAGCACCTCGACATCCCGCTCGACTACGAAGGCGTCGGTGCGGCCGGCTCGATGCTCGGGACCAAGGCACTGCAGATCTTCGACGAGACCACCTGCGTGGTCCGCGCGACGCTGCGGTGGACCGAGTTCTACAAGCACGAGTCCTGCGGCAAGTGCACCCCGTGCCGTGAGGGCACCTGGTGGCTGGTGCAGATCCTCGAGCGGCTGGAGCACGGCAAGGGCACCGAGGAGGACCTGGTCACCCTGCTCGACCTGTGCGAGAACATCACCGGCCGGGCGTTCTGTGCGCTGGCCGACGGTGCGACCGCGCCGATCAGCAGCTCGATCCAGCACTTCAAGGACGAGTACCTGGCGCACTTCGAGAACGGCGGCTGCCCGTTCGACCCGATGGCAAGCACTGTCTTCGCTACCGCTGGAGCAAGCGCATGACGATCCAAGCGAACCCGCCGACCGGTTCGGAGGTGGAGCGGACCGATCTGATCACCGTGACCATCGACGACATCGAGGTCAAGGTTCCCAAGAACACCCTGCTGATCCGGGCCGCGGAGCAGATCGGGATCCAGATCCCGCGGTTCTGCGACCACCCGCTGCTCGACCCGGTCGGTGCCTGCCGGCAGTGCCTGGTCGAGATCACCGACGCCGGCAACGGCCGCGGGATGCCGAAGCCGCAGGCCTCCTGCACGATCACCGTCGCCGACGGCATGGTGGTCCGGACCCAGGTCAGCTCGCCGGTGGCGGACAAGGCCCAGCACGGGAACATGGAGTTCCTGCTGATCAACCACCCGCTCGACTGCCCGGTCTGCGACAAGGGCGGCGAGTGCCCGCTGCAGAACCAGGCGATGAGCAACGGGTACGGCGAGACCCGGTTCCACGAGATCAAGCGGACCTACCCGAAGCCGATCAACATCTCGGCCGAGGTACTGCTGGACCGCGAGCGTTGCGTGCTCTGTGCCCGCTGCACCCGGTTCTCCGAGCAGATCGCCGGTGACCCGTTCATCGCGCTGGTCGAGCGCGGTGCGCTGCAGCAGGTCGGCATCTACGAGAAGGAGCCGTTCGAGAGCTACTTCTCCGGCAACACGATCCAGATCTGCCCGGTCGGCGCGCTCACGAGTGCGGCGTACCGGTTCCGGTCCCGGCCGTTCGACCTGGTCTCGGTTCCGTCGGTGGCGGAGCACGACTCCTCCGGTGCGGCGATCCGGGTCGACTACCGGCGCGGCAAGGTGATGCGCCGGCTCGCCGGTGACGACCCGCAGGTCAACGAGGAGTGGATCTCGGACAAGGACCGGTTCGCGTTCAACTACGCGACCACCGGCGACCGGCTGACCCACCCGATGATCCGGGAGGACGGCGAGCTGCGGCCGGCGTCCTGGCCGGAGGCGCTGACCTTCGCGGCCGAGGGCCTGTCCGCGGCCCGCGGCAACGCGGCGGTGCTGACCGGTGGCCGGCTGACCCTCGAGGACGCCTACGCGTACTCGAAGTTCGCCCGGGTCGCCCTCGGCACCAACAACATCGACTTCCGGTCCCGGCCGCACTCGGAGGAGGAGGCGGACTTCCTCGCCGCCGCGGTGGCCGGCACCGGCATGGGTACGACGTTCACCGACCTGGAGCAGGCCGGATCCGTGCTGCTCGTCGGGTTCGAGCCCGAGGAGGAAGCGCCGGCCGTGTTCCTGCGGCTGCGCAAGGCGGTCCGGTCGCACGGCACCAAGGTGTTCACGGTGGCGGCGTACGCGTCCCGGGGTATCGAGAAGCTGGACGGGGTCGTCGTACCGGCATCGCCTGGTACGGAGGCCGCCGTACTCGCGGATCTCGGCAAGGCGGGCGAGACCGGGGCTGCTGCCCGGGCCGCGCTCGGTGCGGACTCGATCATCGTCGTGGGCGAGCGGCTGGCGAGCACCCCGGGTGGGTACTCGACCGCGCTGCGGCTCGCGCTCGACACGGGTGCGCAGCTGGCCTGGATCCCGCGGCGCGCGGGTGACCGCGGTGCGCTCGAGGCCGGATGTCTGCCGGGGCTGCTGCCCGGTGGCCGGTTGGTCTCCGACGCGCAGGCTCGGGTCGACCTGCAGGCTGCCTGGGGTGTCGACAACCTGCCGGCGAGTGCGGGCAAGGACCTGACCGAGATCATCGCCACCGCGGGATCGCTGCAGGCGCTGGTGGTGGCGGGCGTCGAGATCGACGACCTGCCGGACCCGGCCGCGGCGCTGGCCGCGCTGGAGGCCGCGCCGTTCGTGGTGAGCCTCGAGGTGCGCAACTCGCAGGTGACCGAGCACGCCGACGTCGTCTTCCCGGTGGTTCCGCCGGCGGAGAAGGACGGCACCTTCGTGAACTGGGAGGGTCGCGAGCGGCCGTTCCCGGTGGTGCTGAAGGTCCCGACCGCGATGCCCGACGTACGGGCGCTGGCCGCGCTGGCCCAGGAGATGGACCGCTCGATCGGGTTCAGCACTCCGGCCGGTGCGAAGAAGGAGTACGACGAGCTCGGCCGCTGGGACGGCGATCGCGCGCAGGAGCCGACGTACCAGGCCGGTCCGTCGCTCGGCGCGTTCGACTCGACCCGGCTGGCGACCTGGCGGATGCTGATCGACGACAGCCGCGCGAACGACGGTGAGCCGCACCTGACCGCGACCGCGCGTACGCCGGTCGCACGGGTCTCGCTGACCACGGCCCGCCGGGTCGGTGTCGCCGACGGGGACGAGCTGGTGGTCAGCACCGACGCCGGGTCGATCCGGCTGCCGGTCGTGATCACCCCGATGACCGACAACGTGGTCTGGCTGCCGACCAACTCGGCCGACTCCCACGTCCGCCGGTCGTTGCACGCAGACCATGGCTCGATCGTGACGATCGCCGGAGGGAACGCATGACGAACATCCCACTTGCGGTGCCGGATGCGGGGGTCGGTCACGACCCCTGGTGGGTGGTCCTGATCAAGGTCCTCTTCATCTTCGTCTTCCTGGTCGTGCTGACGCTGTTCAACATCTGGTGGGAGCGCCGGGTCGTGGCCCGGATGCAGCAGCGGATCGGCCCGAACGTGCACGGCCCGCAGGGTCTGCTGCAGTCGCTGGCCGACGGCGTGAAGCTGATGCTCAAGGAAGACCTGATGCCGAAGGGCGTCGACCGGCTCGTCTATGTGCTGGCACCCGCGATCGTCGCGGTGCCGGCCTTCCTGACGTTCGCGGTGATCCCGTTCGGGCCGACGGTGAAGATCCCCTGGACCGACACCTACACCCGGCTGCAGCTGACCGACCTGCCGGTCTCGGTGCTGTACGTGATGGCGATCGCCTCGATCGGCATCTACGGCATCGTGCTCGGCGGCTGGTCGTCGAACTCGACGTACTCGCTGCTCGGTGGTCTGCGGTCCAGCGCGCAGATGATCTCGTACGAGGTCGGCATGGGCCTGGCACTTGTCACGGTCTTCCTGTTCGCCGGCTCGATGTCCACCTCGGACATCGTCGCGGCGCAGTCGCACCAGACGGTCACGCTGTTCGGCAGTGACATCCCGCTGCCCGGGTGGTACGGATTCCTGCTGTTCCCGTCGTTCGTGATCTACGTGGTCTCGATGATCGGCGAGACGAACCGGGCGCCGTTCGACCTGCCGGAGGCCGAGGGCGAGCTGGTGGCCGGCTTCCTGACCGAGTACTCCTCGATCAAGTACGCGATGTTCTTCCTGGCCGAGTACATCAACATGGCGACCGTGTCGGCGCTGGCGACGACGCTGTTCCTGGGCGGCTGGCGGGCACCGTGGCCGATCACGATCTGGGACGGCGCGAACTCCGGCTACTGGCCGGTGCTGTGGTTCATGGGCAAGCTGATGTGCTTCATCTTCTTCTACATCTGGCTGCGCGGAACGCTGCCGCGACTGCGCTACGACCAGTTCATGAAGCTCGGCTGGAAGATCCTGATCCCGATCTCGCTGGCCTGGATCCTGCTGGTCGCGACCGTCCGCGCGGTCGGCCGGGAGACCACGTTCAGCCGCACCACCCTGCTGGTTGCCGCGGGCATCGTGCTGGTGATCGCGATCGTCAGCCTGTTCGTCCCGCAGAAGCCCAAGCCCGAGAAGACCGAGGTGGCCGACGGCGAGGAGTTCGACGCCTTCGCCGGCGGGTTCCCGGTGCCACCACCGCTCGCTGTGAAGACTCCGAGCCGAAGCGAGACCGAGAGCCGTAGCAAGGAAGGCAGCCGTGGCTAGCGTCAAAGAGTCCATCTGGGATCCGGTAGCCGGGTTCGGCGTCACCTTCCGGACGATGTTCCGGAAGGTGTTCACCGAGGAGTACCCGTTCACCAAGAAACCGACCGCTCCCCGGTTCCACGGCCGGCACCAGCTGAACCGCTGGCCGGACGGGCTGGAGAAGTGCGTCGGCTGCGAGCTGTGCGCGTGGGCCTGCCCCGCGGACGCGATCTACGTCGAGGGCGCCGACAACACCGACGGTGGCCGGTTCTCCCCGGGTGAGCGGTACGGGCGCGTCTACCAGATCAACTACCTGCGCTGCATCCTCTGCGGTCTGTGCATCGAGGCCTGCCCGACCCGGGCGCTCACGATGACGAACGAGTACGAGCTGGCCGACACCAGCCGCGCTTCGCTCATCTACGAGAAGAAGGACCTGCTGGCGCCGATGCTCCCGGGCATGCAGGAGCCGCCGCACGACATGCAGCTCGGTGCGACCGAGAAGGACTACTACCTCGGTCTGACCGGTGCCGCCGTACCGGCCGAGGGTGGTGACGCGAAGTGATGCCACTGGTCACCGGCGGGCAGTTCGCCTTCTGGCTACTGGCTCCGGTCATGATCCTGGCCGCGATCGGCATGGTCCTGGTCCGTAAGGCGGTGCACTCGGCGCTGCTGCTGGCCGCGGTGATGGTCTGCCTCGCCGTCCAGTACGCCGCTCAGGACGCACCGTTCCTGTTCGCCGTCCAGATCATCGTCTACACCGGCGCGATCCTGATGCTGTTCCTGTTCGTGCTGATGCTGGTCGGCGTGGACGCGTCCGACTCCCTGGTGGAGACGATCCGCGGTCAGCGGCTGCTGGCCGGAGTGGCGTTCCTCGGCTTCGGCATCCTGCTCGTCGCCGCGGTCGGCAACGCGATCTACGGCAACCCGGTCGGCGTGGCCGACGCGCAGCCGGACGGGAACCCGAAGGGCATCGCGCAACTGCTGTTCGGCAAGTACGTGTTCGCCTTCGAGGTCACCTCCGCACTGCTGATCACCGCGGCACTCGGAGCGATGATGCTCGCGCACCGCGAGCGGCTGACCAAGAAGAAGACCCAGCGCGACCACGCCGAGGAGCGGATCCGCAAGTACGCCGAGCAGGGGATCCACCCGGGTCCGTTGCCGACTCCTGGCGTACTGGCCCGGCACAACGCCGTCGACACGCCGGCGCTGCTGCCGGACGGATCGATCGCACCGACCTCGGTTTCGCGCGTGCTCCAGGCACGTGGCACCGTGTTCCCCGAAGCTGACGAGCGGGCGGACATCGACGAGGTCCGCAAGCTCAACGCGGGCGAGGTCGGCGACGACGTACCGTCCGAGCCCGAGAGCACGGACCTTTCCGGATTTGGCGAGGAGGACAAGCTATGACTACAGAGCCGTACATCGTCCTCGCGGCGATTCTGTTCAGCATCGGCGCACTGGGTGTGCTGGTGCGGCGGAACGCCATCGTCGTCTTCATGTGTGTCGAGCTGATGCTGAACGCGGCCAACCTCGCGTTCGTCAGCTTCGCCCGCCAGCACGGCAACCTCGACGGCCAGATCGCCGCCTTCTTCGTGATGGTGGTGGCCGCGGCCGAGGTGGTCATCGGACTGGCGATCATCATGGCCATCTTCCGCACCCGTCGTTCGGCCTCGGTCGACGACGCCAACCTGCTCAAGTACTGAGGTAAGCACCGATGAGTCATGAGCTGATCTGGCTGCTGGTCGCGGTCCCGGCCGTGTCCGCGGCGATCCTGCTGCTGGGTGGCAAGGCCACCAACGCATGGGGTCACCTGCTGGGCACGCTGGCACCGCTGATCTCCTTCGCCTTCGGCGTCGTGCTGTTCATCCAGATGCAGGGCCGCGACGGCGAGGAGCGGTCCGAGACCGTCAAGCTGTTCGAGTGGTTCTCGGTCGGCAACGTCAAGGTGGACTTCAGCCTGCTGATCGACCCGCTCTCGATCCTGTTCGTGCTGCTGATCACCGGTGTGGGTTCGCTGATCCACATCTACTCGATCGGCTATATGGAGCACGACGAGCGCCGGCGCCGGTTCTTCGCCTACCTGAACCTGTTCATCGCGGCGATGCTGCTGCTGGTGCTCGCGGCGGACTACCTGCTGGTCTTCGTCGGCTGGGAAGGCGTCGGTCTGGCGTCGTACCTGCTGATCGGGTTCTGGCAGCACAAGAACTCGGCCGCGGTCGCCGCGAAGAAGGCGTTCGTGGTGAACCGGGTCGGTGACATCGGCCTCTCGCTCGCGGTGATGAGCATGTGGGCGCTGTTCGGTTCATCCGCGTTCGCCACCGTGAACGCCGGCGCCGAGCACACCTCGAAGACCTGGGCCACGCTGCTCGGCCTGATGCTGCTCCTGGCCGCCTGCGGTAAGTCCGCGCAGGTGCCGCTGCAGTCCTGGCTGCTGGATGCGATGGAGGGCCCCACTCCGGTGTCGGCCCTCATCCATGCCGCGACCATGGTCACCGCGGGCGTCTACCTGGTGGTCCGCTCGCACGCGATCTACGAGGTCACCGACGCCGCGTCCACCGCGGTGGTGATCGTCGGCACGGTCACCGCGCTGGCCGGTGCGATCATCGGTTGCGCCAAGGACGACATCAAGAAGGCGCTGGCCGGTTCGACCATGAGCCAGATCGGCTACATGATGCTCGCCGCGGGCCTCGGCCCGGCCGGGTACGTGTTCGCAATCTTCCACCTGCTCACGCACGGCTTCTTCAAGGCGAACATGTTCCTCGGTGCCGGTTCGGTCATGCACGGCATGAACGACGACGTGAACATGCGCCACTACGGCGCCCTGCGGACGCCGATGAAGATCACCTTCGCCACCTTCGGGTTCGGCTACCTGGCCATCCTCGGCATCCCGCCGTTCGCCGGCTTCTTCAGCAAGGACAAGATCATCGAGGCCGCGTTCGCGGACAACATCGTGATCGGTCTGTGCGCGCTGCTGGGCGCCGGTATCACCGCGTTCTACATGACGCGGGTGATGCTGATGACGTTCTTCGGCAAGAAGCGCTGGGCCGACGACGTGCACCCGCACGAGTCGCCGAAGGTGATGACCTGGCCGCTGATCATCCTGGCGGCGCTGTCGCTGGGTGGCGGTGCGCTGTACTTCGCCGGCCACTGGATCGTCGACTGGCTCGAGCCCGTGGTCGGGCACGAGGAGGAGCACGGTCCGCTCAACGCCACGGTCATGACGATCATCACGCTCGCCGTGGTCCTCGTCGGCCTGGCGATCGCGATCCTGTTGTACCGCCGCGAGATCCCGCGGGAGGCGCCGGCCGGTTCGCCCGTCACCGTCTTCGCCCGCCGGGACCTGTACGGCGACGCACTGAACGAGGCGGTCCTGATGCGTCCGGGCCAGTACCTCACCCGGACCCTGGTCTGGCTGGACAACCGTGGGGTGGACGGCCTGGTCAACGGGCTGGCCGCACTCTTCGGTGGACTGTCCGGCCGGCTCCGCCGGGTCCAGACGGGCTTCGTCCGTTCCTACGCACTCAGCATGGTCTTCGGCGCCGCACTCGTGGTCGTCGCCCTCCTCGCGGTGAGGTTGTCGTGAACATCGGTTGGCTGACCCTGTTACTGCTCCTGCCGTTCGTCGGGGCCATCGCGACGATGCTGGTGCCCAAGGCGAAGGCGCTGCTGTCCAAGCAGGTCGCGCTCGGGTTCTCGCTCGTCACGCTCGTGCTCACCGCGATCGTTGCCATCGGCTACCACCGCAACGGTGCCGAGGACTACACCGAGTCGCACACCTGGATCAAGGCCTTCGGCGCGCACTACGCGCTCGGACTGGACGGTCTCGGCGTGGTCCTGGTGGTGCTGACCGCGCTGCTGACGCCGATCGTGCTGATCGCGTCCTGGAACGACGCGCAGAACGGCCGCTGGTCGGAGAAGTCCTTCTTCGCCTGGATCCTCGGCCTGGAGGCACTGTCGATCGGCGTGTTCTCCGCCACCGACGTGTTCCTCTTCTACGTGCTGTTCGAGGCCACGCTGATCCCGATGTACTTCCTGATCGGTGGCTTCGGTGGCCCGCAGCGTTCGTACGCCGCGGTGAAGTTCCTGCTGTACTCGCTGCTCGGCGGCCTGCTGATGCTGGCGTCGGTGGTCGGTCTCTACGTGATCTCGGCCAAGGCCGGTGACCCGTCGTACCTGCTGTCGGACCTGATCAAGCTGGACATGGGCCAGAACACCGAGCGATGGCTGTTCCTCGGCTTCTTCTTCGCCTTCGCGGTGAAGGCGCCGATGGTCCCGTTCCACACCTGGCTGCCGGACGCGGCCGGTGAGGCGACGCCGGGTACGTCGGTGCTGCTGGTCGGCATCCTGGACAAGATCGGCACCTTCGGGATGATCCGGTTCTGCCTGGGCCTGTTCCCGAACGCGTCCGAGTGGGCCACCCCGGTGGTCCTGATCCTCGCGCTGATCTCGGTTCTGTACGGCGCCCTGCTGGCGATCGGGCAGACCGACATCAAGCGGCTGATCGCGTACACCTCGATCTCGCACTTCGGCTTCATCGTGATGGGTATCTTCGCGCTGACGTCACAGGGCCTGACCGGGTCGACGCTGTACATGTTCAACCACGGTCTCTCCACCGCCGCGCTCTTCCTGGTCGCCGGGTACCTGATCTCCCGGCGTGGATCCGCGCGGATCGCCGACTACGGCGGGGTGGAGAAGGTGGCGCCGGTCCTGGCCGGCACGTTCCTGTTCGCCGGCCTGTCCAGCCTGGCGCTGCCCGGCCTGTCGCCGTTCATCTCCGAGTTCATGGTGCTGGCCGGGACGTTCAGCCGGCACAAGACGATCGCGGTGATCGCGGTGGTCGGTATCGTGCTGGCCGCGCTGTACATCCTGCTGATGTACCAACGCACGATGACCGGGCCGGTCCGGGACGGGATCGAGAAACTGAAGGACCTGAACGCGCGTGAGATCCTCGCGATCGCCCCGCTGGTGGTCCTGATCGTCGGCCTGGGGATCTTCCCGAAGCCGGTGGTCGACATCATCAAGCCCGCGGTCGAGTCGACCATGCAGCGGGTGGGCGTGACCGACAAGGCTCCGCAGATCCCCGTGACGGAGGGACAGAAGTGATCGCGTACGTTCTGCCGCTGGCGGACTTCGTCGCGCCGAAGATCGAGTACAACGAGCTGGCTCCGCTGCTCGTCGTGTTCGGTGCGGCGTGTGTCGGCGTCCTGGTGGAGGCGTTCCTGCCGCGGTCGCTGCGGCACCTGGTGCAGCTGGCGATCACGGTGGTCGCCATCGTCGCCTCGGGTGTCCTGACCGGCATCCTGATGAACGACAACAAGGAACTGATCGCGGCCCAGGGCGCGATCTCGGTCGACGGCCCGGCGCTGTTCACCTGGCTGACCCTGCTGGCGCTGACGCTGATCAGCGTGCTGCTGTTCGCCGAGCGGTCGGTAGACGGTGGACTGTCCGCGTTCGCCGGCCAGGCGGCCGCCGTACCGGGGTCCGAGGCCGAGCGTGAGGGCACCGCGGCCCGGATCGAGCACACCGAGATCTTCCCGCTGACCCTGTTCGCGGTCGGCGGCATGATGTTGTTCGCCGCCAGCAACGACCTGCTCGTGCTGTTCGTCGCACTCGAGGTCTTCTCGCTGCCGCTGTACCTGCTCTGTGGGCTGGCGCGTCGTCGCCGGCTGATCTCGCAGGAAGCCGCGATGAAGTACTTCCTGCTCGGTGCGTTCTCGTCGGCATTCCTGCTGTTCGGCATCGCCCTGCTCTACGGGTACGCCGGAACGATGTCGCTGGGCGGGATCTCGGACGCACTGGCCTCCCAGACCGGTGGGGACACGATCCTGCTGGCCGGCACCGGCCTGATCGCCGTCGGCCTGCTCTTCAAGGTCGGCGCCGTACCGTTCCACTCGTGGACGCCGGATGTGTACCAGGGGGCGCCGACGCCGGTCACCGGGTTCATGGCGGCCTGCACCAAGATCGCCGCGTTCATCGGGCTGATGCGGGTCTTCTACGTCGCCCTCGGTGGCACGCGCTGGGACTGGGCGCCGATGATGTGGATCGTCGCGATCCTCACCATGGTGATCGGCTCGATCGTCGCGATCACCCAGACCGACGTGAAGCGGATGCTGGCCTACTCGTCGATCGCGCACGCGGGCTTCCTGCTGACTGCGTTCGTCGGGCTCGCGCAGTCCGGGAACGGCGTCCACAACGGGATCACCTCGACCCAGGCGGTGCTGTTCTACCTGGTCTCCTACGGTTTCGCGACCGTTGGTGCCTTCGCCGTCATCACGCTGGTGCGTGACGCCGGTGGCGAGGCGACCCACCTGTCCCGGTGGGCCGGTCTCGGCAAGAAGTCGCCGCTGCTGGCCGGCATCTTCGCGTTCTTCCTGCTCTCCTTCGCCGGCATCCCGCTGACCGCGGGCTTCACCGGCAAGTGGGCCGTGTTCAGCGCCGCGTGGACCGGTGGCGCGTGGCCGCTGGTCGTGGTCGCCGTACTGTCCAGCCTGGTGGCCGCGTTCTTCTACGTCCGCGTGATCGTGCTGATGTTCTTCTCCGACCTGCCGGCCGACTCGCCGGACGTGGCGCTGCCCGGTTGGCAGACCACCAGCGCGGTCGCTCTCGGCCTCGCCGCCACCGTCGTGCTCGGTCTGGTTCCCGGACCGGTGCTCGACCTGGCGGCCCGAGCAGGTGAGTTCATCCGTTGAGTCCGACCCCGCTGCCGGCCGAGAGCCTGGGATTCGCGTTCGCCGACGAGGCGCTCGAGTCCCGGGTTCGTGCTGGGCTGGAGACCGTCGAGCAGGCGCTGCGCGACGCGACCCAGTCCGAGGCGCCGTTCGTCACCGCGGCGGCGCAGCACGTCATGGTTGCCGGCGGCAAGCGGTTCCGGCCGCTGCTGGTGCTGCTGGCGGCGGAGTTCGGGCCGGCCGCGACTGACGACGACGTGGTGAAGGCGGCCGTCGTGGTCGAGCTGACCCACGTCGCGACGTTGCACCACGACGACGTGATGGACGAGGCCGCGCTGCGGCGGGGCTCGTCCACCGCGAACGCCCGCTGGGACAACTCGGTCGCCATCCTGTCCGGCGACTGGCTGTTCGCCCGGGCGTCGGACCTGGTCGCCGGCCTCGGGCCGGAGGCTGTCCGGATCCAGGCCCGTACGTTCGGCCGGCTGGTCGAAGGTCAGATCCGCGAGACCCTCGGCGTCGGCGAAGGCCAGGACCCGCTGAAGCACTACCTGTCGGTGGTTGCCGACAAGACCGGTTCGCTGATCGCGACCTCCGCTCTGTTCGGTGCCCGGTACGCCGGTGCGTCGGAGCAGATCCAGGAGTCGTTGCGGGCCTTCGGTGAGGAGATCGGCGTCGCCTTCCAGCTCGCCGACGACATCCTCGACATCGCCTCGGAGTCCGACCAGTCCGGCAAGACTCCCGGCACCGACCTCCGCGAAGGTGTCCCGACCCTTCCGGTACTGATCTTCCGGGCCCAGGCCGATCCGTCCGACCCGACCGACGCGCGGCTGCTCGACCTCCTCGACTCGGACCTGTCGGACGACGCCCGCCTGGCCGAGACCATCGAGCTGCTCCTGGCCCATCCGTCCTTCGCGCAGGCCGAGGACGACGTACGCCGTCGTGCCGCCGACGCCCGCAGATTGCTGGCCGACCTCCCCGAAGGTGCCGCCCGCGACGCTCTCGACTCGCTCTGCGATCTGGTCGTCACGCGGTCGGTGTGAGCCTCTGCCCTGGAAGGGTTGGGGTGTGCGCAAACTCACCTACTACATCGGCTCGTCCGTGGACGGGTTCATCGCTGATCCCGATGGCGGTCTGGGCATGTTCAAGGTCGGCCCGGAGCTGGTCGACTTCATCGCGACCGAGTACCCGGAGACGTTGCCGGGCGACGCTCGTACGCAGCTTGGACTGGACGGACCCGGCAAGCACTTCGACACCGTCGTACAGGGGCGTGCGAGCTATGGGCTCGCACTCGACGCCGGTGTGACGAGTCCGTTCCCGCATCTGCGCCAGTACGTCGTGTCCTCGAGCCTCGGCGAGACTCCGGATCCGGCGGTGACGGTGATCCCCGCGGATCCGGTCGCGGCGGTCCGGGCCTTGAAGGCGGAGGACGGCGGCGGCATCTACCTGGCCGGCGGCGGCAACCTCGCGGGTCAGCTCTCCGGCGAGATCGATGAGCTGGTCGTGAAGGTCTACCCGGTCGTCGCCGGCGGCGGCATCCCCATGTTCGGCCGCGGCTTCGCGCCGACCCACCTCGCCCTGACCAACCACCACGTCCTCGACGACGGCACCGCCATCCTGACCTACACCTCTGCTTGAAAGCGGAATGAAAGGTTGTCGTGGTCCGCTGGGGCCATGAGTACGGCGGAATCTGTGCAGCGGCCGCACCGGCCGTGGGTGTTGCGGCGGTGGCCGGCTGCGGCTGGGCTGGTGATGGCGGCGTTCGCCGGGATCGGTATCGAGAGCGGCGCCGAGGTGGCCGCGATCGTGACGGCATCCGCGTTCGTCTATGTGGGCGCCGCTGCGCTCCAACGACGAGTCGCGGCCTGGCCGGTGTTCGCGGTCAGCTTCGTGGTGGTCGGCATCGGCTCCCGGGTCGACGGCGTCAACGCCACCTGGGTGATGCTCGCGCTCGCCGCGATCCTCGCGGTGTACGGCGTACTCCGCGGTGCACTGCGCCCGCCGTGGGGTCTGCCCCTGCAGGCCGCGGCCATCCTGGTGCTGGCCGCGGCTGCCCTGGCGGCGCTAGAGGTGGGCCAGACCGCCGCCGGTCTCATCGTGGCCGGTGGTCTCGTGGTCCACGGCGCCTGGGACACCTACCACCACCGCGTCGACCATGTCGTCACCCGCCCGTACGCCGAGTTCTGCGCGGTTCTCGATTTTGCCCTGGCCGCGATAGTTCTCGTCGTCACGTTCGCCTGACGGAGTGGAGCCGACCAGCCGCCAGCGCCGGTAGGCGTCGACGGGGCGGTGCTCTTCGACGTACCCGCCGTCCGGGGTGCGGATGACCCGGCCGGTCTCGATGCCGTGCAGCGCGATCTCGGCATCGTGGTTCTGCAGGCCCAGGCAGATCCGGCGAGTGATCACCAAGGCGAGGGGCGGCCCCAAGATGACGAGCACCTGGAAGAAGCGCAGGAGTGTGTTGACGGACATGTGGAACAGCACAGCCATCGTGTCGGCGCTGGCCGCGGCCCACAGGGTCCCGTAGAAGGTCATTCCGGCGACGCCGACGCCGGTGCGGGTCGCGTTGTCTCGCGGGCGTTCGAGCAGGTGGTGCTCCCGGCGGTCGCCGGTCAGCCGCTCCTCGATGAACGGGTAAACGGCAAGCAAAAGCAGGAACAGCGTGCAGATCCCGACCGGCAGGAGGATGGCGAAGCTGAAGGTCCTGCCCCACCAGACGGCTTCCCAGGCCGGCGCCAGCCGGAGTGAGCCGTCGAGGAAGGCCAGGTACCAGGCCGGGCCGACACCCGCGGAGGTGTTCGCCGGATCGGCCGGTCCGTACATCCACACCGGGTTGATGGTGAACGTGGCGGCCATCGCGATCGCGACTCCGGCCACGAAGGCGAACAGTCCCGCACCCTTGATCGCGGCCACCTTCGCCGGGCGCCCGACTACGTTGTCCTCGGTCCGCCCCGGCTCGGCGAACTGCGCCGGCCGGTGCCGAAGCGCGAGCACCGCGCCGGCCACAAAGAGCAGAAGGATGATCGCGGGCAGCACGACAATGTGCAACGGGTAGAACCGCGAGATCACGTCGCCCGGGAAGTCACCGCCGAACAGCCACGCCGAGAGGTGTGTGCCGACGAGAGGTGTCGCCTGGAGGGTGCCGTCGAGTACGGCGAGACTCGTCCCGGACGCCATGTCGTCGGGCAGCGAGGTGCCGGTGAGGCAGGCGCCGAGGGTGGCGACGAACACCCCGAACCAGATCAGCCAGTTCAATCGCCGCGGCCGGCGGAACCCCGCGGTGAAGAACAGCCGCAAGAGGTGCAGCATGATCGCGGCCACCATGATCAGCGTGGACCAGTGGTGGAGTTGCCGCATCAGCAGCCCGCCCCGGATGTCGAAGCTGATCGCCAGCGTCGATTCCAGCGCTCGTGACATCTGTACGCCGCGCAGTGGTGTGTACGGTCCGTCGTACGTAACGTGTTCGGTCGACGGCTCGTAGTACACCACCAGCAGGATGCCGCTGAGTACGACCACAACGAAGCTGTAGAAGGCGATCTGGCCGAACAGCAACGACCAGTGATCCGGGAACACTCGCGCTCGCAGGTTCTTCCACAGTCGACGCATGGCTCGGCCCTCCTCGATCCCGCCGGCCGCAATCCGCGGTCACCAGTACGACCCCATAGCCAGCAGGATTGTGACGCGCCGTGTCGCACATCACCTGTCAGAAGGTGCTGCCGGTTAGAAGGTGTTGTGGCGGCGGGCGGAGCGGGGGCGGCCGTCGGGGTCGTAGAGGTGGCGGGCGAGCCAGCTGGCCCAGAGCGGCTGGAGGCCGGTAACGGGGGCGGGGCGGTGCGGGCGGATCCGGCCCGGAGGTCGGGGCCCAGGGCAACCATTGGCATACCACTCGTCCAGTACGGCGGCCCGCTGCCGCCACTGCTCGAAACCCGTGGCCGGGTCGAGGTCCGGGTCGTCGATGCCGAGGTGCTCCGACCACAGTTCGGATCGCAGCGAACGCGCTACCTCCGGGGAGTCGACGGCGCAGGTCAGTTCGCTGTCGTTGGTCCAGGACCGGCGGTTGAAGTTGTCCGAGCCGACTGTCATCCACTCGTCATCCACGATGCACACCTTCGCGTGCACGTAGATCGGCGTACCGGCTTCGTTCTCGAGGTCGTACACGGCGACCCGGTCCGAGTCCAGCAACCGCATCGCGTCGAGCTGGGCCAGCCGGGCCGGCGGGCCGCTGAACCGCCCGTCCTGATCGGGATACCGCGGTACGACGGCAATCAGCCGCAACTCCGGTGATCGGTCCAGTGCCTCCCGCAGACTCTTCGTCACGGCCGCCGACCACAGGTACTGGTCCTCGACGTAGATCAGCCGCTTCGCCCGCCCGAACGCCTTCAGGTAGCCCCGGGCGATGCTGTGCTCACCCCGCGGCGCGAACGGAAAGCCCGGATGCTTGTGCGCGTACGTCCGCAACACCTGCACCGCGTGTCTCCCGGCCGCCGGCGGATCCGGGAACGCCTCCGGCAACCGCGACGGATGCCGCGGCATCTTGGCCATCCGCTGCACCACCATCCGGTACGGCGTCCGCCGATCGAGCGGATGCGGATCGTCCCATCGTTCGACGAAGCATCGGAGCAGATCGCCGACCGCGGGACCCCGGACCTCCAGCATCACGTCGTGCCAGGGCGCCCGGGATCCGTACCGCGGATCCATCGGTGCCTGCTGCGGATCACCCAGATGCCGTTCGTCGTCGCGTCGCCCGTGACACAGGTCGATGCCACCGACGAACGCGACGTCCGCGCCCGGATCGTCGCGGTGCCGGATCACGAACAGCTTCTGGTGGTGCGACGCCAGTCGACGGACCCGCTGATCCAGCAGGACCTCACCACCCACCTCGTTCAGTTCGGTCCCGAAGTGCTGGTTCTGCTGCGAGTTGAAGTTGAGGTGGTCCGAGTGCGACCGCCACAGCAGTCCCCGGACCTCGACTCCACCTTCTGCGAGTTCGCAGAGGACCGAGCCGATGGTCGGTCCGTCCGTGATCAACGCCTGGTCCGGGTCACCACGCCAATCCGTGAAGTACACCCGGTCGCCGCGCTGCAGCACCCGGAGTTCGTCGTACAGGCGTTGGAAGTAGGTCGCGCCGTGCACCAGCGGCCGCACCTGGTTGCCCTCGATCCACGGCCCGTCGGCATCGATGTCGGTCGCGCGGTTGCCGCGCTCGACCGTGGTCAGAAACCATTCGTGCCTCATCCAGCCCCTGTGCCCTAATGACCGAACTTCATGACTGGCGCGACTCCCAGGCCGGGCTGGCGACGTAGTGGTTGTCGTAGCGGTCGCTGGTCTTGCCGAGCTCGGCCGGGTCGGTCTCGCCGCGGTAGACGCCTTCGAGCAGGCGGTAGTAGTCGAAGCGCGGCTTGGCGTGGGTGAGGACGAAGAGGACCTCGGCGTCCTCGTCGCCGGCCGCCTCGAAGGCGTGCGGGGTGTTCGGCGGTACGACCAGGAAATCGCCCTTGTCCAGCGTGATCAGGTCGTCGCCGGTGAGGACGCGGAGCGAGCCGGTCAGGACGAAGAACAGCTCGGAGGCTTCCTTGTGCTGGTGCGGGGGAGCGCCTTCCTTGCCGGGCTTGAAGACCGAGCGGTGGCTGGTCAGGTGGCCACCGGTTTCGTTGACGTCGGCGAGCAGGGTGACGCCGCTGGCGGACAGGACCTCGGCAGCGGTGGCGCGGACGAGTACGGGGTTCTGGACATTAGACATCTTGAATCAGCTCCTAGCTATAAGCGGGGGATGGTGGATCAGGATTTGAGGTTGGCGAACCAGTTGCGGGTGTTGTCCGGGGCGGCCGGGGTCTGCTTCTCGACGTCGGCCACGATGTCGCCGATCGTCGTACCGGCCAGCTCGCGGCGGTAGGTGAGCTCCGCGGCCCGCATCGCCTGGGAAACCAGGCAGACCTCGCGGTAGTCGGCCTTGGGGTCGGCGCCCGGGCCGGCCTTGAGAATCTGCAGGCAGCGGAACGCCTCGTCCGATCCGTCGATGGCGACGACGATGTCGAGCAGCGTGATGTTGCGCGGGTCCCGGGCGAGCTGGAACCCGCCCTTCGGGCCAGAGACCGAGCTGAGGATGCCGGCTCGGGTGAGGGCCTGGAGTTGCTTGTTCAGGTATGCCGTCGGAAGGTCGTAGAAGGCGGCGAGCCGCTTGGCGGTGACCGCCTCGCCGGGCAGCCAGCTGAGATTCACACAGCTGTGCATCGCCCACTCGACGCCCTCGTTCATCTTCATAACCTGGATACTAGACATCCAGAATAGAACTCGTCAAGACGGTTTCGAGATCGGGGAGAGATCAGACCGCGGAAGCGGTGAGGGCGGCGCGCTCGAGGGCCAGGGACCGGCGACGGCGGGTCAGGCTGTCGTAGGTGAAGATCACCAGCGCGAGCCAGACCAGGCTGAAGCCGGCCCAGCGCATCGGCGACATCTCCTCGTGGAACACCAGGATTCCGCAGATGAACTGCATGATCGGCGCGATGTAGTTCAGCAGCCCCAGCGTCGTCATCGAGGACCGCGTCGCGGCCGCGCCGAACAGCAGCAGCGGTACGGCGGTGATCGGCCCGGTCAGCAGCACCAGCACGAGGTACCCCGTGCCCTGGTGGGTGACCGTCGCATCACCCTTCAGTCCCAGTACGACGATCGCCGCGACCGCGAGTGGGACCACGGTGCCGGACTCGACCGCCATTCCTTCGATCGCCCCGGCGCCGGCCTGCTTCTTCGCCAGCCCGTACAGCCCGAACGAGAACGTCAGGATGATCGCCACCCACGGCGGCCGCCCGTTCTCGATCGTCAGCCCGACGACCGCGACGAACGCGATCCCCAGCGCGACCCACTGCAGGGAGCGCAGTCGTTCCTTCAGTACGACGACGCCGAGCAGCACGGTGAACAGCGGTGTGATGAAGTACCCCAGCGAGGTCTCGACCACCCGGCCGTTGTTCACACCCCAGATGTAGGTGCCCCAGTTCGCCGAGATCAGGAACGCCGCCGCGATCAGCGGCCAGCGCCGCCGCGGCTCCCGCAGGAGGGCCTTCACCTGGCCGAACTTCCGCAGTACGACGACCAGAATCACGATCGTCACCAGCGACCACAGCACCCGGTGGGCGAGGAGTTCGATCGCGCCGGAGTGGTCCAGGAGCCTCCAGTACAGCGGGAAGAGGCCCCAGATCAGATACGCGCTGAATCCGTAGATGAACCCTCTCCGCAGTTCTGGCACGGTGTCACCCTAAGCCCGATGACAGTGGCATCCAATAACTTTGCTCATGACGTGAGACACCCTCCGCGGCCTGCTGCGTCGCTACCCTGGCCGGGACCTGTCCAGATCACCGGAGGTAACGGATGGCATCCCGCGGAAAGCTGATCGACGAGCTGGTCGACGACGTCACCCGCTCGGCGCTCGGGTCGGCGAATCTCAGCGCGGAGGATCGGGTTCTGGCCAGGCAGCGGCTGCAGCAGGTGATCGGGACAGCGGCGATGCAGGCCCACCGCGAGGTGGTCGCGGCCGGCGGTCAGGTGCCCACGGCAGGCTCGGCTCAGAAGGCGCAGGCGAGCGCGTCGGAGCAGCCGGCTGCGGCCGCCGGTGCTGCCGCCGCGGCCGGTCCGGTGGCCGCGCCGGTCGTCGCGGCCGTGAAGGGTGTGAAGGTTCTCAAAGACGACGGATGGCGCCGTCCACCCTCGCGATAGGTCCATCGCGCAGGCACTTTGTTCAGGGCGTGAGACGGGCTGGTGCGATGCGGTTGGATAGAGGGGTGGAGACGAGGAGGCGCGCGTGAGTGTGAGGACCGGTCTGGTCTCGGTGACGTTTCGCCAGTTGCCGGCCGATGACGTGGTGGAGGTGGCGGCGAAGGCCGGACTCGCGGCGATCGAATGGGGTGGGGACGTTCATGTCCCGCTCGGCAACCTGGTCACGGCGAAGCGGGTGAAGGCGCTGTCCGAGGTCCACGGTCTCCAGATCGCGGCGTACGGGTCGTACCTGCGGGCCGGCAGCGTCGACCGCGAGGAGATGCGCTCGGCGGTCGCCACCGCGGTGGCTCTGGGTGCACCCCGCATCCGGGTCTGGGCCGGCAACGTCGGTACGGCGCAAGCCGGGGTCGGGGACCGGATGGCGGTGACCCGCGGGCTGGCCGAGCTGGCCGACGTGGCGGCCGCGTCGGGAATCGAGATCGCGCTCGAGTTCCACCGCAACACCCTCACGGATGAGGTGGACTCGACCATCACGCTGCTGCTCGACGTCGGTGCGCCGAACCTCAAGACCTACTGGCAGCCGCCGGTCGACCTCGACGACGCCGAGTGCCTCCAGCAACTCGAGGCCCTGATGCCGTGGCTCAGCACGGTCCACGTCTTCTCCTGGTGGCCGTCCAACACCCGTCTGCCGCTCGCGGCCCGGGCGTCCTTGTGGCGACCCGTCCTCGATCGGCTGGCCGCCGAACCCCGCGAGATCAACGCCCTGCTCGAGTTCGTCGCGGACGACTCACCCGAGCAGCTCGCCAAGGACGCGGCCGAGCTGCACTCCTGGGTCTAACTCACCGGCAGGTAGAGGGCGATCGCGAGCTTGCCGCCGGTCGGGTGGCCGGCGCTGACGTGGTAGCTGACCGTCTTCGCGGTGGACTGCGCTTCCTCCGTCGTCCAGCCGAAGCCGCTGGATGACGGAGGTCCGTCCTGGTCCGCGGTCAGCCCGGTCCACCGAGTGCGTACGCCGGGCCCGAGATTGGTGTTCCCGTACGCCCACAGGAACGGCTTCCCGACCGGCGTGGTCAGCTGCACCTTGCCCTGAGCGGCCGGGACGACCACCGACCGGTCGAACCGGTAGCGGACGCCGTCGACCTCCTTCTCCTGGTCGAAGTCGATCCCGTTCGCGGTGACCTGTGGCCCGGCGTCGTAGATCGCCACCCCGATGCGTGCCCCCGGCACCGACTGCGGCTTGCCGAACTTGTCCACCAGTCGCGCCGTGACCTGCACGCGCTTCCCGACCGGCCCGGACAACTGGATCGGCTGACTCGTATCGAGCAGGCTCTGGTCGCCGTTCGCGGGGTAGCCGTTCACCGAGGTCCCGTCACTGATCAGCACCTGGATCCGGTACTCCGGCGGGTTGAACACGTAGGACTCCGTCGTACCGGCCGTCTGTACGACCACCGACCGGCTGGTGGCGACGAAACTGGTCGCGACCTGCGCCGCCCCGGGATCGCCGATCACCGCGGCCAAACGGGACTGGGGCCCGACCTGTTGGCGGAACCGCAGTCCGCCACGCTCGTAGTCATCCGGCTGGCTCGGTCCCCAAGGCAGCGTGCCGGCCCGTCCGCCGTCGGCATAGATCCCCACCCCGACCTGCTGGCGTGCGTCCGGTACGACGTGTCCGGCGCTGTCGACCAGGTCGACGGTGACCTTCGCAGGTCGGCCGACAGGGACCTCGGTCAACAGACCGCGCACGCTGGCCGGGCCGTGCATGGTCAAGCTGCCCTGGGGAGTGCAGGGGCTGGTTTCGACTGTGACGCCGTTGATGCGCACCCAGATCATCGCCTCGGATTCCGTCCGGCAGCGACTGGAGAAGGCAATCTCGTGCGAAGCCGGTGTCCAGTCGAACTCGACGTGGGACTCGCCGACCCGGCCGGCCCAGCCCTTCAGCAGCGGCTCGCCGTCGAGTTCACCAGGTAGCGAGAATCCGTTCTGGGTGTACGGCGTCGGCTCGGCCGGGTCGGGGGCGGAGTTGGTGATCGCGCCGGGCACGACCGTCACGGCCAGGGCGACGGCGGCTGCGGTCAGACCGGCGGCCGTAACGACCCGGCGCTGCTTGGTGCGGCGGATCTTCTGACGGACGCCCGGGAGCAGGTCGGCCGGGTGCTCGTCGGCACTGGCGGCACGGGTGGCGAGTTCGTCGCGGAGGTCCTGCAGGTTCATCACGGGGTCTCCAGGGTGGTTGCGCTGGAGGCGAGCGCTGGGTCGAGGCGGAGATTGGCGAGGGCCTTCGCGGTCTGGCTCTTCACGGTGCCGGTGCTGGTGCCCATCACCCGGGCGGTCTCCGCTTCGGTCAGGTCCTCGTAGAACCGGAGTACGACGACGGCCCGCTGGCGGCGGGGAAGCCGGCCGATCGCGTTCCACAGGTCAAGGCGGTCCTCTCCGGGTGGTGCCGCGGATTCCGGTAGTTCCTCGGTCGGGATCTCGCCGGTCCATCGCCGACGCCACCAGGTCGAGTACGTGGTGACGAGAATCCGCCGTACGTAGGGCTCCGGGTTGTTCTCGCGGATCCGGGACCAGTGGAACCAGGCCTTGGCCAGCGCGGTCTGGACCAGGTCCTCGGCGAGCGCGTGGTCGCGCGTCAGCAGGTACGCGGTCCGCAGCAGGGCGGGGGAGCGCGCCGCGACGAACGCGTCGAAGCTCTCCACGGGCCGCACCGCCACCCCCGTCTCCCGCGTCGTCAACGCGCCGTTGTCGATGCTCACATCCTGACGACCGGGTGGGTCGTGCGGATGGTTGCCCGCTGGTGAGAAAGTTCCGTCGAGCACTGGCCAACCGGTGGATGGTGACGGAATGCTGGGCCGGGACAGATTCCTTCCCCGCCCCGGAGGTGTCCGATGTCCATCACCCGACCCCACTTCCCCACGACACTGCCGCGACTGATCGCCGTACTGATCCTGTTCGCGGCGACCCTGACCACCAGCCAACTCGTGACCACGATCGAGGCCCACGCCGACGGCTGCTACACGTGGGGCCGCACGCTCAGCCAAGGGATGACCGGCGAGGACGTGCGGCAGCTGCAGATCCGGGTCGCGGGCTATCCCGGGTACGGCGCACACCTGGCCACGGACGGCGATTTCGGGCCGGCCACGAAGGCGGCCGTGCAGCGATTCCAGTCGGCGTACGGGCTGGGGGCGGACGGGGTCGCCGGAGCGGCCACGTTCACGAAGATCTACGCGCTGCAGGACGACGACTGCACCCCGATCCACTTCACCTACGCCGAGCTGGACGACGGCTGCGGTGGATCCGGGTACGACGGCGGCCCGCTGTCCGAGGCAGCGACCAAGGCCAACGCGCTGCAGACCATGTGGCAGCTGGAGGCGATGCGGCACGCCCTCGGCGATCAGGCGCTGAACATCTCCAGCGGCTTCCGCAGCGTCCCGTGCAACAACTCGGTCGGCGGCGCGAGCAACAGCCAGCACCTGTACGGGCGTTCGGCCGACCTGACCGGCGTTCATTCGTTCTGCACGCTCGCCAAACAAGCCCGCAACCACGGCTTCGGCGGCATCTTCGGCCCCGGCTACCCGGGCCACGACAACCACACCCACGTCGACATCAGGACGTCGAACGCATGGGACGCGCCGAACTGCGGCATCTAGCAGCAACCACCTAGCCCTCTCGGTGCATCTATCCACCGAGAGGGAGGGTGGATGCGCCGAGTACTTGGACGACTGGACGATGTCAGCGGGCTGCAGTCCGTTTCGATCACCGGCGACCTGGTCGCGGTCGGGCCGGGCGTTCGGCTCGGGCCGCTGGCGGACGAACTCGCCGTACTCGGCCGCGCCCTGCCGTCCTCGTACGCCGGAACCGCAGCGATCGCGCTGAACGGCGGACTCGGGCCACTCGCTCGCTACCACGGCCTGCTCGCCGGTGTCTCCGGTGTGCTCGTCGGTGACGACGGCGGCTCGATCCGGTTCGTGCTGGACGAGCTGGCCGGCCGGATCGGCCGTCCGCCGGAGCGGACCCGGATCGAACCGATGGTTGCCGGGGACACGTCGTACCTGCGTCGCTTCGGCGGCGAGGAGCTCCGCCGGGTGAAGTCGGAGTTCTTCGAGCACCTACTGCCCCGGACCGCGATCGAGGACCTCGTGGCGCACTGGCGCGACGCGGCGCCCGGGGTGTTCGTGCACCCGTGGGGGAGCAGTCACGTGTACCAGACCCATCCGGATCCGGACTTGCTGAACCCGTCGCACGCGCACTACGGCTCGAACCTGCATCGGCTGATCGGGATCAAGGCCCAGTACGACCCGGAGTGGACCTTCGGCTCGAAGCAGCCGCTGCAGCTTGCGCGCTAGCTGGTCAGAGCACCTGGCTGATGGTGTGGATGAGGAGGCCGACCAGCGCGCCGACCACGGTGCCGTTGATCCGGATGAACTGGAGGTCGCGGCCGACATGGAGCTCGATCCGCGCGGACGCTTCCCGGCCGTCCCAGCGTTCGATCGTGTCCGAGATGACCGAGACGATCTCGTTGCCGTAGGTGCGAACGACGTACCCGACCGCCTCGGCCGCGCGGTCGTCGACCTTGGCACGCAGTCCCTCGTCGGTCTGGAGCCGCTTGCCCAGGTCCTGGATGGCCGCCGTGGCCCGCACTTGCAGCGTGCTCTGCGGATCCGAGATGGCGTCGATCAGCGCCGTGCGTACGGCGTCCCACACGGCGGTCAGGCTCGAGCCCATGTCCGGGTGGGTCAGCATCCGGGTCTTGAAGTGCTCGAACCGCGCCATCATGTCGGGGTCGTGCTGCAGATCGTCGGCCAGTTGACTGAGCAACCGGTCGACCGCCTTACGGGCCGGATGCGACGAGTTCTCGCGTACGTCGGTCAGCCAGGCGAGCGCTTCCCGGTGGATCCGGTCGATCACCAGCCGGTCCACCCACTGCGGCGACCAGCGTGGAGCCCGCGGACCGACGACGTCAGCGAGCAGGCCCTTGTTGTCCCGCAGCCAGTCGTGCGCCTCTACCAGAACCAGGTCGAAGAGTGCGTGATGGGCGCCGTCGTCGACCACGGACTGCAGGAAGTGGCCGGCGATCGGGCTCAGCGGCTCCTGCACGAACCGCGGCAGCAGCGATCCGCGGACGAACGCGGTCACGTCCTCGTCGCCGACCTTCGGCAGCGCCGCGCCGATCGTCCGGGCGCCCTCGGCCACGATCCGCTCGGCGTGGGTGCCGGCGGCCAGCCACTCACCGGCCCGGCGGCTCACCTCGGCGGTGCGCATCTTCTCCGCCACGACCTCCTCGGAGAGGAAGTTCTCGGTGACGAACTGCTCCAGGCTCTCGGCCAGGCTGTCCTTGCGGGTCGGCACGATCGCCGTGTGGGGGATCGGCAGGCCCAGCGGGTGCCGGAACAGCGCGGTGACCGCGAACCAGTCCGCGAGCGCACCGACCATCGCCGCCTCGGACGCCGCGTTCACGTAGGCCCAGCCGCCGGTGAGGTGCAGTGTCGCCACGTAGATGATCGCGGCGAGCACCAGCAACGACAGTGCCACGGCCCGCATCTGTCGCAGCCCACGGCGCCGTACCTGGTCGGCAGCGCTCAACGTCATGGTGGCCATGTACCCATCCAACCAAGTGGATGGTGATCAGGCCGTCAGGCAAGCACCTGATTTGTCCCTCGTCGGTCCATCAGGCCCGAGATGAGCGCGAGGATCAGGCCCGCCACGGCCAGGGCGGCGCCGAGCCGGCTGGGCCATTCGTAGCCGTAGCCGGCAGCCAGTACGACGCCGCCGAGCCAGGCGCCGAGTGCGTTCGCGATGTTCAGGGTGGAGTGGTTCAGGGAGGCGGCCAGCGACTGGCCTTCGTGAGCGACGTCCATCAGCCGGGTCTGCAGCGACGGGACCAGGATGCTCGCGGAGAAGCCCAGCGCGAAGACCCCGATCAGCGCGCCCGGCCGGGTCTGCGCCAGCCAGCCGAAGGTGCCGAGGACCACGGCCACCGCGATCAGGCCGCCGTACACGCTGCCCATCAGGGCGCGGTCGGCCAGGCGGCCGCCGATCACGGTCCCGCACGTCATGCCGACGCCGTACACGGCCAGCACGATCGTGACCGCGGACTCGGAGAAACCGGCCAGTTCCGTCATCGTCGGGGTGATGTAGGAGTAGGTGGCGAACATGCCGCCGAAGCCGACCATCCCGACCAGCAGGGCCATCCACACCTGCGGCCGGGCCAGCGCGCTCAGTTCGCTGCGGACGTTGACGTCGCTGCCGACCGGCTGCGGCGCGACCCAGAACCAGACCGCCACCAGCGTGAGCAACCCCAGCCCACCGACCGCGAGGAACGGCGCCTGCCAGCCGAGTCGCTGGCCCATCAAGGTCGTGAGCGGTACGCCGATGACGTTGGCGACCGGGAGTCCGACCATCGTCATCGAGACTGCCCAGGCCCGTCGGCCGGACGGAACCATCGAGGCACCGACGACCGCGCCGATCCCGAAGAACGCGCCGTGCGGCAGCCCGGTCACGAACCGGGCTGCCATCAGGAATTCGTAGCTGGGGGCAACGGCCGACAGCACGTTGCCGAGCACGAACACCGCCATCAGCCCGAGCAGCAGGCGCTTGCGGCCGGTCCGCGCGCCCAGCGCCGCGATCACCGGCGCCCCGACCACGACACCCACCGCGTACGCCGAGATGACATGGCCGGCCGTCGGGATCGAGATGTTCACGCCGTCCGCGATCTGCGGCAGCAGTCCCATCGTGACGAACTCGGTGGTTCCGATCGCGAAACCACCGGTCGCCAGCGCGAGCAACGCCAGCCCGACGTGCCGCGCGGTGGTGCGAGTGTCAGGAGTCACCGAACTTGTCACGCCTGATTGTCGCACCCACCAGCAGGACCACCGCGAGCAGGGAGAAGACCCCATTACCGACCAGGTCGACTGTCCGCGACGCGTCCATCACTGGGTCCTCGGGGAACGAGTGCCACGCGTAGGTCAGCAGCGCGCCGCCTGCGAGCATCAGCGAATGCCGCTGCGTCCAGCCGGTCCGCCGGGACCAGTTCACGATCAGGATTGCCCCGAGGACCTCGATCACGGCCAGCAGTGCCGCTTCGACCCAGCCGTTCTTCACCAGATCGTCGATCACCATGAATGCCGAGGTCAGCGCCAGCCCGGCGATCCCGACCAGCCAGGCATTCGGCGCCGTACCGGCGAGCTGACGACGCGGGCGGCCGCCGATCCGGGCGGCGACGGCGACGAGAACGACGATCGCCACGGCGACGCCGGCGAACTGGGCCGGTGCGGCCACGAACGAGTCGCTGCTCAACTGGAAGGCCGTGGTCGCGACGATCCCGCCCAGGAAGATCGCGACGTACACACTGAAACCGATCTTGCCCAGCCAGGGCTCACGCGACCGCCGTGACATCGACTCCACGATCACGATCGGCACGGTGATGCTCCAGACGGTGTGCAGTGCCAGCACGAACAGCGTCCACGGTGCACCCATCCCGAGGAACCCGATGTGTCCGGGGTCCAGCAGTCGCAGGTCGGCGTAGTTCGGGTTGAACAACGACTGGGTGGTCAGGCCCTCCTCGAGGACGGCGTACGCCAGCGCGAGCACCACGACACTCGGGTAACCCCAGCCGCGCCGCCGGACGACCTCGCGGATCACCACCGCGCCACCGCCGTACAGCGGCGCCAGGAAGAGCAACGCGAACAGACTGCTGATCGGGATGTTCCCGAGCAGGAACTCCGCCACCAGCGGCGACAGGAAGAACAGCCCGAGGGCCGGCGATGTCCGTCTCACAACTCCTTGTTTGTTCACGCTCCCAACTCTGGTCGCCCGTGCCCGTCGACGCCGATGCGATCCATCCCGATCTGTCACTGACGGATGTCATGGGACTCAGGGATCAATCAGGGTTGCATTCCCTATACGCCGTATAGGGAATTCAGGTTGACTGTCGTCCATGAGCGAGGTGACGACGAAGGACCGGATCACCGCGGCGGCGACGTACCTGCTGACCGAGCACGGCGCGGCCGGGGTCTCGATGCGGAAGGTCGCCGCGGCGGTGGGGATCACGCCGATGGCGATCTACCAGTACTACCCGGATCGGGAGACGCTGCTGAACGCGATCGCGGACGCGGCGTTCGCCGAGCTGGTACGGCGCTGGGAGTCGGCTCCTCGCCCGGACGCGGCGGACGCGCGGATGCGGGAGATGCTGGTCGATCACGTGGACTTCGCGCTGGCACAGCCCCGGCTGTACGAGTACATGTTCACCGAGCGCCGCGACCAGGCACGCAAGTTCCCGGAGGACTTCCGGGCTCGCAAGTCACCGACGTTCACCCTGGTCGCCGACGCGATTTCGGCCGGCATCGACCAGCAGCTCTTCCGCGCCGACGACGACATCTGGGAAACCAGCCTGATCTTCGCCGCGCTCCTGCACGGCCTCATCAGCCTCTACCACGGCGACCGCATAGGCATGCCCGACACCGAATTCCGGGCCCTCTGCCTACGCCTCGGTGAAAGGACCATCAATGCGCTCCGTCTTTAAGGCCTCCGCCGCTGCGATCACGACCGGTGCCCTGCTGTACTTCGGGTCCGGCCTGCACACGCTTCCCGCCCTGACCTGGCTCGCACCGCTGCCGGTCCTGTTCGTCGCGCCCCGGCTGAAACCGGGCTGGGCAGCCCTGACTGCCTTTGCCGGTTGGCTTCTGGGGCTTTCGAACCTCATCCGCTATCTACTCCAGGACCTCGAGCTTCCCGTCCCCGCACTGGCCTTCCTCGTGCTGCTGGCCGGTGTGTTCACGCTGACCGTGCTGTTCTTCCGGGCTCTGATGGTCCGCGGGCACCCTGTGGTCGCGGCGTTCGCTGCTCCTGCTCTGTGGGCGGCTCTCGACTATGTGATCGCGGTCGTCTCACCACACGGCGCGTTCACCAGCCTCGCGTACACGCAGGCCGAGGTCACACCCGTCAACCAGATCGTCTCGCTGACCGGCGTCTGGGGCCTCAGCTTCCTCCTGCTCTTCCCGGCCGCCGTCGTCGCCACCCGCCGCCTGATCCCGGTCTTGGCACTGGTGGTCGTTGCCGCCAGCACCTGCCTGTACGGCGCTCTCCGGCTGGCCAACCCAACTCCGGACCAGGCCGTGAAGATCGCCGTACTCTCGGCCGAGAGCCCGGACCGCTATCCCGCGATGATCACCGACGCCGCCCGGGCCGGCGCGCAGGTCGTCCTCCTTCCGGAGAAGATCGTCGACGTCGACGCGAAAGAGCTGCCCGCGTGGTCGAGGACCTACCAAACACTTGCCTCCAGCAACAAGATCGAGCTGGTCGTCGGGCTGACGGTGCTGAACGAGGCCGGTCACGACTACAACCGCGCGTTGATGTTCCACCCCGACGCCAGTGCGCCCACGTCGTACGACAAGCATCACCTGATCCCGGGGATCGAGCCGCTCACACCGGGCGACCACCTGGCGATGTACGAGACGTGGGGACTGCTGATCTGCAAGGACCTCGACTTCCCCGCGCTGTCTCGCGAGTACGCGAAGATGGACACCGGTCTGCTCCTGGTGCCGGCACTGGACTTCGTGAACGACGGCTGGCTGCACAGCCGGATGGCCCTGCTTCGCGGTATCGAGAACGGCATCCCGATCGCCCGCGACGGCGATCAGGGTCGGCTGACTCTCACCGATGCCCACGGCCGGATCGTCGCCGAGAGCACCGCACCAACGGTCTTGATCGGAGAGTTGCGCCCAGGCATCGACAAGACGTTGTACACCGCCTGGGGTGACTGGTTCGCCTGGTTGTGCGGTCTGGTCGCACTGGCCGGGATGGTGTGGTTGAGGTGGCGCGGACGGCGTGAAAGCATCCGGCATGGCCAACTTTGGGGACTACCAGCTGCAGATCTACCTGCAGGGGATGTTGCAGGGGATCCGGCCGGAGATCACGACCGACCTGGCCCGGTTGGAGTCGCAGGCGGCCGGGAAGCTGCCGGTGGAGGCGATGGGGTACATCGTTCCGAGCGCGGGTAGCGGCGCGACGGCGCGGGCCAACCAGGTGGCGTTCGATCGGTGGCGGCTGCTGCCCCGGATGCTCCGCGGCAGCACCGAACGCGACCTCAGCTGCACCATCCTCGGTACGTCGATGCCCGCGCCGGTGCTCGTCGCACCGATCGGTGTCCAGACCCTCGCGCACCCGGACGGCGAGCTCGCCACCGCCCGCGCCGCCGACACCCTCGGCCTGACCTACACGCACTCGACCCAGGCCAGCCACGCGATCGAGCAGATCGAGGCGAGCAACAAGTGGTTCCAGCTCTACTACCCGACCGACCGCGACGTCTGTCTCAGCTTCCTCCAGCGCGCCAAGGCCAGTGGGTACGGCGTTCTCGTCGTCACCCTCGACACCGGGACGATCGGCTGGCGACCGTCCGACCTGGACCGCGGGTTCCTGCCGTTCCTCAAGGGCGAAGGGCTGGCGAACTACTTCAGTGACCCTGCGTTCCAGGCGAAGCTGGCCAAGCCGGTTGCCGAGGACCCGGGCGCTGCGGTGATGCACTGGGCGCAGATGTTCCCGAACGTCGGCCTGGCCTGGGACGACCTCTCGTTCCTGCGCGACAACTGGGACGGCCCGATCGTGCTGAAGGGGATCACCGCGGTCGAGGACGCCAAGGTCGCGGCCGAGCACGGGGTGGACGGCATCGTGGTCTCGAACCACGGCGGCCGGCAGGTCGACGGCGCGATCGCGTCGCTGGATGCATTGCCGGCGATCGCGGATGCGGTGGGTGAGCAACTGACAGTCCTGTTCGACTCCGGCGTACGGACCGGCGCGGATGCGGCGAAGGCGCTCGCCCTTGGTGCGAAGGCGGTGCTGCTCGGGCGGCCGCTGCTCTACGGTCTGGCGCTGGCCGGGCAGGCGGGCGTCGAACACGTACTGCGGTGCTTCCTGGCCGAGCTCGATCTCACGCTGGCGTTGTCCGGGTACGCGAACCATCGCGAGCTCAACCGGGACTCGGTGGTGCGCGCGTGAAGGCGGTCATCTTCGACCTGGACAACACGCTGTTCGATCACACCGCGTCCGCGACGTACGCCGTCCGTGCGTGGGTTCCTGAGCTCGGTGGAGTCGCGACGGACGAGTTGGTGGCGCAGTGGTTCGTGATCGAAGAGCGCGTCTACAACGCCTACCTGGCGCGGGAGCTCACCCACCAAGGGCAGCGCCGTGCTCGGCTGCAGGCGTTCCTGCCGCTGATCGATCACCCGGTCCCGCCGACCGACGCGGAGCTGGATCAGCTGTTCACCGGCTACCTCGCCCACTACAAGGGCAGCTGGACCGCCTTCCCCGACGCCCGGCCCGCCCTGGAAGTTGCCCATGGCAACGGGTGGCGGATCGGCGTGCTGACCAACGGGAATCCGGCCCAACAGAACGCGAAACTGGCCGCGATCGGACTCGCGGACCTCGTCGACGTGGTCTGTACGTCGGAGGAGCTCGGCGTCAGCAAGCCGGCGCCGGAGACCTACCTGCGCACGTGCCAGGCGCTCGGTGTGGACCCGGCGGACACCCTGATGATCGGCGACAACCTCGAGCTCGACGTCCTCGCACCCCGTGCCGCGGGCCTGACCGCCCTCCACCTCGACCGGCCCGCCGGGATGACCCTCACCCAGTTGCTTTGACGCCGTCCACGAAGATGCGGATCAGGCGGTCGGCGCGGTCCTGGGAACCGGGGGAGCCGACGGAGAGGCTGAAGCCGCTGAGGGCGCCGGCCAGGTCGTCGACGGTGACGTCGGCGCGGAACAGGCCTGCGTCGACGCCTGCGTCGAGCAACTCTTCCAGCGCGGTGTAGACCTTCGCGTGGCTGAGCGCCGCCGCTTCGTGGTCGGTCGACACCACGACCGACTTCAGTGCCTGCGCCATCCCGGGCCGGCCGGCGACGTGTCCGACGAAGTTCTGCATCCAGGTGATCAAGGCCTCGTCCGGCGGGAGGTCCGCGAGCAGCTTCTCGACCCCGTCGCACAGCATGCCGATCTGCTGGACGTAAGCGCCGGTGATCAGCGCCTCCCGGGTCGGGAAGTGCCGGTACAGCGTGGCTATGCCGACCCCGGCCCGTCGCGCGACCTCGTCCAGGGGGATCTCGACGCCGCGCTCGGTGAACACGTCTACGGCCGCGGTCAGCACCGCTGCTCGCTTCGCCCGCGCGTCCGCTCGCATGACCACCTCTCCTCACTTGTTAACTGGAGGAATCCTCCATATAGTGATCTGGAAGAATCCTCCACTTAGGTTAGCAGGGAGCGGGCCATGTCCGAGCGGGTATTGGTCACCGGTGGCACCGGGTACGTCGCGGGGTGGTGCATTGTCGAACTGCTCCGGCGCGGCTACGACGTTCGTACGACGGTCCGCAGTCTGGCGAAGGAGGACGCCGTACGCGCCTCGATCGCGGCCGAGGTCGACCCTGGGGATCGGTTGTCGTTCCATGTCGCGGACCTGGTCTCCGACGACGGCTGGGCGGATGCGCTGGACGGGGTCGACTTTGTCCTGCATGTGGCGTCGCCGCTGGGCACCGGTACGACGAAGAACCCCGATGACCTGATCGTCCCGGCGCGCGATGGCGCCGTACGCGTCCTGCGGGCGGCGACCGAGGCGGGCGTGAAGCGGGTCGTGATGACGTCGGCTTGTGCGGCCGCGAGTCCCGCGTTGTACACCGACGAGAGCGTCACGGACGAGACTCTGTGGACGGATCCGGATGACCCGCGGTTGACGACGTACCGCAAGTCCAAGACGCTGGCCGAACGCACCGCCTGGGACTTCATGGCGTCGTACGACGGGCCGACCATGCTGACCACAATCCTTCCGGGCGCTGTCTTCGGCCCGGTCCTGATGCCGTCGAACGTCGGCTCGGTCGAGGTGATCGGCCGCCTGCTCGAGGGTCGCATGCCCGGTACGCCGCGGCTCGGTTTCGAGATCGTCGACGTCCGCGACCTGGCGGACATCCACATCCGCGCGATGACCTCGCCTGAGGCGGCCGGCCAGCGCTTCATTGCCGTCGGCGACTTCCTCTGGATGTCCGAGATGGCGATCGCGCTGCGCTCGCGGCTCGGTGAATCCGCCCGCAAGGTGCCGACGCGCCGCCTCCCGGACTTCGCGCTCAAGGCGATGTCGCTCTTCGACGCCTCACTCCGTGACATCACCCCGGCGCTCGGTCGTCGTCACCGCCACAGCCCGGCCAAGGCCGAACGCCTCCTCGGCTGGAAGGCCCGCCCCGCCGCCGACACCGTGGCCGACTGCGGCGAGAGCCTGCTCAGCAAGACCAGCTAAGGGCTCAGCCGAGGCTCTGGCTTTGTAATGTTTGCAACAGATATGCTCGTCTCTGAAGTGTTCGTTACAGGGAGGGCTGATGGAACGGGTCGCGCGGGTGGTTCGGCGGTACGTCGACGCGGGGCGGTATCCGGGGGCGGTGACCGTGGTCGCCCAGCGCGATCAGGTGCTGCTGTTCGAGGCGTACGGGCGTTCCGACGTCGAGCGGGACCGGGCGATGACGACGGACACGATCTTCCGGATCTACTCGATGACCAAGCCGATCGTGAGCCTCGGCCTGATGCAACTGTACGAGGACGGGCTGTTCCAGCTCGACGATCCGGTGGTGAAGTACCTGCCGGCGCTCGGACGGCCCAAGGTGTACGACGCCGACGGGCTGCGCGAGTCGAGCCGCGAGATGACGGTGCGGGATCTGCTCATGCACACGTCCGGCCTCGCCGCGTCGAACGGGAAGCACCCGGTCAGCCAGCTCTATCGGGAGGCCGGACTGGCCGGGATGGATTCAGACGCGCCGTTGTCCGAGCTGCCGGGCCGACTGGCCGGGCTGCCGTTGCAGGCGGAGCCCGGCACGCGGTGGATCTACGGGATCTCCACGGACCTGGTCGGCCTGCTGTGTGAGGTGATCGGCGGCCAACCGCTGGACGAGTACCTGCGGACCCGGATCTTCGAGCCGCTCGGCATGACCGACACCGGCTTTTCGGTGCCGGAGGCAAGCATCTCCCGGTTCGCCGCGACATACGGGTACGACGATGGTGGCTTCAAGCTCACCGATGATCCGCTGACCAGCGCCTACACCCGGCCGCGCACCTTCCTGTCCGGGGTGGCCGGGCTGGTGTCGACGGCGGGAGACTACCTGCGGTTCACGCGGATGCTGGCCGGTGGCGGTTCGCTCGACGGAGTCCGGGTCATCGGGCCGCGGACGCTGCGATTCATGACCACTAATCATCTGCCGGGCGGTCAGGACCTCGCGGCGTACGCCGACTTCGGCGGGGAGACGAAGCGGGCCGGACAGGGCTTCGGGCTCGGCTTCGGCGTACTGCTCGATCCGACCGTGGCGCAGACCATCGGCACGCCTGGCGAGTACTTCTGGGGCGGGATGGCCTCGACTGCGTTCTTCGTCTCGCCGGCCGACGAGCTGGCCGTCGTCTTCCTCACCCAACTGCGCCCGTCCGCCAGCTACCCGATCCGCCGCGAATTGCGCGCAGCCGTCTATGCATCCCTTACTGACTGACGACGGCTGTCGGCTCTGGACCGAGGTCACCGGCGACGGCCCACCCGTCGTACTGGTTCATGGCGGTCCGGGCTGGTGGGACGTCTTCCAGGATCTCGAGCTGCCCGGCCACACCCTGTACCGGTGGGACCAACGAGGCTGCGGCCGCTCCGACCGCCGCGGGCCCTACACGCTCGCCCGATCAGTCGCCGACCTCGACACCGTCAGCCCTCGTGGACCCTTCACGCTGATCGGTCACTCCTGGGGAGCAGCCCTCGCCCTCCACTACGCCTCAACTCACCCCGATCGACTCACCCACCTGATCCTGGTCTCCAGCACCGGCCTGGACGGTCCGCCACCGGACTACCGCCAACGCGTCGCCGAGATCCTCGCCACCATCCCCTCCGACGATCCCTGGATCGCCCGTATTTCAACGGGTTTCGCCGACCGCGCCACCGCGCTCGACCACGCCCGCCACCTCAACACCCCGCGCTTCGAGCCCAACCAGGAATGCGCCGACGCCCTACTCGCCGACCTCCGCGCCGTGCCCGACCGCGCTGCCGCTTGCGCACAGATCGCCGTACCGACGCTGCTGATCCACGGCGCCGCAGACCTCAGGCCGCCGGCGGTGACCGACATCCTGTTCAAAGCCCTGCCGAACGCAGAACGGGTAGTGCTCGACAACGTCGGGCACTACCCGTGGATCGAAGACCCGGCCGGCTTTCAGAGAGCCGTCCGGGCCTTCCTGACTAGTTGTTGACCGTCCAGGTGTCGGCGCCGGTGACCAGGGCCTGCAGGTCGCCGGTGCCCTGGGCTTCTTGGGAGGTGGTGATCTGCTGGCGGACCATGTCGTCGTACGCCGGGCGGTCGACCGAGCGGAAGACCCCGATCGGCGCCTGGTGCAGGACGCCGCCGTCGGTCAAGCGGGACAGCGCGAACGCGTACGCCGGGTCTTCGGTGTGCGCGTCGTGGACGACGAGATCGGCCTCGCCGCCGGGCAGGTCCGCGACCTCTCGGACCGCGAGGGACGCGAAGCCGTCGCGGACCACACCGAGGTGCCCGTCGGTGCCGAACCGGATCGGTTCGCCGTGGACGAGCGGGATGATCGCGTCGTCCCGGGTCTCCGGGTTCTTGATCGCGTCGAACGCGTTGTCGTTGAAGATCGGGCAGTTCTGGTAGATCTCCACGAACGCAGTGCCGCGGTGCTCGGCCGCCGCGCGCAGCACCGAGGTGAGGTGCTTGCGGTCGGAGTCGACCGTGCGGGCCACGAACGTCGCCTCCGCGCCGAGCGCCAGCGAGACCGGGTTGAACGGGTTGTCGACCGAGCCCATCGGCGTCGACTTCGTCACCTTGCCAGGCTCCGAGGTCGGCGAGTACTGGCCCTTGGTCAGGCCGTAGATCCGGTTGTTGAACAGCAGGATCTTCAGGTTCACGTTTCGCCGCAGCGTGTGGATCAGGTGGTTGCCACCGATCGACAGCGCGTCGCCGTCACCGGTCACCACCCACACGCTCAGGTCGGGTCGCGCCACCGCGAGTCCGGTCGCGATCGCCGGCGCACGGCCGTGGATCGAGTGCATGCCGTACGTCGACAAGTAGTACGGGAACCGGGACGAGCAGCCGATGCCGGAGACCATCGCGACGTTCTCGCGCTTGATCCCGAGCTCGGGCAGGAACCCCTGGAAGGCCGCGAGTACGGCGTAGTCACCGCACCCCGGGCACCAGCGGACCTCCTGGTCCGACACGTACTCCTTGCGGTTCTGCGGCTCGGTCGCGGCCGGGACACCGCGCAGACCGCCCGGCAGGCTCGGCAGGCCGAGATCGACCGTGCTCATCGTGCTCCCTCCGACTGGTGCAGCTCTTCGTTCAGGGCCTCGCCGTGCTTGACGGCGGCGGCGGCCGCGCCCAGGTGGCGGGCGTCGTCGTCGATGCCCTCGGTCTCCTCGACCAGGTTGCCGATCACCTCGGCCAGCTCCGCCGCGCCGAGCGGCATACCGCGGACCTGTGCGTAGGAGACGACGTCGACCAAGTACTTGGCCCGCAGCAGCATTGCCAGCTGACCCAGGTTCATCTCCGGGACCAGCACCTTGTCGTAGCTGCGGATCAGGTCACCGAGGTTCGACGGGAACGGGTTCAGGTGCCGCAGGTGGGCCTGCGCGACCTTGCCGCCGACCTTGCGGACCCGGCGGACACCGGCTCCGATCGGGCCGTACGTCGATCCCCACCCGAGCACCAGCACCTTCGCCGTACCGTCCGGGTCGTCGACCTCGATCGGCGGTACGGCGATGCCGTCCACCTTCGCCTGCCGGGTCCGGATCATCAGGTCGTGGTTGGCCGGGTCGTAGGAAATGTTGCCGGTCTTGTCCTCCTTCTCCAGGCCACCGATGCGGTGGTCCAGACCCGCCACGCCCGGGACCGCCCAGGCGCGGGCCAGGGTCTCCGGGTCGCGGAGGTAGGGGAGGTACGTCGGTTCGCCCTTGTCGTTGGTCGCGTTCGGCTCGAGGGTGAAGTTCGGGTCGATCGTCGGCAGGTCCTCGACCACCGGGATCTGCCACGGCTCGGACCCGTTCGCCAGGTAGCCGTCGGAGAGCACGATCACCGGAGTGCGGTAGGTGATCGCGATCCGGGCCGCCTCGACCGCGATCGCGAAGCAGTCCGCGGGGGACTGGGCCGCGAGCACCGGCAGCGGCGCCTCGCCGTTGCGGCCGAACATCACCTGCAGCAGGTCGGCCTGCTCGGTCTTGGTCGGCATGCCGGTCGAGGGACCGGCGCGCTGGATGTCACAGACGATCAGCGGCAGCTCGAGCATCACGCCGAGACCGATCGTCTCGGACTTCAGGCTGATACCCGGGCCGGACGATGTGGTCACGCCGAGCGCGCCACCGAACGACGCACCCAGGGCGGCGCCGACACCGGCGATCTCGTCCTCGGCCTGGATCGTGGTGACGTTGAACCGCTTGAGCTTGGACAACTCGTGCAGTACGTCGGACGCCGGGGTGATCGGGTACGCCCCGAGGACCATCGGCAGACCGGCGCGCTGCGCGCCCGCCACCAGGCCGTACGCCAGCGCCAGGTTGCCGGAGATGTTCCGGTAGGTGCCGGTGGCCATCTTGGCCGGCTTCACCTCGTACCGCACCGAGAACTCCTCGGCGGTCTCGCCGAAGTTGTAGCCGGCCCGGAAGGCCGCGATGTTCGCGTCCCGGATGTCCGGTTTCGAGGCGAACTTGGTCTGCAGGAACGTGATCGTCGACTCGACCGGCCGTTGGAACAACCAGGACACCAGGCCGAGCGCGTACATGTTCTTCGCCCGGGACGCGTCCTTGCGGGACAGGCCGAACTCCTTGACCGACTCGACCGTCATCCCGGTCAGGTTCAGCGGGACCACGTGGTAGCCGTCCAGCTCACCCGTCTCGAGCGGGTTCTCGTCGTACCCGATCCGCTTCAGGTTGCGGGCGGTGAAGTCGGCGGTGTCGATGATCAGGGTGGCGCCGCGCGGAACGTCGCGCAGGTTCGCCTTGAGGGCCGCGGGGTTCATCGCGATCAGCACATCGGGCGCATCACCAGGCGTCAGGATGTCGTGATCGGCGAAGTGGAGCTGGAACGACGACACGCCCGGCAGGGTTCCGGCTGGTGCCCGGATCTCCGCGGGGAAGTTGGGCAGGGTCGACAGATCATTGCCGAACGATGCCGTTTCTGCTGTGAACCGGTCACCCGTGAGTTGCATCCCGTCGCCGGAGTCGCCGGCGAAGCGGATCACCACGCGGTCGAGCTGCTTGACCTCGATGGTCACTGTTCTGTTCATCTCCAAGTCGAAGCTTGGGTCGGCCTGCCGCTTCGTGGGCGACACGTCGATCCCCCCGTCAGGGCGATAACCCCAATATTAGTTCGCCCTTAGAACAGAACCATGCGGAAGCCCCGGTGGTCCACAGCCTGGGACGCAGTGTTAGGGGTCCGGATTTGTGGGATAGAACGAAATCTCCCAGTGTGACACTGCGCAAGCACTCGCTTGCGATCCGCAGTGAGAACCGGCAGGGTGTCGTCATCAACTTGTGATCCACCCCCGGTTCGGGCCGGGGTCTCGAGGGAGTTCGTATGCGCCCTGTGCGTGCCGTTGCCGGTCTGTTGGTCGTCCTGCTGGCGGGGTGCGCTGCCCCGATCGCCCCGGCGGACAGCGCGTTGAGTCTCGGGAGTAGGGCGTCGGCGTCGGTGGCCGCACCCACCCGGACCGCGAAGATCGCCGGCATTCGTACGACGGATGCGACCAAGGGCGTCATCACCGTGGTCGGCACCTTGTCGCCGGAGCCGAAGGCAGGGACCCGGATCCCGTTGCACCAGTGGATCCCGTCGGCCAAGCGCTGGCAGGAGGTCGCGCACGGGTACTCGGTCGGCAGCAGCGTGACAATCACCACTGTCCAGCCGGGGTCGATCCGGACGTATCGCATCGCGATCGGTGGACAGGCGCCGTACCAGGCGGCGATCTCGCCGATGATCAGCTTCAAGCACTACGTCTGGCGCGGATTCTTCAAGAAGGGACTGCTCTTCGCGGGTGGGCTGGGGCAGCCGCAGTTCAACGTGGTCCCGCCGAAGCAGGGACCGCGGCGGGCCGAGGCCGACCTGCTGGCGGACCAGGGCGGGTACGTCTGGGGTGACGTCGACACGACCGGGTGCAGCTACGTACGGAACTGGCTCGGCAACCTGACCGACGGGATCGTGCGGGTGTCGCTCCACAACGGGACGAAGGCGATGACCTCCGTGCGGATGGGCCAGGAGACCGAGACCTGGCTCAACTACAAGATCGACGGCGTGACCCGACTGCGCCTGCAGGTCGCCGACGTACGCTCCGGCTACGGCCCGTACGTCGCGGTCGACTCCATCCTGCTCTGCACCAACTAAGCTGCTCCCGTGTCGGAGAGCTATGGCGTCATCCTCGCGGTGGTCGCGCTCGCACTGGTCGGGTTGATCGGCGCGTTCGCGCTGAACAAGGCTCTGACCGTCACGTATCCGACCGAGAACAAACTCAAGACCTACGAGTCGGGTGTCGACCCGGTCGGCGAGGGCTGGGCGCAGGTCCACATCAGGTACTACCTGTTCGCCTACCTCTACGTGATCTTCGCCGTCGACGCCGTCTATCTGTTCCCGTGGGCGACGATCTTCGCCTCGCTGGGTTTCTCGACGCTGATCGAGATGTTCGTGTTCCTCGCCTTCGTCGCGGTCGGGCTGTTGTACGCCTACCGCAAGGGCGTCCTGCGCTGGACCTAGCCCCGCGTCGGACTAGCTCAGGGCCGCGGCGATCGCCCAGTCCTGGCAGCCGACACCGACCGATTTGAAGACGGTCCGGCCGGTCGGCGTCGGCGGACTGGCGAGAGCTGCGCCGAGCTCCAGCAGGTCGGTGCGTACGCCGGATCGGACCGCATCGATGATCTCGCCGGACTCCTCCATGGCTGCCTCGGTTTGGTCGACCATCACGATCGACGCGGTGGCGAGCAGGTCGCGGGGGAGTTCGCGCATGCTCGGGCGGAAGGCGCCGATCGCGTTCACGTGCACGCGTTCGGGCAGGGCGTCGGCGGAGAAGAGCGGCGTGCTGGTTGAGGTGGCGCAGCAGATCACGTCCGCGTCGGCGACGGCGTCGTCGATGTCCACGCTCGGAGTGAACTTCACGTCGGGGAACTCGTCGGCCAGTCGTTGGCTGAGCATGGCGGCGCGGTCGGCCGAGCGGCCGGCGACGGTGACGGCGGTGATTCGTCGTACGGCGAGAACGGCGCGGACCTGATCGGGGGCCTGCGCGCCCGTGCCGATCAGCGTGAGGCGGGTGGCATCCGCGGGGGCGAGGAGATCGGTGGCGACACCGACGACGGCGCCGGTCCGCAAGGTCGTGATCGACGTGCCGTCGGCGACGAGCTGCTCACCGGCGCCGGTCCAGATCACGGTCGCCCGGATCGCCGGCACCTGGTCGAGCGCGATGCCGATCTTCTTCACCACCGCGGTCCCGGTCGGCGTGTGGTATGCCGACATCACCAGCACTGCCCCGTCCCCGAAGATCTGCCGCGGAGGCAACACGAAGTTCCCCGCGGCCAGCTCCCGGAACGCGTCGCGCACGGCGTCGATCGCCGTACTCATCGGAACGGCACGACGGACATCCTCAGCCGAAAGGACCTTCACCGACGACAGCATATTGTGGACGCGCCCCAGGCTTTAGGGAGATCGCGATGAACGACCTGCACCGGGAAGCGCTGGTAGCGGATGCGCACAACGATCTGCTGATGCTGGTGGCGCGGCGGCCTCGGGAGAGGTGGTCGGAGTACTTCCGGGAGCGATGGATCCCGCAGCTGCGCGAGGGCGGGATCGACGTCCAGGTGCTGCCGGTGTTCATCGACGACGAATTCCGGCCGGAGGGCGCGCTGCGCGAGACTTTGCGGATGATCGAGGCCGCGCACCGGATCGCCGAGACCAACTCCGACGAGGTCGCGTTGTGTACGGCGCCTGGTGATCTGGCGGCCGCGACGGCTGGTGGAAAGATCGCGCTGGTCCTCGCGCTCGAGGGCTGTCCGCAGATCGACAACGATCTCGAACTCCTGCAGACGATGCAGCGGCTCGGCGTCCGGATGGCGTCGTTCACCCACTTCGGCCGCAGTGCGCTCGGGGACGGATCCGGTGAGGACGCGGCCGGCAGCCGGCTGACGCACGCCGGGGTCGAGGCGGTCGGTCTGCTCGAGGAGCTCGGCGTACTGATCGACGTCTCGCACGTCGGCCGTGGCGGGGTCGACCACATCCTCGAGCTGGCGACCAAGCCCGTGGTCGCGTCGCACTCCAGTGCGTTCGGACTGCGAGAACATCACCGCAATCTGACCGACTCGCAGTTGCGTGGGATCGCCGCGACCGGCGGCGTGATCTGCGTGAACTTCTTCGCCGGTTTCCTCACGGGTGAAGAGAAGCCGACGATCGAGCACCTCGCCGACCACCTCGAGTACGTCGTCGACGTCGCCGGCGAGGATCACGTCGGACTCGGCAGTGACTTCGTCGCGGAGGTGTTCGGCGAGAAGATCCCGGCCTGCGACCGTCCTGTTGTCATCCAGGGCCTGGCCGCCGAGGTGTACGTGCCGGGTCTGGAAGGACCGGCCGGAATGCCGCTGGTCACCGATGCTCTGCAGCGCAGAGGGTTGCCTGAGGCAATTATCCGGAAAATCCTCGGGGAGAATCTGGTGCACGCGCTTTCAAGCTGACGCTGTTTATCGAAGGAGTGAGGCTGTGCAGAATTGGCTCGACGAGAACCTCGGTGAATTGATCGCGAAACACCAAGTACCGGCGGCCTCGATAGCCGTCCTGGCCGACGGTGAGGTGAGTACGGCGGCGGCCGGAATCCTCAATCTCAACACCGGTGTCGAGGCCACCACCGACTCGGTCTTCCAGGTCGGCTCGATCACCAAGCTCTGGACCACCACCCTGATCATGCAGTTGGTTGCCGAGGGCAAGGTCGACCTCGACCGCCCGGTCCGCGACTACCTGCCCGAGTTCAAGCTCGCCGACGAGAGCGCGGCCGCCGCCGTCACGCCGCGGCACCTGCTGACCCACACCGGCGGCTTCTCCGGCGACGCGTTCATACCGACCTCACGCGGTGACGACGCGGTCGAGCTGTTCCTGCGCGACGTCGCACCCGGTCTGGCTCAGGAGGTACCGCTCGGCGCGGGCTTCTCCTACAACAACGCCGGCTTCGTCGTCCTCGGCCGGATCGCCGAGGTACTGCACGGGAAGCCGTTCCACCAGCTCGTTCGCGAACTGATCGCCGTACCACTGGAGCTGGAGCACGTGGCGACGATCCCGGACGAGGCGCTGCTGTACCGGGCCGCGCTCGGGCATACCCGGCCGACGCCGGACGCGCCGCCGCAGGCAGCGCCGATCTGGAGCCTGGTGCACGCGATGGCGCCGGCCGGGTCGTTGCTGGCGATGAGCGCGGCCGATCTGCTCACGTTCGGCCGGGCGTACCTGGACGCGAAGCTGTTCGACCGGGCCACGATCGACCGGATGTGGGAGGCCCAGGTCGACGTACCCCCGACGGGCGGGTTCGCGCAGCACTGGGGGCTCGGCTGGATGATCTTCGATGTCGAGGGCGGACGACTGTACGGACATGACGGCGGCACGGTCGGGCAGTCGGCCTTCTTCCGGTTGGTCCCGGACAAGGGCGTGGCCGTCGTACTGCTCACCAACGGCGGCGACACCCCGGCCCTGTACGACGAACTGGTCGGCCAGGTTCTCCGGGAGACCGCCGGGGTCGAGCTGCCGACCCGACCGGTGCCACCCGCCGAGCCGGTCGAGATCTCCACAGACCTCGTCGTCGGCCGGTACGACGGGTTGTTGGTGCGGGCCACGGTCAGCGTCGAGGACGGCGAGTTCTGGGTGCTCGACGAGGCGGTCAGCGATGAGGCCAAGATCTTGCTGCCGGAGGAGCGGCGGACCCGGTACGTGCCGCTGGACGAGTCGCGGCTGATCGCGGCCGAACCGGAGTCCGGCGTACACCAGGTTCTGGCCTTCCGTGAACCAGTTGACGGTCGGTCAACGTATCTTTTTCGTGGCGGTCGCCTCACCCCACGTGGTGACTGAGCGTAACAATTCCGGTCGGCCTCAGACTCGTTGCCCGATCACCCTTTGTAATTGCATTTGGCAACAAACGTGAGTTTGAAACGCTCTGGGATAACGGAATGCGTACAGCCCGTCGCCAAGTGGTCAGTTCAGGGCTATGGTGATTACGCGGTGATACGGGGCGATTGCGGGGTGGTGAGGCAATGTCATTGCAACTGTGGGTGGTGATCGTGCTGATGGCGGTCCTACTCGGATTACTGGCTGTGGTGCGGATGCGACGCGCCCGGCAAGTTTTCGACGACATCACCCGGGTCGACCGACCAGCGCACAGCGGTATCCGGGAGCACCCGCGTGACGAGTTGGCGCATGCTCGCGCCCAGGCCCGCCATGCGCGCACTGAGCCCGTCCGGCACCGCAGGCACGGTTAAGTCCAGAACGCCCGGTCCCCACCCGGGTTCCGCCCACGTCGCTCACGTTCGGTGAAACGCACAGCACCGAACGTGAGCGACAGTGGGCTCTCCGTTGGGGGCCCTCCGTTTGTGGACCCGCTACTGGTCGAGCAGCCCGTCCCGGCGGGCGACCGCGGCGGCTTCGGTCCGCGAGCGGACGCCGAGCTTGGCGAGGATGTTCGAGACGTGCACGCTCACTGTCTTCTCGCTGATGTACAGCTCGCGCGCCAGTTGCCGGTTCGTCCGGCCCTCGGCGAGCAGCGCCAGTACTTCGGACTCCCGCGACGTGAGCGCACTCGTGCCACCCGTGTCGACGCCTCCGATTTCGTCGAGCAGCGGCTTGGCGCCCAGCTCCCGGCCAACCTCAGCAGCCAGCGTGGCCTGCTCGTTCGCCTCGGCCACTCGGCCGGCGGCGCGCAGGGCGGCCGACAACCGCACCCGTGACCAGGCCTGCTCGAAGACATACCCGTACCCGAAGGCGTCCACAGTCCGCTCCCACGCGGCCACATGCTCCTCGGGCGTCGGTGCGTCCACTCCGGCGAGCCAGCGGAGTCGCTCCCACTCCGACTCCAGCCGTGCCAGCCAGGCCAGGCCCTCGACGCCCATCACTCGCCCGGGCGGCAGGCCCTTCTCGGCCGTGGTCTGTCCCTCGGCCAGCAACTCCGCGCCGCGGGCGACGAGGTCGGCGGCCGCAGCGGGCTCCCCAACGGCCCGGTGACACAGCACCTGCATCCCGAGCGTCGCGAACCGGATCCGGGCCAGGAACCACTCGGTCTGGAAGATGTCCGCGCACAGTGCCGCGACGCTCGCGATCAGCTTCTCCGCCTCGGCCGGCTGATCCAGATACCGGTACGCGTCGACGGCGGGCTGCATGCCGAGGAGCGGCAGCATCACGTCGAGATCCCACCACCTCCGCAGCTGCATCAGCTCTTCGGCGACCGAGGTGTCCCCCCGGCCACCGCGGACGGAGAGCTCCACCGCCCGCAGCGCCGCAGCGGACGCCCCTGGTGTCATCGAATCCGTCGCGGCCGTCGCCGTCGCGTCGTCCCACTCGCCGAGGATGAACTGTGTCAGAGCCAGCATCCGGCGTGCGTCGAACCCGTACACCGCCCATTGCCGGCCCAGCTCGGCCGCACGCTTCACCGTCAGCGTGAAGGCAGCCTTCGCGGTGAGCAGATCCCCTTGCTCGTAATGCGTCGACCCGAGCAGGAACCGGCTCCGCACCTCGGCGGCCGCGTCGCCGTCCAGCCGGGCCCGCACCGCCGCTTCCTCCAACTGCTTGGCCGCGGTCTCCGGATCACCGGCGTTGCGGCGCAGCTGGGCCAGCGTGATCCCGGCGTCGCTGGCCGCGGATTCCTGGCCGGCCTCGCGGGCGATCTCGAGCGCCTTGTTCGCCCAGCGCTCCGCGTCCATCGGGCGGCCCAGCGCGTGCGCGACCCGCGCGTACAACGACGCGACCTGCACCTTGAAGACACTCGGCGCCTCGTCGTTCACCAGCTTCAGCGCCTGCGAGATCGCCTCGTTCGACTCCTGGTCCTGGTCGATGATCAGCGCGATGTCGGCCAGCGGCAGCAGCAGTCGGGCCCGCTCCAGCTTCGGCGCGTCCGGCGGCAGATCGGCCAGGGCCTTGCGCAGGATCTTCAACGCCCGCAGGTGCTGGGACGACAGCGTCGCGGCCGTCGCGGTCTGGACGATCAGCCAGGTCTTGTCGACAGTGCTCTCGGGTGAGCGGTTCGGGTAGAGCTCGAGAGCCAGCTCGTAGTGCTTCAGCGCCTCCTGCGGCGCGGCCACCGAGATCGCCTCCTCGCCGGCCCGCACCCGCGCCTCGAAGGCCTCGGGCAGGTTGTGCGACCGGGTGGCGTGCCCTGCCAACTCAGCCGACGTACCCGCGACGGTCTGGTCCTTCAGCGCCTGCACGTACGCCGCGTGCTGGCGGACCCGCTCGCCCGGCAGCAGATCGTCGTACACAGCCTCGGCCAGCAGGGCGTGGCGGAAGTAGTACCGATCGCTGGTCGGTACGTCGATGATGTGCGCGTCGATCAGCTCCCGCAGGGCCTCGTCCAGCTCGCGGTCGGGCAGGTCGGCGACCGCGGTCAGCAGGTCGTGCGGGACGCGCCGGCCGGCGACCGCGATCACCCGGGCGAGCTGACGGGCGTCGTCGGACAGTGGGTCGAGCCGGACCAGCAGGAGGTCGGCCAGATCCGGCGGTACGGCGTCACCGTCGCCCATCGAGGCCGCGGCGACCAGCTCCTCGGTGAAGAAGGCGTTCCCACTCGCGCGGTCGAGGATTCGCCGTACCTCGCTCTCCGGGAGCGGCTCGGTGATCAGTGAGTTCAGCAGGACGCGGGACTCGTCGGCGTCCAGGGGGAGCAGGTTGACCCGGCGGACCCGCGGGTTGCGGGACCACTCGGCGATCGGGCGACGCAACGGGTGCCGGCGGTGCAGGTCGTCGCTGCGGTAGGAGACCACGAGGGCCAGGCGCTGCGAGGTCAGCCGGGTGATCAGGAAGCCGATCAGGTCCCGGGTCGAGTCGTCGGCCCAGTGGGCGTCCTCGATGATCACCAGCAGCGGCTCGCTGGTGGAGAGCGCGGTGAACGCGCCGAGGACGGCGTCGAACAGCGCGGCCCGGTCCAGCTGCCCCTCCTGCGGCCCGGGCTGGGCGCCGATCAGGCGGTGGGTCGGCAGCAGCCGGCCGATCGCCGGGAAGTTCGTCAGCACGCTCTCGACCAGGTCGGGCCGGTCACCGGCCAGCCGGCCGAAGATCTCGGTGAACGCCAGATACGGCAGGCCGGCGTCGCCGAAGTCGGTGCAGTGCCCGACCAGTACGCCGAAACCGCGTTCGTGCGCGCCGGTCGCCACCTCGTCCAGCAGGCGGGTCTTGCCGACGCCCGCGTCACCGGACAGCAGAACAGCACCGGCGCGACGCGTTTTGGCGTCGTCGACGGCGCTCAGCAGGGCAGCCATCTCGGTCGAGCGGCCGACGAGAGGTGTCGAAGTCCAGGGCACGTCGTCCATCTTCGCCCCTGGAGCCGACACAAATCGACGGCATCCCGTCCGCTGAGCCTGAGGTTTGCCGGCCGCAGACGTGAAAACGCCGTCCCTGATCGCAACTGCTGGATCAGGGACGGCGGTCCGGGCGGTCATGCCGCCGTGGTGGGTCGCAGGGCCCGGCGAGCGTGCCGCGGCTCGGGCTGAGCCGCCTGCTCCGCGCGGTTCCGGCGCTTGCTGCCGCGGAACTCACGCTTGGTCCGCTCCTGCTTGTAGGCGGTCTCCGCCTGGATCTGCTGAGCTGTGATGTTCATGGTGTGCCTCCCTTCGGGCTTTCCTCAGGCCTTCCGGCCGAACAGGTGGACGAGGTTCCGGCGGGTCCGGGGAGTCCGGTGGTGCCGGTAGTCGCGGCTGAGCCGCTCGCGGCGGTAGTCGACCTCTGCCTTGACCGATTCGTTCGTGAACACTTGGTGCCTCCTGGGTTGTTGCTGTCGGCTCCTTGCCGATGACCTAAAGGTGCTCTTCTGAGGTAGGCCCGCACATCGGGCTTCCTCCCTATCCCTGCGGCGTGACGGGCCTTAGGTGTCCTAGGTACGCCGTACGCCTCCCTAGGGACCCGGAAATGACGGTGGCGCGACCGGCTCGTGGGGAGAGCCGGTC